>JAPPIX010000060.1 GCA_028820495.1 Gammaproteobacteria bacterium
TCTCCGACCTCGCCTACATCCTGCCGAGCTTCCAAGGCAAGCTGGAGGTCGAGGCCATGGAAGAGGGCGACGAGGCCCGCGTCATCACCCGCATCGTGCAAATGGCCGTCAAGGCGGTGTTCGACCGCGCCTTTGGCGGCAGCGACTTCGAGGCCGTGGAAGAAGCCTTCGACGAGGGTTACAGCTTCACCGCCGGGGCCGCCGTGCCAGCGGCGGACTATCGCCGCATTCTGACGGACATCCCCGCGCTTGCCGCCCACCTGGAGGGCGAAAGCCCCGGCGTCCACGCCGCAATCGTCGAGTTCATTCTGGAGGGGCTGCATCTGAACAAGCGGCTGAACAAGCGCACCGAAGCGGGCGCTGCGGTTTACTCGGCCTGATGGAAAGCGCAATCCAACGGCTCAATCGAGGGCGGGACGCCCCCGCTCCGGGATCCTGCTCCGGAGCGAGGGTGTAGAGAGGGATACAGCATGCGTCAATTCCCTGGCAACCTGCGCTACTCCACCTGGGACGGCAGCCAGCAGCTCGCCCTCGATGCCGCCGAGATCATGTCGGCGCTGACCGACGACGTCATCGAGCACGGGGACTTGCGCTGGGCGCTGCGCAACCTGATGAGCCGGGGTTTGCAAGGCACTTCCCTCAACGGCCTGAACGAGATGCTGAAGCGGTTGCGGGAGAAGCGCCGCGAACAGCTCAGCCGCTATGATCTCGGCAGCCTGTTCGACGACTTGCGCAAGGCCCTCGACGAGATTCTCGCCATGGAGCGGCAGCGCATTGATGAATGGCTCGCAGAGGATGAGAGCAACGGCCAGGATGAGGGCCATGGCAACTTCAGCGACAACGTGCTGAAGAGCGTCGCAGAGCGCAGCCGCCAAACCCTCGACGAACTGCCCGAAGACCTGCCGGGCCGCATCAGCGAACTCGAAAAGTACGAGTTCCTCGACCCGGATGCGCAGCGGAAATTCCTCGAGCTGCTGAACCGGCTGCGCCAAGCGGCGACCAACAGCTTCCTCAAGGGCATGGAGAACCTGATCAACCAGCTCTCCGACGGCGACATGGACCGGATGAAGCGCATGCTTCAAGCGCTGAACGACATGCTGGTCAAGAAGATCGGCGGAGAGGACCCTGGCTTCGACGAGTTCATGGCGGAGTTCGGCGACCTGTTCGGCGACAACCCGCCCGCCTCCCTCGACGAACTGCTCGAACAGATGCGCCAGCAGATGGCCGCCGCCCAATCGCTGATGAACTCGCTGTCCGCCGAGCAGCGGGCGCAGTTGCAAAGCCTGCTGCAGGACCGCTTCGACGACCCCGAACTGAACCGCGAACTCGCCCGGCTGATGAAGGGCATGGACTTTCTGCGCCCGGAGGGGCGCCAGTACCGCTTCGACGGCGGCGAGGAGCTGAGCCTCGAAGCGGCCATGCAGCTCATGAACGATATGCAGCGGCTTGACGACCTCATCGGCCAGGTGCAAAACGCCGAGCGCGGCGGCGACCTCGGTCGCATCGACCGCGACCTGCTTGAGCAAATCGCCGGCTCCGAAGCCGCTGAAAACCTGGACGGCCTGAACGACCTCCTCAAGGCCCTTGAGGAGGCGGGCTACATCCGCGCCAAGGGCGACAACCGTTTTGAACTCACCCCGCGCGGCTCCCGCATGATTGGCCAGAAGGCCCTCGGCGAAATCTACCAACGCCTCAAAAGGCAGTCCTTGGGCAACCACGCCCTGCCGGAGGAGGGCCGCTTTGGCGAGCGCCTAGAGCAGACCCGCCCCTTTGCGTTCGGCGACGCCTTCCAACTGCACATGCCGCGCACCATCCGCAACGCCATCGACCGCAGTGGCCCGGGCTCGCCCGTGCGGCTAAGCCACGAAGACTTCGAGGTGTATCGCAGCGAAATGATCACCTCCACATCGACGGCGATGCTAGTGGACCTGTCTTGGTCGATGGCGCTGCGCGGCTCCTTTCAGGCGGCCAAGAAGGTGGCCTTGGCGCTGCACAACCTGATCAGCTCGCGCTACCCCAAGGACAGCTTCCACGTGATTGGCTTCGCGGCTTACGCCAAGGCGTTGAAGGCCCATGAACTGCCCTTTCTGCAGTGGGACGACTACCTGCTCGGCACCAACATGCAGCACGCCCTGCTGCTGGCCGCCCGGCTGCTCAGCAAGGAGCCCGAAGGAGCCAAGCAGATCATCATGATCTCCGACGGCGAACCGACCTCCCACTTGGAGAACGGCCAGGCGCAATTCGCCTATCCACCCACGCCGGCGACCATTCGCGCCACCCTACGGGCGGTGCGTCACTGCACCCAGAAGGGCATCGCCATCAATACCTTCATGCTCGACCGAAGCCCCTATCTCAAGGCCTTCATGGACGAAATCGCCCGCATCAACGGCGGCCGCGTGTTCTACACCACCCCGGAGCAACTCGGCGAATACATCGTGGTGGACTACGTGCAGCACAAGCGCACCCGGCTCGGCCGAGGCAGGCAAGCTTCATGACCAGCGCTAGGAGCAATTCTCATTTTGTCGGAGCGAGGGCATCTTGCCCTCGAAATGAACCGGGGA
>JAPPIX010000259.1 GCA_028820495.1 Gammaproteobacteria bacterium
ACGCCGCGGCGACAATGGAGAGGGAGGTCGGGACCTCCCTGAATCGGAGTCTCCTCTGCTGCTCACCATCCCACGAGCAAGCTTCAATGGGGGCGGATGTTCACGTCCGCGGGGCATTGCTGGCTGATTGGGGCGGTGCCGCAGGGCCTCCCAGGTGACGATGGGCTTCGGCGCTGGATCCTTCATTGTCTACATGGCTGACTCCGGTCGTTCCTGCTGGGAGTATCGGCAGTCAGCCCCTTAGCCTAGATTCACCGAGGCGGTGGGGGCAGAGGGGGTGTCGCGTCCACCAGAAAGGCCTCCTGACGTGGGAGAATGCTGTTTGGGATAGCAGTAGTTCTCGCCATGTGAGGAGGTACTTCCTGTGGGCAGTGTAACTGGGTGCATCGACGGGTTGGAGGTTCGTTTCGACGATTGCTCGCTGGTGGCCGACGCGGGGCTGCTGCTGGCGGGCACGGTGATGTCGAGGCTTGGTCTGGAGTCGCTCATCGATGCTGTGGTTCGGCCGCCTGAGTCCGGGCGCGGCTCGGGGGCCAAGGCGCGGTCGGTGGTGGCGTCGATGCTGGTGGGCGGCTCCTTCATCGACGACGCCGACCGGCTGCGGGCGGGGTCGGCTGCGGCGGTGCTGGGCTTTGAGCCGTCGGCGCCTTCGACTGTGGGGACGTGGCTGCGGTCCTTCACGTGGTGCCATGTCCGCCGGCTCGACCGGGCCTGGGAGCTGGCGCTTGATCGGGCGTGGTCCGCGGGCGCGGCGCCTGCGGTGTCGGAGATGACGGTGGATCTGGACTCCACGGTCTGTGAGGTCCACGGCAAGTCCAAGCAGGGCGCCGCCTACGGCCACACCGAAGTTCTGGGATACCATCCCGTGGCCGTGGTGCGCGACGACACCGGCGAGATCGTGCATGTGCGGATGCGCTCTGGCAGCTCCCAGCGCGGCCACCTGCGCTTTGTGGCCGAGACCCTCGCGAGAATCAAGCGGCTCGCTTCGGGCGCGAAGGTCACCGTCCGCGCCGACGCGGGGTTCTTCTCCTATGACTTCATCGACGCCCTCGAGGCCAAAGGCGCGGCGTGCAGCATCACGATCCCGCAGAACACCAAGGTCAAAGCAGCCATAGAAGCAATCGAAGACAAGGCCTGGAAGACGATCCACTACACCGAAGACGGCGAAGCGCAGGCCGCTGAGACCACCATCACCACCGGCCGCCGCGGCGGCCGCGGCCCCCGCAAGCTGCGGCTGGTGCTGCGCCGCACCCGCCTCGCCGGCGCGCAGGCGACCTTGTGGCCCCACTGGCGCCACCACTGCTTCGTCACAAACAGAGACGACCTCGACACAGCCGCCGCCGACGCCTACCACCGCGACTGTGCCCGAGTCGAGCTCGCCATCCGCGACCTCAAAGCCAACGGGCTCGCCCACTGCCCCTCAGGCAAGTTCACCGCCAACGCCGCCCACCTCGCCTGCGCCGCGCTGGCCCACAACCTCGCCCGCTGGACCGCACGGCTCGGACACACCCAGAACCCCCGCAGGCTCACCGTCGCCGCCACCGTGCGCCGATGGCTGCTCGAAGTCCCCGGCCGCGTCGTCAACCACAGCCGCAGACACATCCTGCGCATGCCCGCGAACTGGCCCTGGGCCGCGGCCTTCACCCGAGCCCTGGGACACATCCGCAGCCTGCCCCCGCTCATCTGAGCGCCAACCCCCGGCGCCCGGCGCACCCCAGCACAAACCCCAAGCGCCACCAACCCGCCAAAACCCAACCCACAGCCCCCCACGCCCCAACACCGCCTGCTGCGCCTGACCCCCGCCACAAGCCCCGCCACACACCGAACCAGCACCCGACCCGCACCACACCAGCCGCCCACCGGTGGATTCAGGCTAAGGGTGCCGGCCTTGGCGTTGTGGGCTGCTGGCGATATCGCTTCGTCAGTCGGCGAACTCCACCGCTGCTGGCAAGGTGGCAGGCGCGTGGCGGCACGGGCCGCCGAGGACGACCCTGCAAGAAATCGCTCTCGCGGGGTTGTTGCTGTCGAGTCGAGCGTCTACTCTGGGGCCGCTAGGTCATCCGGCCAGAATAGCAGTGCCTCACCGCTTCGCAACATCCCACTAACAAGAAGGAGCTACGATGAGTAGGATCCGTTTCAGCCGGGCGACCGTGCATCGCCGCTCCGTGGAGGAGATCGCCATCGAGCGAACTCAAGGTGGTGTGGCAAGCACCCGAGCGGAGGTTTGCGTGGATGTGTCCGAGACCGTCCATGCCGTCCGCCTGTTGGTCGAGTTGCCCGATGTCGAGACCGAGACTAGAGCGGGTGCGTCCGTGGCACGGGACTGGCCGAGGGTTGCTTCGGCGCCTGCGGTCTCCTACACGGCGGTGCAGGGCACTGCCATGCGTGATGAGGACTCCTTTGGAGCGTGGCAGGCAGGCTGTCATACCTCTGCGCGATGATCGATCTCGTGGTTCTGGCGAGCGCCTGAGCCCCGACGAAAGGAGAGCCTTCGTGGCCGAATTCACAATTGAGCGGTTGAGTGAGGCCGTGGCGGGCGGAGCGGTGGCGCTCCGTTCG
>JAPPIX010000159.1:0-2348 GCA_028820495.1 Gammaproteobacteria bacterium
AGGCCGCGGCGCTCATGATCTGCCCCGATTGGCAGTACCCGCACTGCGGCACGTCGTGTTCGATCCAAGCCGCCTGCAGCGGATGCAGATCGCCCTCCGCCGCCAGCCCTTCAATGGTCGTCACCGCGCCGGTGACCGCCTGCACCGGCATCACGCAGGACCGCATCGGCGTGCCATCAACGTGCACGGTGCAGGCGCCGCACTGGGCGATGCCGCAGCCGTACTTGGTACCGGTGAGTTTCAGTTTGTCCCGCAGAACCCACAAAAGCGGCATGTCCGGCCGGACATCCACTTCCTGCTCGCTGCCGTTGACGCGCAACTTGAATTTGGCCATTCGATTCACTCAATCATGGAAAAGGAAACCGGGTTCGCCGGTCGATTCAATCACAGGCTCCGGGCTATTGCCGGAGAGCCCAGATTATCGCGGATGGCGTTAACCGCTTGCCAGAGGGCCAGCGCCGCTTTGCGGGATGCCTCCGCAAACGGCGCGCCGTCGTCGTCAGTGCCTGCGTAGAGCACCGAGCGCGAGGCGTTGATGATGAGCCCTTGGCGGTCGGCATCAAGGCCGGCCTCAAGCGCTTGCGCGAGATCGCCCCCTTGGGCGCCGACGCCCGGAACCAGCAGCGGCATGGGGCCGACCGCTTCACGAATCCGGGCCAGCTCGTCGGGATAGGTGGCGCCGGCCACCAGCATCAGGTTGCCTTCGCGATTCCACGCCTTGGCCGCCGCCGCGACGCGCAGGTACAGCGGCGCCTCCGGGGGATGCGCCTGCAGCCAGCCGCTGCCCGCGTTGCTGGTGCGGCACAGCAGGGCCACACCGCGCCCCGGGTAGGCTAGGAACGGGCGAACGCTCTCCTCGCCAAGATAGGGGTTGATCGTCACCGCATCCGCGTTGTAGCGCTCGAAAACCTCCTTGGCGTACAAGTCGGCCGTGGCGCCGATGTCGCTGCGCTTGGCGTCGAGAATGACCGGCACTTTCGGCCAGCGCTGCTGAATGAAGGCGATGACGCTGGCCAGTTGATCCTCCGCACCCTCGGCGGCGAAGTGGGCCATTTGGGGCTTGAAGGCGCAGACCAGATCGGCGGTGGCTTCGGCGATGGCGCAGCAAAAGTCACGCAAGCCGGACGGGGATTGACGGAAGGCGGCTGGCAGGCGGCTGCGAACCGGGTCCAAGCCCACGCAGATGAGCGAACCGCTGTGCGACCAAGCCTCCTTGAGGCGATCATGGAATGTGGAGGCAACGCTCACATCGCAAATTATAGTTGGGCGCTGTGGTCAAGGATAGCGTGTCACGGAACAACGAAGGCGTGAAGGAACGGCGCTGCGCGCCGTGCGAGGGCGGGACGCCCTCGAGCCGAGGGAACCGGCTCGAACGCGGGGAGCCAAGTGGGTGTTCGGTGGGGGCATCCGGCACACCAGGCGGAGTATCCTTAAGGGACAAATCGGGTTGTTGGACAAACCGGCCCCGCAACACAGTTGCGGGGCGTCGTCACCTGCCGAAGCGATGCTTCGGCTCGGGCTTGCGCCCGACCGGTGGCGACCCTTAACAGTGCCGGATGCCCCCACCGAACACCCACTCCCCAGCCGATACAGTCCGGTCAGACGACTCCCCGTTCCTCGAGCACCCGCTCGACGGTTTCGACGATAGCGCGGGTTTGGGGGTCGATTTCCAGGTTCACCCGGTCGCCTTGGGCCACGGACCCCAAGGTGGTGCGGGCGATGGTTTCGGGAATGAGGCTCACCTTGATGCGCTGGGCTGGCGCGTCCACTTGGGCGATCGTGAGGCTCGCGCCGTCAAGCGCCGCGAAGCCCTTGTGATGCAGAAAGCGCAGCCAATCGGCCTCCACGCGGAACCATAGATTGCGCTCGTTCTCCCCTTCCTCGATGGCATCAACCGTCGTGGTGCCGATGATGTGGCCGGAGAGGATGTGCCCGCCGATCTCATCGCCAACCCGAAAGGAGCGTTCCACGTTGACCCTGCTGCCCTGCTGCAGGGCACCAAGATTGGTGTGGTCGAGGGTTTCCCGAATGACATCGAAGCAGGCGCTGCCCGCCTCCACCTCGGTGGCGGTCAGGCAAACGCCGTTGATGGCCACGGAGGCGCCTAAGACGAGCGTTTCGGTTAGATCGCCAATCTGAACGCGCAGGCGGCGGCGGCCCGGCTGGTCCGCCACCGAGGCGACTTCGCAAAGCCCTTGGACAATTCCCGTGTACACGATTGCGCTAGCTGGGCGGAAGCGTCCAGCGCCTGGAAGGCAAGCTGCCTATAGGGCCGAAGCGAGTTGTTGGCGGCGTCTGACTTCCCGGTCGATGAAGGTGATCCACTGCTGGCAGATGCGCTGATTGGA
>JAPPIX010000159.1:2448-8029 GCA_028820495.1 Gammaproteobacteria bacterium
TCCGACTCGCGGGTCAGAAACCCAGCCTCGTAGGCGGCCATCATGGTGTACACCTGCTGCTTTTCCATGCCTTCCTGGCCCTGGATGCCAGCCAAGCGTATCCAGTAGTCCCGCTTGGGGAAATCCCGCACCAGAATTTCCAGAATTTCCAAGACCTTGGGCCAGTTTTCTAACTCAAAGTAGAGGAAGTTGAGCAACGCCCACCAATTTTCCTTGATGGGGGTGTTGCGCTCGCTGGCGACGGCGATGCCACGTTCGATCTGGCCCACGGCACTGCGATAGTCCTGCATCTGGTAGTAAACCTGGCCCATGAAGATGTGCGGTTCCGGCCCTGGGTTATTGGCCTTGGAAATCCAGATCTCCATGTAATGCAAGGAATCGTTGTACCGTTCATCCACGAAGCAAAGCTGCGCCAAGGTGTAGAGGGTGGTGGTTTCCAAGCCTTCCGGGATGTCCTCCCCTTGCTTGATGACTTCCTGGTAGTGGCGAATGGCCGCGCCGTAGTCCTCCTTGGAGAATTGGACAAAGCCCAGCATGTTGTGAATCTGGCCGATTTCGTTGCCGTTGTACCGGCAATTGCGCCCGCCCCGGCAACGGTCGAGCATGCCTTGCAGCACCGCTTGCGCACCGTTTAGATCCTTGGCGTCGATGAACTCCTGCGCCTCGGCCAGCTTCTTAAAGGTGGCCTCGCTCATGGACGGCACCCGCCGCGTCTTCTGCCGGGGCTGTTCGTCCTCTTGGCCGAACGCCGCCTCGGCGCCGCCGACGGTGACGCCCGGAGCGACTTCGATGCCAAACACCATGACCAACGCCGCAGCCAAGGCGGCCCCAAGGCCGCAAAGGCGCTTCGTGAGAACTCTGAACGCTGTGCTCGTCATGGCTCGCTCCTAGCCGTCCTGCAGCTCAAAGGTGATTCGGTTGCGCACCCCGGCCACGTCGATCGGCTCGCCGTTCACCACCTTGGGCTTGTACTTGAACTTGAGCGCGGCGTTGACGGCGGCGCGGTCAAAGATGCCCGGCGGCTTGGATTCGATCACCCTCGGGTCGCGCACCGCGCCGGTGCGGGTGACGACGAACTCCAGCAGGACGTAGCCCTCAATGCCCCGGGTTTGCGCCCGGCGCGGATACACCGGGGCCACCTTGACGATGGGCAGGTACTCGCCATCGGAACTGAACCCTCCGGTGCCGCCGACATTGACATCCACCTGGATCTCCACCGCGCCGATATCAACGCCTTGGGAGACGTCAGAGGCGTCGAAATCCGGGCGGGGCATGTCCGGTGGCGGCTCGTCCGGCGGCGGCGGCGGCTTTGGCTTGCGCTGCTTGGTCTCGATGGAGACGTCGTCCTCAACGCGGACGAAGTCAACGATTTTCCCCGAAATGCTGTCGTCAAAGGGACTCTTGTCGCTCTTGATGAGCGCCTGCATGAGCAGGAACAGGGCAAAGGTGGCAACGGCGCCCAGGGCAACCGCAAAACCGAATCGCATCAACATGCTATGCCTCCGTGGAAATGGCGACCTCGATCAGGCCCGCAGCGCGGGCAGCCGACAGAACCGCCTTCAATTGTCCGTACTTGGCCTCCCGGTCGGACTGGATCACCAAGCCGCCCTTCGGGTTTTCCGAATGCAGGCGCTCGATGTGGGCGCGGACTGCCGCTGAGTCCACCTTTTTCTTATCGATCCAGATGTCGCCGTTGGGGCCGATGGCGACCAGCACGCTGACCGTGGGCTTCTGCTCCGCGGTGTCGGCGTCGGGCCGCAAGACGTCAATGCCGGCCTGCTTGATGAAGGTGGCGGTGACGATGAAGAAGATCAACATGATGAACACCACGTCGAGCATGGGGGTCAAGTTGATGTCCGAGTCCTCATCGGATCGGGAAAATCGGTTTGCCTGACGCGCCATATCGTTTTGCTCCTGTTGACTTGTGGCGTACCGCGTAGCGGAACGCTCAATGATCCATGGTCAAGTGGTCCTCAAACAGTTCGACCTCGAAATCCACCCTCCGTTTCACGAAGGTGCTGCCCAGCAGACCGGACAGCGAGGCGATCATGCCGGACATGGTGGGGATGGTGGCCATCGAGACGCCAGCGGCCATGGAGCGGGCATTGCCGCCTTGCGTGGCCATGGCGTCGAACACCGAGATCATGCCGGTGACGGTGCCGAGCAGCCCCAGCAGCGGGCACAGGGTCACGCAGGTTTGAATGAGCGGCAGGCTCCCGGTGATGCGCCCCGAGGCTTCGGAGATGATGCGGTCCCGAACCTGGTGGGCGCTCCATGAGCGCCGCTCCGGCCGGCTTTCCCACAGGTCCGTGGCCTCCTGCACCAACAACTTGTGCTGGGAGAAGAAGTACCACATGCGCTCGAAGATCAACGTCCACATCAGGAAGGTCAGGGCGGCAATGAGATAGAGCACATTGCCGCCCTGTTCCATGAACTGGACGATGGCTAGATAGGCGTCGCCTAGCATCGTGACGCCCTACTCCAGCGCTTGGCCCGATCGTTCGGCGTGCTCGGCGATGAAGCCTTGGGTCTGCTCCTCAAGCACGTGAATGACCGAGCGGCTGCGCTGTGCGACGATGGCGTGCAGCAAGGTGGTGGGAATGGCCACGCACAAGCCGAGCACCGTGGTCATCAACGCCGTGGAAATGCCGCCGGCCATGGTCTTCGGATCGCCCGTGCCGAACAGCGTGATGGCCTGGAAGGTCAGGATCATGCCGATGACCGTGCCGAGCAGGCCGAGCAGCGGCGCGACCACGGAAATCACCTGAATGAGCGTGATGTTCCTTGTTATCTTGGGTGTCTCGCCCAAGATCGCCTCGCCGAGCTTCAACTCCAGCGTCTCCACGTCCACATTGGTGTTTTCGTGGTAAACGTTGAGCACCCGGCCGAGGGGATTGTCCTCGCTGGGCTCATCGGAACGCTTCTGGGCGTTGACCCGGGCGCCGGTGATCGACAGCGTGATCAGGCGTTCAATGGCCAGCAGCACGCCAATGATGCCGCCGAGGATGATGACCGAGCCCACGTAGCCGCCCTGGCCGTCGCAGAACGGCAGGTAGCACTCGCCCTTGGCGATGCCGCCGAACAACGAGCCGACCCGCTCGCCCACGGTTGCCGCCTGAATGAGCAGGGACAGCAGCGAGCCGCGAGTGGGATCCACGGCGAAGGCGACCACTTCGCTGGTGGCAGCCTCCTCAACATCCTCGACGGTGTTGGTGAAGCGGGCCGCCGGTTGGCGGGCCAGTTCGACGATGGCGCCGTCGTCCGGGTCGTAGTTGAGGTACTCGCCGTCGCCGATCAGCGAGAAGGCGCCGATTCGCACCACGTCCGTCTCCTTCTGCTCCCCGCTCAACAGCGTGACGGTGGCCGGGAAGCGGGCGATGCGCCCGGACTCGGTCATCTCGCGTTGCAGCTCGAACCACAGGTCCTCCATCTCTTCGATGGTGGCCAACTGGCTGGCGGTGCCCATCTTCGCCGCTAATTCGCCCAGCCACTCGCCGCGGTTGGGAAACTCGGCGGAGATCAACGAGCCTTCGAACAGCCCGCGGGTGTCGCCGGCCACCTGCTGCAGCACGCCGAAGAGCTCGCGCAGGGAGCCGAGACGCCGGTCGAGCTGCTCCTGCAGGTCGCCGATGCGGATTTCGTTCTCGTTGAATTGGGTCTCAAGCCGGTCGGAGCGCCGTTCCTCACGCCGCCGTTCGGCCTTGGCGTCTTCAAGCATTTGCGCTTGGCGCGCCCGGTCATTCTGGAAGCGCTGCTCACGCTGGCGGTGTTCGGCGGACTCCACCACCCGGCGCTGCTCAACGTTGCGCAGCAGTTCGTCCAGGCTGTCGGCCTGGTTCACCCGCAAGGTGCTGGCCGAGCCGGACTCCTCCGCTGCCTGGGCGCCGAAGGCGGCTAACAGCAGCATCCCCGCCGCTGCGGAGCAAGCCAAGATAATTCGATTGGCTGATTTCATCGGTTAGGCCTCCGGTCCGGTGATGGGGAGAGTGAGCATGTCCACGGACAATTGCTTGCGTGCCATGCGGATGCCGTTTCGAACCGGGGTGGTGAATTCATCGCCGATCACCTCCCAACGGTTGTCCACCTTGTTCCACATGCCGGTCTCCTCGCCGTCCGGGGTTTGGAAGACCAGGGCGACGCGGCCCACCTTGAGGATGTCGGCCTTGCGGTCGACGCCATCGACGTTGATGGTGTCGCCGTAGGCCTCCATGGTGCGGCCGTACTCGTTCTCGATCTGGAAGGCGCGCAGCACTTGCGAGAACTTCTCCGAGACCGCGACATCGGCCCGATCCATCATCTCCCGCAGCCGGTCCACCCGGTCATGGCGTTCGTCGAGCAGGAAGGGCAGATCTAGGTCCACGAACTGCTCGAGGCCGTCGATCATGCGCAGCATGAGCGGCGTGATCTGGCGTTCGATGATCGTCACCCGGTCGATCGACTCGGTGAGCTGGGCCATCTCCCGTTCCTGGTTGGCGATTTGCTTTTCAAACTGCCGGTTGTAAACGCGCAGCCCCTCAATCTCCTTGAGCACGGTCTTGTACTCGTTGAGGAGCTTGTGGGTCTCCTCGGTGAGCGCGTCGATCCTGGCCTGGGAGGTCTTGGCTTGCTGGTTGATGCGCTCCGCGACCACATAGATGTCCGCCAAGGTGGCCCCTGCGGCGGGGCCGGCCAAGCCCGCGGCCATCAAGAACATCAACGAGGTAAGCCAAGCGTAGCGTCTGTTTCTCATACGTCTTCCTAGGAAAGTGAATTAAACCGGCAGGTGACGCGCTCTTGCTTCAAGAGCCCCAGCTTGATGTGCATGCCAGATGCGTCCGCCCCCTTCCAATGTCGGCAAAG
The DNA here is from genome assembly GCA_028820495.1 of Gammaproteobacteria bacterium. GTDB lineage: Bacteria > Pseudomonadota > Gammaproteobacteria > Pseudomonadales > Azotimanducaceae > Azophilus. The sequence goes on from JAPPIX010000159.1 coordinate 7,288, forward strand.
CATCAACAAACGGTTTTGCCTTGTCAAGGCAGTTTTCAGATTAGCCCAGATGTTCCTGAAAGAACGCCAAGGTTCGCTGGCGGGCCAAGTCGGCGCTCGGCGCGTCATAGCTGGCCCGATGGTCGCAGTTGAAGCCGTGGTCCGCCGCATAGACGTAAACCGGAACATCCGGTTGGGCGGCCTTGACCTTGTCCACGTCGGACAGCGGAATGTGGGCGTCGAGTTCCCCGAAATGCATGATGACCGGACACTTGGGCGAGCGTTCCGCCTCGCCGGCCACCCCGCCCCCGTAGTAGGAGGACGCCGCGGCCACCCCGGTCAGTTCGCAAGCCGACAGCCAAGTCAGCAAGCCGCCGAAGCAGTAGCCCACCACCCCCACCCGGCCATGGGCCGAGGCGTGGTCGATGGCGGCTTGGATGTCAGCCAGGGTATTGGGCATCTGCAGCTTCTGGAACGCGAGTTCGATGCCCCGCCCCATGTCGGCCTCCTCGTAGCCGAGCTCCACGTTCGGCTCCGCGCGGTCGAAGATTTGCGGCGCAACGGCGGCGTAGCCGGCCTCGGCATAGCCGTCAACCACCTCGCGGATGTGGCCGTTGACCCCAAAGATCTCCTGGATGACCACCACGCCGCCCTTCGGCGTGCCCGACGGCGTCGATTCCCAAGCGCCCAACTCGAACCCGTCGGCGGCGCGCAACTCAATTCGGTGTCCCATGGCCTTTTCCTCCCAGCCTTGCGAAGCGCG
>JAPPIX010000159.1:8129-23527 GCA_028820495.1 Gammaproteobacteria bacterium
CCCCCCACAGGCACCAGCATGGACAACAAGGTTTTGGTCATTGAAGATGAGCAGGAGATTCGCGAGATGCTCAACTTCTCACTGACCCGGGCCGGTTTCAGCGTCTGCGAGGCGGACAGCGCCGAATCCGCCTTGCGCCAGCTCGACGGCCCGCTGCCGGCGCTGCTCATCATCGATTGGATGCTGCCGGGCATGAGCGGCGTGGAACTGGCCCGCCGGCTGCGGCGCGATGAGCACACGGCCAGCCTGCCGATGATCATGCTCACCGCCCGCGGCGAGGAGACCGACAAGCTCAAGAGCTTTGACTCCGGCATGGACGACTACCTCACCAAGCCTTTCTCGCCGAAGGAGCTGATCGCCCGCATGAAGGCGCTGCTGCGGCGCACCGGCACGCCGGATAGCGGCGTCATCGCCTGCGGGCCTTTGCGCTTGGACTTGAAGGCGCACAAGCTCTCCGTCGATGGGCAGGCGGTGAAGGTCGGCCCCACCGAGTTCCGCCTGCTGGAACTGTTCATGCGCAATCCGGAGCGCGCATTTGCCCGCGCCCAACTCCTGGACCGCGTGTGGGGCCGCAGCATCTACGTGGAGGAACGCACGGTGGATGTGCATGTGCTGCGCCTGCGCAAGACGCTCAAGCCCCACGGTGCCGACCAATTCATTCAAACCGTGCGCGGCGTGGGCTATCGATTCAGCCCCGCCTGATGAGCCTCTACAGCCGCAAGGAACTGCTGGCCGCCGGCGCGCTGGCGCTGGCTGCCCTAATCGTGGGTCTCGCGCTCGGGGTCTTGGGATGGACCCTGTTCGCCGTCGCCGCTGCCGGGCTCGTTTACCAACATCGGGATTTGCGCAAGTTCGTGCGTTGGGCCAAAAAGCCGCTGCGGCGCCCCAAGTTCGCCAACGAGGGCTTGCAGCAGGCCAGCCGCTCCCTGCGCCGCTCGCTGAAGCAGGCGCGGCGGCGGACGCACGAGGCCCTGCAGCAGACCTCCCACTTCCGGGGCCTGACGGCGGCGCTGCCGGATGCGGCCATCCTGGTGGACGCTGAGGGCAACATCGTCAACTTCAACGACGCCTCGGTGGCCCTGCTGCACTTGAAACGCAAGGACACCGGCAAACACCTCGGCACCCTGCTGCGGCATCCGGACGCCATTCGGCTGCTGAACCAGGAAACGCCGGATCCCACTGCCGAATTCAGTTCCCCCTTTATCGAGGGCCAGCGGCTGGAGCTGCGCCGCGTGCCGGTGGCCAAGAACCAGGACCTCATCCTGGCCAGGGACGTGACCCACCTGAACCGGTTGCTGAGCATGCGCCAGGACTTCGTGGCCAACGTCTCCCACGAGCTGCGCACCCCGCTGACCATCATCGTCGGCTACCTGGAGGCCATTGAAGACGAGGTGCTCGACGAAGCCACCCTGCGGCGGCTGGTCAGCAAGCTCGGCTCGCCGACCCACCGCATGCAGGCCCTGGTCGATGACCTGCTCATGCTCACCCGGCTGGAATCAAGCCCCGCGCCCGAACCGGGCGACCTCACCGCAATCGACGTCAAGCAACTGGTGGGCAGCGTGGTGGATGACTTGGCCGGCATGGCCGGCAACGGCCATCGGATCAGCCAGCGAATGTCCTGCGGCTTACGGGTGCTCGGCCTCGAGAAGGAGTTGCACAGCGCCTGCACCAACCTCATCACCAATGCCATCAAGTACAGCCCCCAAGGCGGCGAGGTCAGCATCAGGTGGACGGCCGACGACGACGGCGCCACGCTGGAGGTGACCGACCAAGGCGTGGGCATCGCGCCCGAACACCTCTCAAGGCTGACCGAGCGCTTCTATCGCGTCGACTTGGCGGGCGCCCGGGTGCGCGGCGGCACGGGCTTGGGGCTGGCCATCGTCAAGCACGTCCTCAAGCGGCACAACAGCCAACTGCAAATCGAAAGCGATGTTGGCAAGGGCAGCCGCTTCTACTGCCACTTCCGACCCGACCAACTCCAAGCCCAGAATTGAGGCCTAGCGGCGCGCCATCGGCATCTGCATCAGGTGGTGGCCGCCATCGAGAATCAGGGTCTCGCCGGTGACCACGCTGGCGCCGGTGAGGAATTGGAGGATGCCTTCGGCGACGGTATCCGGCGTGGTGGTGAGGCGCAGCGGGGTGTTCTGCTCCAGGTAGGCCTTGGCCCGATCATAGGTCTCCTGGCCCATGCCTTCGGCCAGCCAATCCCCCTGGATAAAGCCTGGACAAACCGTGTTGACCCGGATTTCCGGCCCGAGCACCCGCGCCAACGAGAGCCCCAAGGTGATCAAGGCGCCCTTGGAGGCGGCGTAGGCGATGGAGCTGCCCACCCCCATGACCCCGGCGATGGAAGCCACGTTGACGATGCTGCCCCGCCCGCCACGCCGCATCAGGGGCGCGGCGGCGCGAGCCATCTGGTAAGGCCCCACCGTGTTGACGCCGTAGATGTGCAGGAAGTCCTGCTTGTCCAAGCCCTCTAAGTCGTCGTGGGCGCAGAACTTGGTGGTGCCGGCGTTGTTGACCAAGCCATCGAGCCGTCCCCACCTCGATTCCGCCGCATCGACCAGCTTGCGGCAGTCCGCATCGTCACTCACATCGGCCTTAACCACCTCGGTTTCAACGCCAAAGGCATGGCACGCCGCTTCCGTGCGCTTGGCCCCGGTCTCGTTGTGGGCATAGTTGATGACGACGTGACAGCCCAACTCCGCCAATTGCCGGGCGCAAGCCGCCCCGACGCCGCTCGATGAGCCGGTGACAATGACCACGCCATCCTGCAAGTCCATCATGCCGTCGCCTCCTTGTGCTGGGGAAAATTGAAACTGACGCCGGCGCACCCTTGGCAGGCATCAGGGCAAGGCCGAAAGCGCTTTCGGCCACAATCAAGGGTAGTATTCGCCCTTTTTTCCGGGAGGTCAAAACCGCATGGGAACCATCGAGGCCGTCATCTGGGATTTCGGCGGGGTGCTGACGACATCGCCGTTCGAGGCCTTCAACCGCTACGAGCAGGCCCACGGGCTGCCCAATGACTTCATTCGCGGCATCAACGCAACCAACCCGGAAAGCAACGCTTGGGCGCAGTTCGAGTCGGCCCAACTCACCTTGGAGGAGTTCGACGCGGCGTTCGCTGCCGAAGCGGCTGCGAGGGGGTGCAAGGTGCCGGGGCGTGACGTCATCGCGCTGCTGAGCGGCGACCTGCGGCCGCGCATGGTGGAGGTGCTCAAACGCTGCAAGGCGCACTTCAAGGTGGCCTGCATCACCAACAATGTCAAGTCCGGCACCGGCCCAGCGATGGCCACCAGCGATGCCAAGCGGGAGCAGACCGAAGCCGTCATGGCCCTGTTCGACTTGGTGGTGGAGTCGAGCGTCGAGGGCATCCGCAAGCCGAACCCGGAGATCTACCGCCTCACTTGCGCCCGGCTCGGCGTCGCGCCCGATGCCTGCGCGTTCCTCGACGACCTGGGCATCAACCTAAAGCCTGCCCGTCAGCTCGGCATGCAAACCATCAAGGTGGTGGAGGAAGACCAAGCGATCCGGGAGTTGGCAGAGATAACGGGCATCAAGATGCCGTCCGCTTGAGGGCGTGCCGGCCTTCCCAGGATTTCCCTCGATTCAAATCGAGGGCAAGATGCCCTCGCTCCGGCCTTCCTCCGTAGCCATTCCCCTGGGGTCGTCGGAACGTGCTGGCTCGAAGCGAGCGCCCCGGAGCGAGGGCGTCCCGCCCTTGATTAGGTTCCCGTGGTTCGGTGCGAGGACGCCACTCCCTGTGCCGCCGCAGCTAGCCGCCTTCGATGCGTGACATGAAGAACACTTCGCTGTCGGCGCCGATGGGTTCCAAGAAGGCGTCTTGGTAGATCTGCCCGTCGATGGCCACCGCCGCCTTGTTCAGCGGCTCGCGAACGCCGGGCCAGCGCTTTTCTAGGAGGGCCAAAAGGTCCCGGTAGTTGGCGACCGCCACCTCGATCTCCCGCTCGCCCCCGGTGTGGGCGAGCAGGTGATCGGGGAACACGACCTTGGCCATCCGACTTTGCGGCTGAGCCGCTCCGCTGTATGGCCTAGTCGTTGCTCAAAGCCGCCAAGATGCGCGGCGGCGACAGTGGCAGGTCGTTGATGCGCACGCCGGTGGCGTCGCGCACGGCGTTGGAGGCAACCGCCAGCGGGGCGACGATGGGCGTCTCGCCCACGCCGCGCACGCCATAGGGATGGCTCGGATTGGCCACTTCAACGATTTGCGTGTCGATCATCGGCAAGTCCGAAGCCACGGGCACCCGGTAGTCCAGGAAGCCCGCGTTCTCCATCACGCCGTCGGCGTCGTAGATGTACTCCTCGTTCAACGCCCAGCCGAGGCCCTGTGCCGCGCCGCCCTGCATCTGGCCCTCCACGTAGGCCGGGTGGATGGCCTTGCCGGCGTCCTGAATGCCGGTGAAGGACAGCACCTCAACAGCGCCGGTTTCCGGATCCACCTTCAGGTCGCCAAAGTTGACGGAGAAGCTGGCGCCCGCGCCTTGGGCGTTCAACGACGCCCGGCCGAGGATTGGACCGCCGGTCTTGGGCGCGCTGGCCGCAAGCTCCGCCAAGCTTAAGGGGTTGACGTCCGCGTTCACGCCGGGCGCCGGAACTGCCTGGCCGTCCTGCCACTCCACCTGGTCGTCATCCATGCCCCAGGTCGCGGCCGCCCGCGACTTGCACTGGGCGATGATGTCCTCGCAAGCCTGCACCACCGCCAAGCCGGTGGCGAAGGTGGTGCGGCTGCCGCCGGTGACGTTGCAGAAGCCGGTGCTTTCGGTGTCGCCGATGTAGGTCTTGACCTGCTCGTAGGGCACGCCCAGGGTCTCCGCCGCCATCAGGCCCATGGAGGCCCGGGAGCCGCCGATGTCGGGATTGCCTTCCATGACGATCACGGTGCCGTCCTCGTTGATGCGCACCTCGGCGCTCGACTGCATGCCGATGTTGAACCAGAAGCCCGCAGCCACCCCGCGCCCGGCGCCTTCCGGCACCGGCTTGGCGTAGTTGGGGTGCTTCTTGGCCGCCTCGATGCAGGCCTTGAAGCCGATGGCCGGGAACTTCGGCCCGTAGGGGGCTTGGGTGCCCTCATCCGCGGCATTGACCATGCGCAAATCCAGCGGATCCATGCCGATCTGGCGGGCGATGTCGTCCAAGGCCACCTCGAAGGCGTGCATGGCTTGGGGCGCGCCCGGCGCCCGGTAGGCGGCCACCTTGGGCTTGTTCACCAACACGTCGTTCGCCTCGACCAGGAAGTTCTCGATCTCGTAGGGGGCGAAGATCGACATGGCGCCGGGCATGATCGGCGCGCCGGCGAAGGCGCCGGCCTCATAGGCCAACCAAGCCTTGGCGGCAGTGATCTTGCCGTCGTTCTGGGCGCCTATCTTCACCCGGCAGACGCTGCCGGAGGTGGGGCCCGTGGCGCGGAACACTTCCTCGCGGGACATGACCATCTTCACCGGCCGGCCGGCGTGCTTGGACAGCAACACGGCCACCGGCTCCAGGTAAACCACCGTCTTGCCGCCGAAGCCGCCGCCGATTTCCGAGGCGATGAACTTCAGGTCGCCGATCTTGCAGTTGAGGATCTTCGAGGTCATGGCGCGGAACTCGAAGTGGCCCTGGGTGCAGCACCAGACGGTGGCCTTGCCCTCCTCGTTGACCGTCGCCGTGCAGGCGTGGGGCTCGATGTAGCCTTGGTGGGCCATCGGAATGCGGTACTCGCCTTCCACCACAATGTCGGCCTGCTCGAAGCCCGCCTCCAAGTCGCCCCGGGTCAAGGCCATCACCGAGGCGATGTTGCTCGGCTTATCCGGCTTTTCCGGCAGGTTCTTGGTGAAGCAGTTTTCATCGAGCAGGGTCGCGTCCGGGGCCATGGCCTCGAGCACGTCGAGCACCGGCGGCAGCGGTTCGTACTCCACCTCGATGGCGTCCAAGGCCCGCTCGGCAATCTCCACGCTGGTGGCTGCCACCGCCGCCACCGCATGGCCGTGGTAGAGGGCCTTGTCCCGGGCCATGACGTTCTTGGCGATGTCGGCCATGTCGCCGCCGCCCTCGCCGCCAATTTCGCCGCTCTGCACCGCCGGGAAGTCGGCGCCGGAAACGGCCGCGTGGACGCCGTCCATGGCCAGGGCCTTGGATACGTCAACGCTCTTGATGCGGGCATGGGCGTGGGGACTGCGCAGCACCCTGCCGTGCAGCATGTTGGGCAGATTTTGGTCGGCGCCAAACTGCGCCCTGCCGGTGACCTTGTCCACCCCGTCCGGGCGCACCGGGCTGGTTCCCACATATCGATAATCTACGGCCTCAGCCATTTACGACCTCCTGTTGGACGTATCAATTTCAGTTCAATCATGCCTCGTGGGCGAGTTCCTGGGCGGCATCCTGCACTGCCCGAACGATCTTGTCGTACCCCGTGCACCGACAAAGGTTGCCAGCCAGCCAATAGCGGATGGTGCGCTCGTCGGGATCCGGGTTGCGGTCGAGCAGCGCCTTGGTGGCGACGATGAAGCCGGGCGTGCAGACGCCGCACTGCAGGGCCGCATGCTCCAGGAACTTCTCCTGGATCGGATGCAGGCCGTCGCCCTCGGCGATGCCTTCTATAGTAGTGATCTCGGCCCCTTCGGCCTCCGCGGCCAGCATCAGGCAGGAACAGACCAAGCGGCCATCGACGATCACCGAGCAGGCGCCGCAGTCGCCGGTGCCGCAGCCTTCCTTGGTGCCGAGCTTGCCCACCTCGTCGCGCAACGCGTCGAGCAGGGACTGTTGCGGCGAGCCGAGAAAATCGACTTGGTCGCCGTTGATGGTGGTGCGAATGTGCATTTTGCTCATGGGGTAAATCTCCTAACGTGGCGATGCCCTAGACCAGCGAGTGATCGGTCGTCGGGCGCAAAAGTTGACTCATGTGACAGCCTTAACCCGCGATCAGGAAACTCAGCCGGCCAAGGCGCGGTCGCGGGCGATGGCCCCGGCGCGCCGGCAAAGCACGGCGACGACCTTGTGACGGTATTCGACGGTGCCGCGCTTGTCGGTGATGGGGGAAGCGGCCGCCGAGCAGGCGGCGCCAGCGGCGGCTAGCGCCTCGTCATCCACGGCGGTGCCGACCAGCGCCGCGGCGGCATCGGCCACCAGCAGCGGTGTCGGGGCCACGGCGCCAATGCCCACCCGGGCCGCCGTGCAGGTGCCGCTGCCGTCCAGCGTGACGCTGACGCCGGCGCCGGCCACGGCGATGTCCATCTCGGTGCGGGGGATGAAGCGCAGGTAGGCGTCGCCGGTGTTGGCCGGCGGGCGCGGGAACTTCAGGCCGAGCAGGAACTCATCGCCGGTCATGACGTTGGTGCCCACGCCGGTGCAGAAATCCTCCACGGGCACTTCCCGCTCGCCGCCGCTGCCGGCAATGACGCAGATGCCGCGGTCGGCGATCATGGCGGGAATGGTGTCGGCAGCGGGCGATGAGTTGCACAGGTTGCCGCCCAAGGAGGCGCGGCCCTGAATCTGGGTGGAGCCGATGAGGTCCGCCGACTCGATCAGGCCCGGCAGGAGGGATTTCAGTTCCTCGTTCTCGTTCAGGATGGCGCTGGGGATGGCCGCGCCGATGTAGATTTCATCGCCGCCGATGTCCAGGCGGTTGGTCTCTTCGATTTTCTTGACGTCGACAATGGTGCGCGGCGCCTTGTCCAAGCCGCGCAACTGCACCAGCAGATCGGTGCCGCCCGCAAGAACCTGGGCACGCCGCCCGTTGTTGGCATGGTCCTGCAGAACGCCGACGGCATCAGCGACACTGCGCGGGGCCACGTAGGCAAATTCGCCCATGAATCCTCCCTGTCAGATTTCGGATGTTGAGCCTTGAGCGGCGTCAAGCGCTGCCGCTCTTCGGGGGGCGCAATGTATCACAGAATCAAAAGAGAAAAGGCAATCCCAAGGTCCGCAAAGAACGCTGTGATTCAAATCGAGGGCAAGATGCCCTCGCTCCGGGGGGCTCCTTGGACAAGGGCATCTTGCCTTCGAAACGAACACGCGGGAATCCTATCGAGGGCCTGACGCCCTCGGTCCGGGAGCGAGGAGCGTCGCTACGAAGGAAGGCCGGAGCGAGGGCATCTTGCCCTCGAAACGAACACGCGGGAACGCTGTCTAGGGCGGGCTGTTTACGGCGCTATAATTTGGCCTTTGCAAACGTCTTGGAGGCCCCTATGCAGCGTGAGTCCATGGAATTCGACGTGGTGATCGTCGGGGGTGGGCCTGCGGGGCTTTCGGCGGCCATTCGGCTGATGCAGCTTGGGGCGGAGGCTGGCGAGGAGGTCGCCGTCTGCCTTGTCGAGAAGGGCAGCGAGGTCGGGGCGCACATTCTTTCCGGGGCCATTCTCGATCCCAAGTCCCTCAACGAGCTGCTGCCCGATTGGCAATCCATGGGCGCGCCGGTGACCACGCCGGTCACCAGCGACGAGTACTACATGCTGACCAGCGCCAAGGCGCGCATCCCCCTTCCCCGCCTGATCATCCCCCGCCCGATTCACAACAAGGGCAACTACGCCATATCGCTGGGCAACCTGTGCCGCTGGCTGGGGGAGCAGGCGGAGGAAATGGGCGTCAACGTCTTCCCCGGCTTCGCCGCCAGCGAAGTGCTCTACAACGACGATGGCAGCGTCAAGGGAGTCGCCACCGGCGACATGGGCATCGGCAAGGACGGCACGCCCAAGGACACCCACGAGCCGGGCTACGAACTGCACGCCAAGTACACCCTATTCGCCGAAGGCTGCCGGGGCCACCTCGGCAAGCAGCTCATGGCCAAGTTCGGCCTGCGCGAGAACAGCGGCACCCAGCACTATGGCATCGGCCTCAAGGAACTGTGGGACATCGACCCCGCCAAGCACGAGCCGGGGCGCATCCTGCACGCCCTCGGCTGGCCGCTGGGCCGCTTGGCAGGCACCACCGGCGGCAGCTTCCTTTATCACTTGGACAACAACCAAGTCTCACTCGGCCTGATCGTTGACCTGTGCTACGCCAACCCACACTTAAGCCCCTTTGACGAGATGCAGCGCTGGAAGCACCACCCGCTGATCGCCGACCAGCTCGAAGGTGGCACCCGCGTCTCCTACGGCGCCCGGGCCATCGTCAAGGGCGGCCTGCAGGCACTGCCCAAGCTGACCGTGCCGGGCGCGGCCCTGGTGGGCGACGACGCCGGCTTTCTCAACGTGCTCAAGGTCAAGGGCAGCCACACGGCGATGAAGTCCGGCATGCTCGGCGCCGAAGCGGTGTTCGCCGCCCTGCAGCGCGGCGAGGCGGGCACCGAAGTGGATCTGCAGCAACGCTTCGAGGCGTCTTGGCTGCACAAAGAACTGCATTCCACCCGCAATGCCGGGCCGGCCTGGCACAAGCTCGGCATCTTCTTCGGCTCTGCCTATTCCTTCGCCGAGCAGCTCATCGGCGGCAAAACCCCCTGGACGCTCCAAGACCAGGTGCCCGACCACGCCACCCTCAAGCCCGCCAGCGAGGCACCGCAGATCGACTACCCCAAGCCGGATGGCAAGCTCTCATTCGACAAGCTCTCCAGCGTGTTCCTCTCCAACACCAACCACGAGGAGGACCAGCCCTGCCACCTGACGTTGGCCGACCCGGAGGTGCCGATCCGCGACAACCTGCCCAAGTTCGACGAGCCCGCGCAGCGCTACTGCCCGGCGGGGGTTTACGAGGTGGTTCAGGAGAACGGCGCGCCGCGCTTTCAGATCAACGCCCAGAACTGCGTGCACTGCAAGACCTGCGACATCAAGGACCCGGCCCAGAACATCAATTGGGTGGTGCCGGAAGGCGCCGGCGGGCCGAACTACCCCAACATGTAACTTATCTGCTGGCGCCCAGATCGAAGCGGGCGCCGGCGGAACGCAGCCACAGGCGACCATCCGCCTCTTCGGCGAGGTCGATCAACTGGTAGTAGGGCGCCCTAGCAACTAGGGCGTTCAGCCCATCGCGCACATGAACGTAGGGCCGCGGCCCCTGAGGACCCTCGTGCAGCCAGAAGGCGTGCTCGGCATCGAGGCGCACCACGTCGTCAGTGTAGGTGCGCAGCAGGATCTCCTGGTCGCCGCCTTGCCCCGCACACTCGCACTCCACCGCCAGCAGCGGCGCATCCTCGACGGTGATGCGCAGCTTCTCTTGGGGCGTCACCAGGAAGTAGCCGCCGTCCTCCTTGCGCAGGATGCTGGCGAACAGCCGCACCAAGGCAGAACGCTCGAAGCGCGCCCCCTCGTGGTACCAGACGCCCTCGCGGTCCACGCGGATGTCGATCTGCCCTTCACGGGTGGGCTGCCACTCGGCCACCGGCGGCAGACGTTGGGCGGCTTGCAACTTGAGGAGTTCGGCAAACGGCGAGAGCGGGTCGGCCGGGCCGGGATTGGCTTGAGGGCTGCCGCTCACCCGCCGATGAACTTCATCACCGTGACCTCGCCGCGGAAGCTGACGCTCTGCTTGTCGCCCAGGGCCCGGGGCAGCAGTTGCCGCAGGCGGGCCAAGGCTTGCGGACGCGGCGATTCCAGCACCGGGCGCAGATCGTGGCGGCGGGCGTTGGAGAGGCAGCCGTACAGGTAGCCGTCGGAGGACAGGCGCAGCCGGGTGCAGGTGCTACAGAACGGCTCGCTCTCGTTGGCGATGATGCCGAACACGCCCCGGCCCGGCACCTCAAAGCGGGCGGCCGTGGAGTCAAAGGGCGCATCGGTGCGGGTGAACTCGTAGCGCTGGCCGATGGCTTCCAGGATTTCATCCATGCCGTAGAAATCCTGGAGGTACTGGTTGCCCGCCCGCAGGTGGCCCATCTTCATCAACTCGATGAAGCGCAGCTCGATGCCGCGCTCGAAGCAGTAGTCGAGCATGGGCAGGACCTGGTTGGCATTGCGGGTGCGCATGGGCACCATGTTGACCTTGACCCGAATGCCGGCCTCCAGCATGCGCTCGATGCCGTGCAGCACCGTGGCGAGGTCGCCACTGCGGGCGATGGCTCGGAAGCCGTTGGCGTCCAAGGTGTCTAAGCTGACGTTGATGCGGCGCACGCCCGCATCGATGATGAGATCTGCCTTGCGCGGCAGCAATTGGCCGTTGGTGGTAAGGGAGACATCCTCCAGCGGCAGCGCCATGACCACCGGCAGCAGCGCGTCGAACTTCGGCGACAGCAGCGGCTCACCGCCGGTGATGCGCAGCTTCTCGATGCCGGCGGCCTCGATGAGCAGTTCCACCGCTTGGCCCATTTCCTCAGCGCTCAACTCCCGGACCGCGGCTTGCAGGCGCTTGCCGTTGGGCACGCAGTAGGTGCAGGCGTAGTTGCAGGCCGCGGTGAGGCTGATGCGCAAGTTGCGGAAGCGGCGACCGTGGGCGTCAACGATCATCGAACCGTTCGTTCCCTGATTAACCTGTGGTGTAGTATGCCTCTTCCAGCGCCTCAGGGGCAAAGAACATTTTTCATGATGAAGCCCGAAATGGGCACCGGTGGCGCAAACATTGATGCTGTCCCGCCCCATCATCCGCTGGCTGACCCGGCAGCGTCCGCCCCCGCCCATCCCCTTAAGCAACTTCGAGCGGCTTTGCCAGGAGCTTAAGCCCTGCGACGTGGTGCTGGTGGAGGGCCGCAGCCGGGCCAGCGCCGTGGTCAAGACCGTGACCCAAAGCCCCTGGTGCCATGCCGCGCTCTACGTCGGCCGCCTCTACGACATCGAGGACCCGGAAGGGCGCCGGCTGGTGCGCGAGGCCACCGACCTGCCGGCCAGCGAGCGCTTGGTGATCGAAAGCATGCTCGGCGAAGGCTGCGTGGTGCGGCCGTTAAGCGTGTACGAGGACGATCACGTGCGCCTGTGCCGGCCCCAGGGCCTCTCCCACCCGGATGCGCAGCAAGTGCTGATGCACGCCGCCCAGCAGATCGGCAAGGGCTACGACCTGCGGCAGATCTTCGACCTGCTGCGCTTCCTGCTGCCCTGGGCCCTGATGCCGCGCCGCTGGCGCTCAAGCCTCTTTCGCCAACTTCCCGGCAAGCAGACGCGCACGGTCTGCTCAACGATGATCGCGGAGGCCTTCGGCGCGGTGCAGTTCCCCATCCTGCCCCTGGTGCAACAAGGCGAAGGCGACGAACTGCGCCTGTTCCGCCGCAACCCCAAGCTCTGCGTGCCGAGCGACTTCGACTACTCCCCCTACTTCCAGATCATCAAGTACCCGTTCATGGACTTCTCAGCCCACACCGGCTACCGCCTTCTCCCCTGGTCATCCCGAACCCCAGCCGCAACACTCCCCAACAACTCAACCGCCGCCCTAGGACCCCCAAACGAAGACCAGCCACCCTAGCCCCCAAGCGAGACCCCCGGACCAAGCGAGATCCCGGAGCGAGGGCGTCCCGCCCTCGATTCAAAACCAAGCGAGCACGCCGAACAAAGAACCCCCTACCCCCGAGCGGGATCCCCGGAGCGAGGGCGTCCCGCCCTCGATTAACCAACAGAAGACCCCTCCTCCCCCAGAGCCTCCAAAGCGGAACCCAACCGATCCGCAAACTGCCTAGCCCAAAAAACCCGATTAGACCCCTTAACCAACACCCGATCCCCAGCCCGGATGCCCCCAACCAGCTCCTCAAGCAACGCATCATCAGCCGTCTCCCGCCAAACCCAGCGCTGGGACTCAGCCAACTCCTCGTAAAGCACCCGCATCCCCTCACCCACCGCCACAACCCGGTCAACGGCACGGCAGGCCTCAGCCAGCCCCCGGTGATAGGCCTCACTCTCAGCCCCAAGCTCCAACATCTCACCCAGCACCGCAATGGTCCGCCCCCGATCATTGCGCAGGTACAAAAGTGCCGCCCGCATGCTGGCCGGATTGGCGTTGTAACTGTCATCCACCAGCACCACCCCGCCGCAGCGGCGCTCGCTGCCCCGCCCACCGGGGATCAAGCTATCCGGCAAATCGGTTGCCGCACTCAAGTCCCGGCCCAACGCCTTGAGCACGCAAAGCACCGCCGCCACCGACAGCGCCCGATGGGGGCCACCACCAGGCACATGGGCCTCGATACGCTGCCCGCCCACCTTATATATGGCACGATCACCCTCGCTGTGCAGCAGACGACAATCCGCGCCCTCCCCATCGCCAAACACAAGCGTGGACAGATCACCCGGCAGCCCCCCCTTGCCGAGCGATTGCCCAAGTATCAGTACACCTTTATCCCTCAACCCTTTGAAAATGGATAACTTCTCTGTGCGTATCGCATCCAGATCAGCAAAGAACTCCCGATGGGCAGGATGCACGTTGAGCACTAGGGCCACGGTGGGCGAAACCAGCCGCGCAAGCGTTTCAATCTCCCCAAGATGGTTGGTGCCCACCTCAAACACCGCACACTCGGCCCCCGCCGGCGCAGATGCCAAAGACAGCGGCACACCCAGATGGTTGTTCAGGCTGCCCGCAGTGGTGAAGGCACCCAGCGCCGCCCCCAGCAGGGTCTTGACCGTCGTCTTGCCGCTGCTGCCGGTGACCGCAACCACCTGCCCGCCCAAAGCCTGCCGCCGGGCACGGGCCAGCGCCCAAAGGCCATCAAGGCTGTCGTCAACCCGCAGCAAGGGGCCGGTGGCGGCAACCTCCCGATGCACCAAGGCCCCGGCCGCGCCGCGCTCGAAGGCGTGGGCCACGTAGTCGTGGCCATCGCGCTCGGAGCGGCTGGAGGCATGAAACCGAGGCCCCGGATCGCCGGTTAAGGCGATGAACAACTCACCGGGCTGGATGCGGCGGGAATCGATGCATAGGCCAGTGATGTCGGGGCCGTCCTGCTCCGGCAGGTCAAGGGCCCGGCACAGTTCAGGCCAGCGCCAGAGGGGACGGGTTTCCAACTTTTGGGGGCTCAACTGGCTTTAGGAGAGGAACCCGCCCCTCGCATAAATGCACCCTTCGCGAGTTTCAAAGGCTCGCCCGGCCGTTGCCGGAGCTTGCGGCGTTCTCCGTGCGGGCCAGCAGTTCCGCAGCATCGCCGCATTGGATCACCCAGTCGCCCACCTCGGCCAGCACGGCGGGGTCCGCGATGCGGTCGAGAAGCAGCGACAGCCGCTCGGCGGCCAGATCGCCAAACTTGAGCTGAGCCTGCCGCACCGCCATGTCCCGCCGGCCCTGTTCCAAGCCTTCACGCAGGCCCTCCTCGCGGCCCTCCGCGAACCACTGCTCGGTCCATTGCTTTGCCCGTTCCGCCAACATCGTCTTGCCCTCCTTGAGTTCGTCAATCAGCCCTTGGTCCGCATCCGGGAAGCGCAGCGGCATCAGCACGTCGCTCACCCACCGCATGAACACCGGCCCCAGTTCATCATCGCCAAGCCAAGCCAGAGTGTCGCGCAAGGCGTCCGCCAAGGCTTTCGGCGAGGCTGCGGCCTCAATGCGCACGAACGCTGACATCAAGTTTCGCTCCGGCAAATCCTGCTTCGCAAGCTCCCGAACGTCAAGCAGAAGGTAGCGCTGCCCCGCGACGTAAGGCGCCAGTTCCGCAGGCGGCCCCACCCGGTCGGCTAGGTCCAGAGCAGGCGTCCAGCGACGCAGGCCTGTGTACAGCACGATGGGCAGCACCGCCGGCATCCTGCCGTCCGGCCCACCGGCCCCGTCGGTCCGGCCCTCGCAGACCAGCCCGGTGAAGGTCATCATGCGGGCGGGCATGCGCGGGTCCGGGGTGGACTGAGCCTCCAGGACAATTACGAGGGAGCCGCCGCCCTTGAATTCGACGTTCCAGAGCAGGTCGCCGCGCTGCCGCAGCAGTTCGGCGTTCACGTGCTCGGCAGGCAGGGGCCGCAGGGTGTCGAGGTCGAGGTCCGCGACCCAAGTTCCGGGCACAAAGGCGCGCAGCGCGTCGGCGATCATGCGTGCGTCGCCGAGCAGGCGCTTGGCGGCCCTGTCGTGTCCTTCGGGGACGGTCACGGGCGGTTTCCGGTGGCTGTCGTTGGGGAAACGATAGGGGACGGGGGCATGGGCTGGAAGGCGAGATTCGCCCTTTGAATTGTGCGAGATTGCCGCCGTGCGACTTGAAGGATTCGGGCGGTTTGGGCGCGGACATTGGCCTGTCCAACGGACCAGTTGGGCCGCTTTGGACAGCAAGTTGGACGCTATGTCTTTGATAGCCCATACAAGTTAGCGCTTATGGACATGCTGCCCTCGAAACGGCGCTCGCCAGAGCGCCGTTCCCTATGACCCAACGCTGCCTACATATAGGGGGGAATCGTCTTGACGGGGCCAACGCCAGCCGCGGCCTAGCCGCCCGGCAACGACCTCCGTGCCGTACCACTGCCCAATTTTTTTGAACTCAGGAAATCTGTACCCGTTGGATTCCATGCTTACGGGTTATACTGCCGCCCCGCCCGCACGGCGGGTAGTCCCGGAGAGGTGGCCGAGCGGCTGAAGGCGCTCCCCTGCTA
>JAPPIX010000127.1 GCA_028820495.1 Gammaproteobacteria bacterium
GTCGGGACTCTGATGTCGATCATTCGGCAGTCTGGATTGACCCGTGCTGAATTTGGGTAGCGCCTATGAGACCCCAGCATTTTTCAATAGGTTAAGACGTAGGTTTGGCGTCCCCTAGGGCGTCCACCGGGCCAGAGCCACGCGGTGTCGCCTGAACCGGGAGAGCCGCTCAGTTCGTCGGAAATCGGCCCGTGTGGCGCGATTTGCGGCCTGCTCTCTTCCCCCGCTTTCTACGTGGATGTACCCTACGGGTGACTCGATCAACGCCCGAAAACACACATGAAAACCGCCTTGCTGGCAATCACCTTGGCACTTTGCGCCGCCACCCCATCGCTCGCAAGGGAAGTGCCTTGGGAGAGCCTTGATGCCGACCTCAAGGAAAAGTACCGCGTGATGGGCACAAGGGGAGAGCGCAGAACCGACACAGAAGCTCGGAAGGTCCGGGCTACGCTGCCCGAATCAATCCGAACCCAAGGATCCGACGCCGAACGTTACGCCTTGCGCGGAATGGATTGGAGCCACAAGACGCCTTACTCGATGGGTGGCAGCAACTTGGCGGCAAATGGCGTGTTCGAGAGTTCCGAACGAAATCGAGCAAGAGGCGCACGGCAAATGACGCCGGTGGAAGTCAGGGACGCCCAAAAGGCACACCAAGCAAAATCGCGAGCCTACAAACGTCTAACGCAGATTAAGGGCGTCGCGTTGGGCGGTGTGTCCGGCTTGTTCATCGGCGCTGGCGTTATCATCTACAAGCACCATCATTTGCTGATGACAGGATGCTTGAGCGCCGACGAAGCTAGGAACCAAGCACTCATTGAAATCGCCGCCATGCTCGGTGTGTCCGTTGCCGCAGGGGCGGGTTTGGGCTGGTTGCTGACAACACCGTTGGCATCGATTGCCGGAGCACTGTCGATTGGGTTGGTTACAGCAGGCATTGCGGTGTTTGGCGAAGAACTATGGGATTTGCTCAACGAAGATGCCCGGCCCCGATTCGTGGACGCCGCCCCATACACGGAACTTGACGGCTACGTTGCGCCGCTCGCCACATCGTGCGCCATCGGCGAAATCGCGATTGCGGCTGAAACTGCCAACAACCCAAGCCATTGGCTTTGGGTGCATGATGCGGCGGGGCAACCCTTCACCCTCTACCGCGACGCTTTCCGTGTTGGCAATGAAATCGCCATCGGCCCTCACCAAGCAATGAAGGGGTGGGTTGATCCGCCCCGACTACCATGACCGCATCCCCTTGGGTGCGCTGAGACTTGGCCTATTGCCAAGGCAATCCTTTGGACACGTTTGGCGCCGACACGATTCAATGCGCCCAATGGCACGGGTTGGCCGCCAAAGCCGCTCAGATCGCCGGACGGAGGTTTCGACAAAGAGCTTGTATTGCTCCATGAGGATTTCGAGGTTGGGCTGACCGTCAGCAGACTCGCCGCCGAAGATAATGTCCTCAATGTTCTGATCATCCGGAGTGGCCATGCGCCTCCCTTTCGAGCACTGGCGCGCTCGCGGAGGTCAAGACCATACCGGCGATACCTTGCTGTGGTTTTATTGCGTTGCGCACGAGAACTTCGGGCACACGAGCCCCGGTAGCAGTCAGATTGACCGCCACGATGCGCTTTCCGAGTGACAGACCGTGGTCGACCTCCCACGCGACCGCCTTGCTCCGGTGGGTTTTTGCCCCGACGAGGCAGATTAGCATTGCCGACCGGCCGATCTTCCCGGCGCACTCCCGCTTCCAGTCCTCTTGGTAGCGGTCCGTGACGGCATGATCGAGAAGCTCAACTTGTGGGTGCTGCAGCCCGATTTGAGCCCTGAATGCGTCGACCAGCGGCTTATCTTCGGTCGTGAAGCTAAGGAACGCACGCACCGACTCGGAAACGACCTTGGATTGCAGGGCTTCGGCTTGCATGGATGGCGCGATGGAGTGAGGCTATGGCTACAATGACACGCGCACTTTCGCTGGTCAAACGGGAGGACGCCAGACTGGCAGATATCCCTACGCACACCAGCGCCACTGGCGTCCCCTAGGGGAGTCGAACCCCTGTTGCCAGGATGAAAACCTGGAGTCCTAGGCCTCTAGACGAAGGGGACTTCGCGGCGAGCAGCGCATTCTAGTGAGCAGGCGTCCGGGCGTCAATATGGATCGCTGATGTCGGTCGGGGATTGGTGTTCCGCACCGGTGCTTGCAGACTTTCGCGGTGAGACGCTGGGGTTCCGATCTGGACAATATATTGTCTATATTAGACCTAGCAATGTAGATTTGGATATAATATTGACCTTTCGGAAAATCAACCCATCAACTATGGATCACCTCTCCCTTCTCACCCCCACCGATCTTCAGCAACGGTTCGCCGCCGCCATCCGCCAAGGCCGGCGGGAACGCAAGCTGTCCCGTGCGGCGCTGTCCCGCATCAGCACTGTGCCAGCCTCCACCATCAAGCGTTTCGAGACCACCGGGCAGATTTCCCTGCGCCAATTCCTGATGCTCTGGCAGTGCGTGGACCGGCTCAACCGATTGGCGGAGGTCTGCGAGCCGCCGCCGC
>JAPPIX010000398.1:0-17527 GCA_028820495.1 Gammaproteobacteria bacterium
TTATCAGGGGCATTCCGCCGTTCTTCAACTACGTTCGTGCAATATCCGGGCTAGGATCGCCGTGGTTGTTCCCAGCACGAGCTTCCCGTCCGCTAGGGCTGCGTAAACTACGCCCAAGTGGTGAATGGCCCTTGCGGCCGTCCTTAGGCTGATGACCGGCTCGCCGAAAAAGGCCTCCAGCATGGACATGAGCGTGAGGAGTTCATTTGAGCCCGATTGGTCTGCCGTCCTGCCCAAGTAGGCTCTAATCCCGACCGCGTCGATCACATCCTTGATGAAGCGCGACCTGTCGGAGTCTGGCAGACGGAAATCCACGTCGAAGAACCGACCTAGATACCCTTTCGCGTCGAAGCCCTGTCCGTACAATGCCTGAACGGAGTGGGCGAGTTCTGACCGGTTGACAGCGATGACGAATACGACCCCGTCTACGGCGAACAGATGTTTCGCGACTTCCAGCAGCTCCACTGCGTATGAGGGGCGGCACCTGTCCAGTTCGTCGATCATGACCACCAACGGCCCGTGTTCAATGCCTGTGGGCACCAACCGTGCGATGTCTTCCAACACGGTGCTGAACTCCTCGACGGACTTCCGGGCTTCACGGTACGCCGTGATCCGGTCGTCCTCCTGCGAATCTGCGAAGCCAGCGACGACCTCTTCCAACGCCTTCCCCGCAACGGGTACCTCCGCGACAAGCGACCGCAGCATTGTCGGTGCCCTCGCCTTGATTACAGCCTTTGCGTGCACGAGTCCTGTCTTGATCGTGGTCGCGATCTCGGCACCGGGTTCGTTGGCGTATTCCTCTAGGGCGTCTGTCAACTCCGTCACGATCGCCGTGAACGGGTCGGACACGTAGTCGGACTCCCAAGCATTGAAGCTCACCACCGGCACTCGCCTTTTTGCCAAGAACTGGTGCAGCATCCGCAGAAACGTAGTCTTGCCGTTTCCCCAGTCCGCGTCTATGCCGACCACGCCGGGGCCTTCAATCGACACGATGAGTCTAGCCAGAATCTCGACGGTCCCCTTGCGGTCCAAGGCGTCGTACTGGAATGGATTATCCTCCGGTACGTCTATGTCCTTCGGTTTTATCCGTGCTCTCAACCTGTGTCCCGCTCTATCCACATTGGCTAACAGTTCAGCATGAAGGGAGACCGGTTGAGCGGATCGTCAAGGGGCGGAAGCTGGAGGACAAAGTCGGCCGAATGAGGGCGCAGCTATAGTGGCCGCAACGTAGCTCGTTACTCAAAGCGAATCGATCCATTCGGATAGTGGGGTGAGCGAGGTGGCTATGGTCCAGTGGGCTTCCGTTCGGTCTTCGCCCAACTCAGTGGAGTACTTAATGCTCTCCGTGATGAGCCCGATCACTTCCTCCCTTGCCCAGTCGCGAATGACAGGGGAACCACTTTGCCCAGGGAATGCTGGGAACGGTAGTTCAAAAGCGCTGTATTCATACGGGTCCGCTTGATACACGTATTGCGCTTGGAGATGGCCGCGCATCAACCGTCTCGTCACTGGTTTCTCGTTCGCCAGCAGCGGGTAGCCGACGGAGACGACCTCTTCTCCCAGAGTATGATCGGCGTATCCTGAAGGAGGCTTGCCGAGCTCGAAACATTCGAAACGCGGATCCTGGCCACCATCAGGGACGTAGAGTGCCGCCACATCGGCAGATTGCTGAAGTCGAATCTCGCTAATCGGCCACGAAGCCACCTCTGGGCCAACGGATAAGACGCGAATCTGGTCCATCGGAAGATCGGCGATGACGTGGGCTGCCGTTAGGAAGGGTCCCGGCCTCCCGAATCCGAAGCAGGTTCCGATGGGGTGCCCCGCTTCGAGGGAATAGAGCATGAAGACGCGCTTTTCAAGTGAGATTGAACGTTCTTCCACCGCCCTAAGTGCCTCGTATCCAAGCGGCTTGTCACCACTTTATCCTCGCGTTTTGGCGAGGGCATCAGCCTATCCGCCATCGCTATCACCTCGTCGTCGTAGAGCAATGCGGCCAAAGTTCCTTGATCGCTAGACCCTGCGTACCATGATCTCACTGCCATCTAACACGGTGGCTTCGCGAATATCAAGCCATTCAATATCAAACTACCCCAACGAAAACCGCACCCCCGCGTGGTTGGCGAGGCGCTCGATCAGGCTGGCGCCCATGGCGGTGGCCGGGGTGCTGAAGCCGCCGGGGGCGTTGCTGCCGTCCTGGGCGAGGCAGGCGGCGCTCTCGGCCAGCATCTTGGCGGTGGCGCCGTAGCCGGGGTCGCGGTCGCCTTGCACGTAGGCGAGCACGTTCTTGGCCTTGTCCTCGGGGTGGCGGGCGAGCAGCGCGAGCTTGAAGTGGCCGTCGGCCATCTGTTGCTCGCTGGGGCCGCTGCCGGGTTGGGGCAGGTAGCGGGCGGCGAGTTCGCGCACCGGGCGCAGGGTCATGGCGCCCATGGCGCCGGCCGATGCCGCGGCGGCCGCGTTGGCGGCGGCCCAGGCGCCGGGGGTGGGCAGCTTGGGGAAGGCGATGGCTTCGTCGTAGCGAAACTCGGGGCCGTAGGGATGGCCCATCAGGGCGTGGCTGCGGCGCACCACGCGGGTGTTGACCGGCCCCATGATGAAGGGCGCGGCCCAAGCCGCGAAGTCCTCGTCGTAGAATGCGGTGAGGCGGTCTGGGCCGTCCAGGCCCCGGTCTGCGTCGGGCGGGTTCAGCGAGTACGGGTCGGCGAGCAATGCGCGAATGGCCGCATCCTGGCTGGCCTGCTCGACCAGCTCGATCATGCTGGCGATGGTGCCGCCGCTGAAGCCGCCCCTGAAGTCCAGCACCCGCAGCTTGACCTGCTTGGCATAGGTGCCGTGCCGTTCGTGCATCGCCCGCTGCACGTAGAGCACGCCGAGGTCCGAGGGGATGCAGTCGAATCCGCAGGTGTGGACGATGCGCGCCCCGCTGGCTTGGGCGGCTTCGCCGTGGGCGTCCATCATGGCGCGCATCCACTGCACTTCGCCCGTCAGGTCGCAGTAGTCGGTGCCGTTTTCGGCGCAGGCCTGCACCAGGTTGCTGCCGTAGCGGGTGTAGGGGCCGACGGCGCTGCAAACCACCCGCGCTCGGCTGGCGGCGTCGCGCATGGCGGCAAGATCGTTGGCGTCCGCGACCACGGGGGTCAGTTGCCCGTCACTGGCGTTCAGCGTTGCACGCAGCGCTTCCAGCTTCTCAAGGCTGCGGCCGCCGATCGTCCAACGCAAACCCTCGCCGTCAACGCCGTAGCGGTCGGCCAGGTGTTGGGCCGTCAGCCGCCCGGTGAAGCCGGTGGCACCCCACAGCAGTACATCGAATTCCTTGTCCATCGTTTTCCTCGCTGGTTCTCCTGATCGCGGGATAAGGTTATCAAGTGAGTCACGTTTGCGCCCGGCGACCGCCCACGCGTCGGTTTGAGGCATCGCCTCGTTAGTAGCTCGAACTACAGCAAGCGCAGTTGCCGATCATCGCCGATTACTTGCTCGAACTTAAGCCCCAAGGTGGCTAGGATGGGCGCGGCCACGGGGCGCAGTTGCTTGTGGACGTAGTGCTCCCGGTCCGGCTGCGCGGTCTGGTTGTCCAAGGGCTCCGGGCCGGCCAGGGTGATGAGGTAGGCGATCACCCGGCCCAGTGGTGCTTTGGACTTCTCCGCTGCGGCCACGTGCGGCGGCTTGCCGGCTCGATAGTCGCCCACCGCCTTGCGCAAGCCCTTGCGGTACACCAGTTGATCGTCCAAGGCGCCGCTGCGCAGCGCTGCGACCAGTTCGCGCAGGTAGCCGTCCACGGGCTCGCCGCGAAAGAAGCGTGCGTAGAGTTCCCGTTGGGCCCGCTTGGCGAATTCGGTCCAGTCCCGGCGCACCACTTCCATGCCGATGAACTCGGGCGCCTCCTGGCCGCAAACGAGCCCGGCGTAGCGTTTGCGGGCGCCGCCGGCTCCGGAGCGCACGGGCGGCAGAAAGAGCTTGGCGTAGAGCTTTTCGAACTCCAGCTCCAGGCGGCTGCGCACGCCGGACTCGGCGTTAATGAAATCCGCCAATTCCTGGGTCAGGCTGGCGGCCAGTGTCGGCCCTTCATCCAATGCCCGCTCGCTGATCTGGTGGCCGGAGCCGACGAATAGGCTGTCCGTGTCGCCGTAGAGCACCTTGAGGCCCCGCGCCTCGAACCAGTCCTTGGACCACAGCAGCAGGTGCCGTCCTTGGCCGGTGATGGCGTTGGCGATGTCTGGGTTGTAGAAGCGGCAGCCGGACGCGCCGAGCACCCCGTAGAACGAGTTCATCAGGATTTTGATCGCTTGGGAGGCCACCGCATCGCCGTCGCGCTTGGCCTTGTCCCGCTGTGGTGCCAGCCGGTCGAGCAGGCCGGGCAGGATGGCGCTCTCGCGGCGGAAGCGGGCGCCGTTGGCGAGCACCAGCGCGTTTGGCGGCCCTTCGTCGTCCCGCTCGATGAAGCCGAGGGGATCGATGTTGTAGGTGCGGATGAGGCTCGGGTAGAGGCTCTTGAAGTCGAACACCCAGACGTTTTCGTGCAATCCGGTGATTGGGCTCAGGACGTGACCGCCCGATTGGGGGCGGTGGGCTTGGCGCTCGTCCCGGATCAGCGTGGGTGCCACCCGGCCGCGCCGGTTCAGTTCCGCCAAGTAGAGAAAGTCGAACGAGGCGATGCTGGCCGACACCCGGTCCGGCGTCATGCCGGTCAGGCGGCTGCGGGCCACGGCCAGGTTCACGAGGTCGAGAGCCTCGATGATCTCCAACGCCAAGCGGGCGTCGGTGCGGGCATAGAGGGCGAAGGCGTCGAGGTCGTTGGCGTAGTTGCTCAGGATCTCCCCGACCCGGTCCTTGGCGTCGCCGCTGAGCGCCTTGCCTTCGCCGAGCACGGTGCGCGCCACGGCGTCGAGCGAGTAGTCGTCCATGCGCACGAACGCGCCGCGCAGCAGGGCGATGCCGTCGAGCACGAGGCGGCCGGGAATGTCGGCCCGGCTGCTGCCGAAATAGCCCTTCGCCGGACGAATGCGCGGCGCGCCGGGCCAGCGTCCGAGCTGGAAGGTGGCCTTGGTCCTCGCCGCCACCCTTGAGAGCACGCTGAGGTCGAAGTCGATGACGTTCCAACCGGTAAGCACGTCGGCATCGAGTGCCTGCACCCGCTGGCAGAAGGCCTCCAAGGCAGCGGCCTCGGTTGGGCAGCCGACGGCTTTCGGCGGCATCGGACGGTTGTGCGGATCCACGACATAGACTTCATCGGCAGCGCAGCCGTACAGGGAAATGGCCAGCAGCCGATTCGCCTTGGGGTCCGTTTCGATGTCGAAGGCAAGCGTGCGGGGCGCGAAGTCCGCATCGGCGGGTTCAACTTGCGGGTCAGTGAACAGCCAACCCCGGCCCGTCGCCGCGTTGTCCGGCTGCGCCTCGCCGTGAATGCGGCAGCCGCCCTTGATGCCTCGGTCGATCAGGTAGCGCTGGGCGGGGTCGAGATCCGCCTCGAACGTCGGAACCTGGCAGTTGGCCAGCCGTTCGGTGAGTTGCCGCACGGCGGGCACCGCGGCCCGCACCTCGGTGACGGGTTCGTCGCTGAAGGTGGCCTTGTGCGATGTCAACAGGGTGGCGTCCCGCCAATCCGAGGCTTTAAGCACGGTGGCATCCTGGTTGCGGAGGTAGAAGCGGGCGGTTTCGCGCCGTTCCCGCACCCGGAAGCCGTCGCCGTTCTCCAGGCGTCCGCAAAGCTGCACTTCGCAGGCTCCCGCCCGCGTTTGGCTGGCGGCTTGCAAGATGAACCCGCTATGGCTCATCAGCATTTCTCATTTTGTCGGAGCGAGGGCATCTTGCCCTCGAAATGAACCGGGAAATCCATCGAGGGCGGGACGCCCTCGCTCCGGGGAGCTTCGCCCGACGCAACGAAAAAGCCCAAATGAGAATTGCTGATGGCTCATGAGGGCGCTTGGTGTTTAAGGATCGAACAGGACGCCGGGATTCATCAGGCCCTTGGGATCGACGGTGCGCTTGGCAGCGAGGTAGGCCTCCGCGAACAGATCCGGCCGCTGCCGGTCGTATCCGGGGCGGTGCATCCGGCCCACGGCATGGTGATGGGTGATGGTGCCTCCGGCGGCAATCACCGCCTCGCTGGCGGCGGCCTTGAGCGCCGACCACTGCTCGAACTCGCCGCCGAGCGCGGCGGGGCCGGAGAAGCTGTAGTAGGGCGCCGGGCCGTCCGGATAAACGTGGGTGAAGCGGCAGGAGAGGCTGGTGCCGGAGCCGAGCGTGCGGCTCAAGGCATCGCCCATTGCATCGCGCACCGCGCCGTCAAATTCCGCGAATCTATCCCAGGTGATGGCGGTCTCGAAGGTGTCCGAGAGCAGGCCCAAGCCGTTGGTCAAGCCGGCGTTGACGCCGATGAAGGCGTTGCGCCAAGCGCCCACGGCGCCGCCCCGGCCCGTGGCGCGGCCCTTGCCGTCGTCGATGCGGATGGCTTCATCGTCGATGCGGCCGCCCGCGCTCCGGGCGATGGCCACGGCGGCGCGGATGTTGGCGTCCTGGGTTGCGTCGGCGGATTCGAAGCCGACGATCAGCAGCGCCGAGCTGTCCTCGACCCCGGCACTCTGCCGCGCCTCCACCGGATCGAGCAGGCGCAGGTTGGCGGGCCAGAGCTTGGCCTGGACGATTTGCCGCACCGCTTCGGCGCCTTCCGCCCAACTGGCGAAGGCAATGCCCGCCGTGGCTCGGAACGTTGGCCGCTTCTGCAAGCGCAGCCAGCATTCGCTGATGATGCCGAGGACGCCTTCGGAGCCGATCACCATCCGATCCGGGCTCGGTCCCGCGCCGCTGCCCGGCAGGCGGCGGGATTCCCACCAGCCCCGGGGCGTGAGCATGCGGACGCTTTCCACGAAGTCGTCGATGTGGGTGTGGTTGGTGGCGTAATGGCCCCCGGAGCGGGTCGCCACCCAACCGCCAACCGTGGACCAGGGGAAGCTCTGGGGAAAGTGGCGCAGCGTGAGACCTTCCGGGCGCAAGGCATCCTCAAGGTCCGGGCCTAGGATGCCGGCCTGCACCCTGGCGGCGCGGGACACCGGGTCGAGTTCCAGCACCCGGTTGAGGCGGTCGAGATCGACCGTCACGACGGTGTCAGCCCCCTCTGGCGCATTCACGCCCCAAACCACGGTCGTGCCGCCCCCGTAGGGGACCACCACGTGGCCTTGTTCATCGGCCCAAGCCAAGGTGCGTTCGAGTTCCTCTTCGCTGGCCGGATGGGCCACCGCATCGGGCGGATTCTCAAAGCGACCGCGCAAGGCCGCCAGCAACTCCAGCGAATGGCCGCCGTAGGTGTGCAGCAGCCGCTCCTCTGAGTCCGTGCCCACCCAGCCTTGCAGGGCGGAGGGCACCTTGAGGCGCGGCGCCCGAATGTCGATGTCGGCCAAGTCCGGCACCGGCGGCGGCGTCACTTCGACACCCGTGCGTCGGGCGATGCGCTTCGCTGCCTCCTGCCGGTCGGCCAAACTCGGCTCATCGGCAGTGAAGCCCCAAGTCCAAAAACTGCGCTTTCTTAGGTTCTCGGCCACGATGCGCCTCCCATGATTCCTGCGGGATGGCACACTAGATCAAGCTTGATCCCTTGAAGGGACTCAGGGTTCCGCCGTCCACCGTCACCCGGTGCATCAATCGGCGTTGTCCGGGGTAGTCGTTGAGAGCGTAGTGCCAGGTCGCCCGATTGTCCCAGAACGCGACGCTGCCAACCTCCCAGCGGAACCGGCAGGTGTGCTCCTCCTGGGCGGCGACGCCGTAGAGGTACTCCAGCAACGGCCGCGATTCCTCGTCGGTCCAGCCATCGATGCGCACCGTGAAACCCGGGTTCACGTAGAGTGCCGGCCGGCCGGAGCGGGGGTGGCGGATCACCATGGGATGCACGGCGTCCTGGGTGGCCTGCTCGGCGTTGTGGTAGCGCTCGTCGCCCTCCTTGGTGTAGGCACCCTCGGCACCGAAGACATGGCGGCTCGAATGCACGGCGCGCAACCCTTCGACGGTTCGCTGCAAGCCCGGAGAGAGCGCCTCATAGGCTTTGTACATGCTCGCGAACAGCGTGTCCCCGCCGGAACTCGGCACTTCCAAGGCGTACAGCATGGATCCCAACGCCGGTGCGTCGTCGTAGGAGTGGTCGGTATGCCAGCCGCCGCCGACGTTGACTTCGTGGTGCGGTTCCTTCAGCACAATGGCCACCTGCGGCTGCTCCGGAACAGGCGTGAAGAAGCGATTGACGTTGATCGGACCGAAGCGCTGTGCGGCCGCGAGTTGGTCATCGGCGGTCAGCGATTGGTCGCGGAAGAAAACGACGCCGTAGGCCGCCTGGGCATCGGCAATGGCTTCCACCTCGTCATCCGACATGGAAAGCAGGTCGATTCCGTCAATCTCGGCACCGCAGCCGTTGTCCGTGGGGCTTATCTTCATATCGGTCCTTCTCGATCTACGCGCCAAGCCGAACGTGAAAGCATGCCATAGATGATTGTTGAATTGGGTCTCTACTTGCCATCACAGTGCCTCGATGCAACTGGGCTAGCCGCCGATGCCCGCGATCGGCGTGCCTTCGGATTGAGCCGGTGGAGCGATATTGAGCAGGCGGGCGACGGTGGCGGCGATGTCGATCTGATGGACGGCCGGGAGCCGCGCGCCAACTTCGACGCCGCGGCCGAGGGCGAGGAGGATGCCGCCCATGTGGGGATGGTCGGGGGGATAGCCGTGGCCGCCAGGGGACAGGCAGCGTCTGGGAATCAACGCGCAAAGAGGGTTGGATGGCGGCGTCAGCACATAGGGCGGGGCGGTGGTGACCACGAGGTCGCCGGTTCGGCCCTCGTGGCGCAGGCGCCAGGCGGCGGGAACTTCGTCGCGCCGATGGACGCTGACGTTCTTCAAGATGGCAAGGGCCGTGGCGGCGGTTTCCAGGTCTTGGGCATCCTCCAGATAGACGTTGGCCACCGCCGAGCCGAGCACTCGGGCCTTGACGCCTGCATCGGCCAACACGGCGGCGGCATCAATCAATTCGCCCGTCGCCGTCATGCCATGGTCGCTCACCACCACCAAGGTCAGGGTGGGCCACATTTGCATGGCGTCGATGCCGGCCAGCAGTTGTCTGAGGGCGGCGTCCTGAAGCCTGAGCTGCTCAACCACGGCGGGGTCCGCCGGCCCGGTGCGGTGGGCGACGGAATCAACGCCTGCCCAATAGCTCATGATGAGCCGTGGGCGTTGCGCTTGCGGCAGCCGCAGCCAACGGAGCATCTGCTGGACCTTTTCCGCCTCGGGCCGGCTCGGGTCGAAGGGCGATACGCGGTGGCGGGCGCTGATGCCATTCCAGTCGGTCTCGGAGCCGATCCAGAAGTATGCGGCGGCGGGCAGCCCTTGGCGCTCCGCCGCCGCCCAGAGGGGTTCGGCCTTGATCCACTCGGCGTCGTCTTCGTAGCGGTAAACGCCCCGCTCGGCATCCTCGAAGTGGTTGTCGATCACGCCGTGGACATCGGGCCAGGTGCCAGTGGCGATGGAGACGTGGCCAGGGAAGGTGTTGGAGGGATAAACCGGGATCAGGCGCTCCGCCCGCGCCCCTTCGCGCTGCATGCGTTGCAAGGCTGGAAGCGGCGCGCCGTCGAGCAAGTCGTGGCGCACGCCGTCCATGGAGACCAGCACCACGGTCCCTCCGGCGGCGGCGTTTGCCGCCTCGAAGGCGAGGGTGCCCAGTAGGACAAGCAGCGCCTGAACGAGCCGCTTGGAGCAGCAATTGGTGAGGGGGTTCATGTGCGAAGCTTGCCCTGAAACCGTGCTATCTTATCCGGCAATCTGTTCCAGCGAATCCCCAACATGGCCACACCCACCACCCAATTGCCCATCGACTACAAGGGCAAACGCTATTCCGGCGTCTATTCCGTATCCGGCACCCTGATGATCGCCCGCATTCCCGGCATCAGCTCCAAAAGCGGCGAAGTGGGCGACGATGAGGGCGCCACCGCCCGCGACCTGCTGACCGCCATCTTGGACGATGCGGACAGCGCCGGACGGCTTTAAGGCGCAAGTCCGCCAGAGTTTTGCGCTAGCAAAACTCCAACGGAATTAGGGGCCGCAATAGCGGCCCCTAATTCCGCCGGCTGCGCAGATAACGGCGGGTCTTGATGCGGTAGCGGAGGTTGGTTTCCCAGCGCCGCAGCGGAGATGGGGGCGTTTCCTTGTAGGTTTGGCGGTAGGGGGCGACGCCTTCGAGCAGGGCGGTCCAGGCGTCGTCGGTCTCGTAGCCGAAGTCGACTAGGCATTGGGTCAAGTCCGGGTGGGCTTCGAGTTGGCCCTTGATTCGGGGCAGGTGGCTGCGCCAGCCGTCTAGACGGGAGGCGTCGAAGGGTCGTGCGCCGTTGAGCGAGGCTTCGGCCAGGGGCGGTACGGCGGCGTCCTCGGGGTACGCCTTAAAGGCGCGGCGGCGGGCCAGGAAGGGCAGCCAGGCTTCGATGTCCGATTGCACAGCATCCGGCGCGGTGATCAGGGACTCGAAGCGAATGACCGAACAACGCGGGTGCTCCGCAAGGCGCTTGATTGCGGCGGCGTAGGCCCGCCAGCGCTGGAAGCTGGCGAAGTACACGTCAGGGCGGTTGCGGTGGCGGCTCGTGACCACCGCCCGGGGGTCGCGCAGCATGGCGATCAGATAGGTATCGCTGTCGCGCAGAAAGGCGGGGATGATGCGCGTGGTGTCCGGCGGTTTTTTCGTCAGGTAGAGGGTTTCGCCGGGCGGCACCGGCTCGAGCAGGGAGGTTTCGTGCTCGCCGCGGCCGCTGAAGGCGTAGCTGTACCAGAGCAGTTCCATCATCAGGGTGGTGCCGCTGCGGCGGCAGCCGACGATGTGGACTCGCCGGGATTGGGGTGGGTCTGACCCCTTCAGGCCCAAACCGGGTCGGCCTGATCGAGGTTCAGCTCGTGCCGGTTGGCGAAGTCCAAGGCCGCCTGTCCGGGCGCCAAGTTGTTCTGCGCTAGGGTGGAGAGCGCCGCGAAGGCGATCCACTCCCCGGAGACCTCAAAGTAGTTCCGCAGCCGGTCGCGGGCTTCGGACAGGCCAAAGCCGTCGGTGCCGAGCACGGTGTAGGCGCCGGGAATCCAAGGCGCGATCATGCCCGGCAGCGCCTTCATGTAGTCCGAGGCAGCGATGAAGACGCCGCTCTCGCCTTCGAGCAGCGCTTGCACGTAAGGCTTCTCCTCGGTGCCGCCGAGGCGCAGCATCTGCTGACGCTCCACGTGCCGGGCTTGGCTAGCGAGCTCGTTGTAGCTGGTGACGCTCCAGACATTGCTGCGCACGCCGTCGGCGTTGAGCAGGTCCCGCGCCCGCAGCACCTCGGTCATCACCGCGCCGCTGCCGAACAGGTTGACCGTCGCCCCTTCGGCGCGGTCGAAGCAGTACATGCCTTGCAGCACGCCGTCCTCAACGCCGTCGGGCATTGGCGGCATCGAATAGGCTTGGTTGGTCAGGGTGATGTAGTAGAAGACGTCCTGCCGCTCCTGGTACATGGCGCGGATGCCGTCGCGCACGATCAGCGCGATCTCGTAGGCGAAGGCCGGGTCGAAGCTTAAGAGGTTGGGCACGGTGCTGGCGATCAGTTGCGAGTGGCCGTCCTGGTGCTGCACCCCTTCGCCGTTCAGGGTGGTGCGCCCGGAGGTGCCGCCGAGCAGAAAGCCCTTGCACATCATGTCGCCGCAGGCCCAGATCATGTCGCCGACTCGCTGAAAGCCGAAGATGGAATAGAAGATGTAGAACGGAATCATCGGCAGGCCGTAGTTGGCGTAGGCCGTGCCCGCAGCGAGGAAGGAGGCCATGGCGCCGGTCTCGCAAATGCCCTCCTGGAGAATTTGGCCGTCCTCGGACTCCTTGTAGGGCGCGATGGTGCCGAAATCGACCGGCTGGTAGCGCTGCCCCTCCGGCGAGTAGATGCCGGCCTGAGGGAACAGGCCGTCCATGCCGAAGGTGCGCGCCTCGTCGGGCACGATGGGCACGATGTAGCGGCCGAGGCGCTTGTCGCGCAGCAGGCGGGAGAGCATGCGCACCACCACCATGGTGGTTGAAGCCTCGCGCTCCGATCCCTTCAGGAGGTCTGCGAACAGGTCCAGTTCGGGTGCCTTGAGGCGCTCGCACCGCACCTCGCGGCTCGGCATGGAGCCGCCGAGCGCCTCACGCCGCGCCCGCAGGTAGCGCATCTCCCGGGAGTCCTCCGCCGGGCGGTAGAAGGCGGCGCGCAGCACGTCCTCATCCGATAGGGGAATGTCGAAGCGCTTGGCCAGCTTCCGTCGCTCATCGGGGTTGAGGTACTTTTTCTGGTGCACCGTGTTGGCCCCCTCGGCGCCGGGACCCAAGCCATCGCCCTTGACCGTCTTGAGCAGCACCACGCAGGGCTTGCCGCGCACTTCGGCGGCTTGGCGGAAGGCGGCGTAGATCTTGCGGTGGTCCTGGCCGCCGCGCTGGATGGAGCGAACTTCCTCATCGGTTAGGGTCTTCATCAATTCGCGCAGTTCCGGCGTGTGCTCCACCCAGTGCTCGCGCACCGCATCGCCGGGAGAGACGGTGTACATCTGGTAGTCGCCGTCCACCGCCTGCTCCATGCGCGCCTGCAGGACGCCGTGGTGGTCGCGGGCCAGAATGGGGTCCCAGCCGCCGCCCCAGATGACCTTGATGACGTGCCAATCCGCGCCCCGGAAGGAGCGCTCCAATTCCTGGATGATCTTGCCGTTGCCGCGCACCGGCCCGTCGAGGCGCTGCAAATTGCAGTTGACCACCAGCACCAGGTTGTCGAGTTCCTCGCGGCTGGCGATGTTGATGGTGCCGAGCACTTCCGGCTCATCGGCCTCGCCATCGCCGATGAAGGCCCAGATCTTGCCGTCCCCGGACTTCTTGAGGCCCCGGCTTTCCAAGTACTTGGCGAACCGTGCCTGGTAGATGGCGCAGGGGGTGGATAGGCCCATGCTGGCAGTGGGCATGGTCCAGAACCAAGGCAGGCGCCGGGGATGGGGATAGGACGGCAGGCCGCCGCCCTGGCCGAGTTCGCGGCGGAAGTTGGCGAGCTGGGTTTCGCTCAGGCGGTCTTCCAGAAAGGCTCTGGCGTAAATGCCGGGGGACGTATGGGCTTGGAAATGCACTTGGTCGCCTTCGCCTGGCTCGGTGCCGACGCGGAAAACGTGATTTAAGCCCACCTCCATCATGGTCGCTGCGGACAGGTAGGTGGCGATGTGCCCGCCCACCCCGGAGCCGCTGTCGAAAGCCTGCAGCACCATGGCCACCGCGTTCCAGCGGATCACGTTGCCGATGCGCGTCTCAAGCTCGATGTCGCCGGGGTACTCGGGCTGATCCTTCAGGTCGATGGTGTTCTTGTAGGGCGTGTTCAGCGCCGCCTCCGTCAACACGACGCCTTGGCGGCTCAAGCGTTGCTGAAGACCGAGCAACAGGGCGCGGGTCTCCTCCTCGCCACGGTTTTCGAGCACGTCGTCCAGGGCTTCGAACCACTCCTGCTGCTCAAGCCGCCACTCGTCGTCGATTGGCCGGTCGCTGTGTGGGGTGGCGGGCATTGGGTGGGCCTCAGCGCGGCGTCAGCGTCACCGCGACCGGCCGGTGATCCGACAGATGGCAATCGAGCACGGCATGGTCGTCCACGCGGATGCCGGGGGTGACCAGCACATGATCCAAGGCCAGAGCCGGACTCCAGGCCGGCCAAGTGGGTTCCGGCGCGGCCGCGGAACGCAGCGGCGAGTGCTTGAGTGGCGAGCGCGACAGCAGGCGCGCCAAGTGGCCGTTCATGTCGCCCATGACCACGGCGTGGTCTTCGCCGCTAATCAGCTCCCGAACATAGGCCAACTGGGCTTGCCGGGAGACGCCGCCCAAGGACAGGTGCAGCAACACCACGAGAATCTCCGCCCCTTGGCAGGGCAGGCGCGCGACGATGGCGCCCCGGCCGGGAATCAAGCCGGGCAGCTTGTGGTCCTCAAGGCTGAGCGGCCTCACCCGGGTCAGCAGGCCGTTGCCGTGCTGGGCCAGCGGACCGAGGTCGCGATTCAGTTGGGCGTACCAATGGGGAAAGCCCCCCCATGCCGCGAGGTACTCGACTTGATTGACGAAGCCGCTGCGCAGGCTGCCGCCATCCACCTCCTGCAGGGCCACGAAGTCATAGCCCGCCACCACGTCGGCGATGCGCTGCAGGTTTTGCTGGCGGCTGAAGTGGGGCAGCACGTGCTTCCAGCCCTTGGTGACGTACTGACGGTAGCGGCTGGTCTTGATCCCGACTTGGATGTTGAAGCTCAGCAGCCGCAGGCCTTGGCCTTCGGCCAAGGTTTCGAGTTGCTGCGCAACTCGGTGCTTGGGCAGTGGCGGGGTAGCAGGCTCCTCCGCGACGAAGTGTCGGGACGCCGAACCGTCGTGCCCCGCGCCATCGGCAGGGCTGTTGACCGTCGTGGCGCCTAGCTGCGGCATCGCCCTATTGAGGTTGACAGCGCACTAGCCGGGCGTCAGGCGGTGGGTTGCGACTGCCTATTGCCGTATCAGCCGCAAGCCCATGCCGCACCCGACGTTCAACGCTCCATCGATCGCCGCGACCGTTTGGGAGCCGCTCCTGCTCGCCAGCACCCGACTCGGGCCGTCGGGCTTTTCGAGGGTGCGTCTTCATGCATTCTGCCGTGGTTGATCCATTGGAACTTGCAATCCTGACCCTTGCGCACGATGGATTCCTTCCATGCATTATTGCGGTCGAATTGATGTTGGCATTACCAACCGCCTCCGATTCCAAAGCGAACAGTCCTGCGAAGGCTGTTGTGGTGAAGCATCCGATCCAAGCGGGCATTGACAGGCCGCTCATCCGCCACCTAGCGAATCGCCTATGGATCGGCTTCGCCGGGCAGTTCAACACGGGGTACGTTCAACTCTTCAAGATGGGCGACAAGGTCCGCTCCAGCGGTGCTGGGGTTGACCATCCGGTCTATATGAACCAAGATGCCCGCCGGGTCGATGAAGTACGTCCAGCGGTTTGCCAAGCCGCGCACGTTCAGCACTCCGTATGCCTCGGCTACCGACCGATCGGCATCGGACAAAATCGGGACATTGGCCCTGTTCTGTTCGGCGAAGGCAGTATTCGTCTTCAGCGAATCCACGCTCAACATGAGTAGAACGGCATCGTATTTCCCGATTTCCGCAGCGCTGTCACGCAGCGCCTTGCATTGCAACGATCAGCGACCGACGAAAGCCCTGGGGAAGAAGCTGAGCACAACGTGGTGGCCATGATAGTCCGCCAACCGGTGCATTTGACCGTCGCTGCCCCATAGCTCGAAGTCGGGGGCGGGGTAACCCACGCCCGCGGCAAACGAGTTGACGCCGGAAAGCGCCAACATGGACGTGAAGAGACACAAAATGGCGACGTTGAGACGCTTAAACTGGGGCTTAGTTCTCACTCGTAATCTCCATTGTTCATGGTAGCTGTCAGTATGATGGAGAATCGTGGCTTGTCTTTCAAATCCTTCATCCATGTCCCTCATCCACTCAAAATCCCAAGGGCGCTGCCGGACTAGCCCCGTGAAGGTCTGTGCGCGTCCGGCTTCGGCCTAAATCCCGAATCCGATGGGGAATGGCCCGGCTCAGGGTGGAAGCGTCCGGGCCACGCGGAATCCGACGATGAAGTACCGCCCGTCCGGGGCGTAGCGGAATCGGTAGGCGGAGCGAAGGTACTTCGGGGAGCTGATCCAAGAGCCGCCGCGCAGCACACGCGGGGGTTCGGAGCCCTTGTCCTCGCCGACGTCGTTGGCGCCGCCGTACTTCAACTGGTACGCGTCCTGGACCCACTCCCAGACGTTGCCATGCATGTCGTACAGGCCCCACGCGTTCGGCTTGAACGAACCTACGGGTGCCGAGTGCCTCCGGTTGTTCCAAGCCGCGCCGCAGCCGCCGCAGTTCGCCCGGTTCTCGCCAACTTGCTCGCCCCACGAATACCTAGTCGTTGTCCCGGCCCGGGCCGCGTACTCCCACTCCGACTCGGTGGGCAGGCGGTACTGCGCCCCGGTCTGCCCTGACAGCCACGTCGCGTATCTCTGAGCGTCGTACCAACTCACGTTGACAACTGGATGGGTGCCCCGGCCCCAGCCCTCGTCAAAGGGTCGGTAGCCGTCGCAGCCGCCGCCCGCCGCACAGTCGTCCCACTGCGCGAAGGTCACCTCCGTCGCCGACAGCGCAAACGGATGGGCGAAGCTGACCTCGTGCACCGGCAACTCGTCGTGGCCGCAGTCGCCGTAGCCGGACACGCAGCCCATGCGGAACGAACCTGCCGGAACCACCACCATCGGCGGACAGTTCGGGCAGTCCTGGAACGTCTCAGTGTCGTCGTCGCCAGCCGCCGACGCATCATGTGCCACATCCGCAATGCGGCTCGAGTTGCCGCTGCTCGCCATCGCCACACCGCCTAAGCCGATTGAGCCACCGTCGGGCGTCGCGACGCAGGCGTTGGAAAACCTAGCCACTTGGGTGCACTCGCCGACGCCGTTGTTCCAGCATTCGGCAATTGCCCGCGCCGTGGCTGTCGCGTCGTTTGCAAAACTCCAAGTCAAGCCCCAGCTGTGGGTGCCGTCGGCGTTCTCGCTGAAGGCGACTGCAGCATGACATTGGTCGCCAGTCGCGCTGATTGCCAGTGTTGCCGACAGGCCGAGGGCGAGCACGACACACACAACGCGGGCTGCGGACGGCGACCGCTTGACGGCGGTACGGATGGGGGCGACCCACACGGGATTCATGAACGACTATGCTGATGTCAAGTGACGCAAGGCGTGTGACGGTGACCTGCCGTTTCGTCCATGACCAAGTTCGCAAACATGCACCATCATTGGGGATACTCTGTTACTTGAATAAATTCAATTGGTTAGGGTTCAAGTCCTGCCGAGAATCGTGGTCGGGTTCGAGTGGATATTGGCTTACAACAGCGCTTTAGAGCCCTGCCGAAAAATCGGCTGCCCCAAGACGGAATTTGACTGCCGATTGCCATCTTACTGCGAAGCGAGTTGTGATAGCATACCGCGCCACGGTTGAGGGTGGCAACCGAC
This sequence comes from Gammaproteobacteria bacterium, assembly GCA_028820495.1. GTDB lineage: Bacteria > Pseudomonadota > Gammaproteobacteria > Pseudomonadales > Azotimanducaceae > Azophilus. The sequence continues at coordinate 17,047 of JAPPIX010000398.1, forward strand.
GAACTCGATCAGGAGACGTAAAGTGCTTAATGTTGGCGAATTACCCAACTTGGATTCGACTGTCGCCACAAGCAGCGCACGACCCGCTTCAAGCCCAAACGAGACATCCGCGGCGTCCACGCAGCGTTTTCAGGAGGCTGTAAGACAGGGCAAAGAGCCGGAAACCCTGTCCGCAAAGACGCGGCAGGCAATCGACAATGCACTGCAAAAGATGGAGTCCTCCAAGGAAGGTCCGAGCGCCGAGCGCGCCGGAACCGGATCCAACAGCGCGTCGGCCAGCAACGAACCCCTTTCCGCTCGAAGCCCGCAAGCCAACATTTCCGAGCAGGCCATCAGTCAGCCGCTAGGTACGAACAGCCAAGCCGACCCTCGGGCGCAGGCCCAGGGGCCGGGCCAGGGGGGCGCGGAGGGGCGCGCCGACCTGCTTCGGGCGCAGGCCCAGGGGCCGGGCCAGGGGGGCGCGGAGGGGCGCGCCGACCTG
>JAPPIX010000398.1:17627-23345 GCA_028820495.1 Gammaproteobacteria bacterium
CTTCGGGCGACGGATACCCGGCAGACAGATCCAGCCAACGGTCGCGTGATGGGACACCAAGACGAAGGCACCGACCCGCCCGTTCGGCAAACGACCGATCCCAACATCTCCGGCTTGACCAACGTCGGCGTGGAAGCGGCTCAGCCAAACAAGCCCGCGAACGTTGATGCAGCCGGTCAAGCGCCACGAGCTGAGATCTCGGAAGCGGCTCGGCAGATAGCCGATCGAATCTTGGTGTCCAGTCCAAGCGGCGCCTCGGACGGCGAGGTGCGCATCCAGCTCAAGCAGACGGTCCTTGAAGGCAGCGATGTTCGGCTCTTTCGTGAGCAAGGGGAATTGAAGATCGTGATCGTCGCGCAAAACGAATTCGTGCAGCGCTTTCTTTCCGACAACCAAGCGCACATGCTGCGGGAGCTCGGCGGGCGGCTCACCGACGAGCGGATTCAGCTTGAGGTGGAACAAGCCGAGCGAAGTGGCGAATCCGAACAGCAAGGCAATGAGGGACGGTCTCGACAACAGTACGTTAGCCCCGAAGAGCAGGAGGGCTGACCGGTCGGCCCCACGGTCAGCCTCGGTGATTTGCGATGGAACAAGCGGCGCACCTAAACAACTGGCAAAGGGTAGCCCATAGGCGGTTAAGCGACGGCTTCGTCGCCGTAGCCAGCCTACTGTCAAGAATCACGGAGCCCATCGCCATTGGCGCTGAGCAACCATGCTGGTCGATGCTGCCCACTGCTGCGGATGCCGCGGTGACCACTCAGCTTACCCTCGACGTCCATTTCGGCGGCGAACCGCTGCGGGTGCATTTGGATATCGGTGCCCTGCAGCTGGCCGTCGGAAGGCTGGTGTCCACGGAGACCTTTGCGAAGCTCGACAGGCGGCTGCAGCTAGCCATTTTGGCGACAACGCTGAGGCAGCCGTTGGAGGCTATCGGCAATAGGTTCGGTGTGACGGTTCAACTGAGCCAAGTCTCCGACCCCCCGCCCGGCCTGCAGGCCCGAGCTCCGGCAAACTGCTGGACTTTCGAGGTTTACGAACCCAAACAACATGCAGCCTGCAAACTGCTGGTGGAGTTCCTGAGCCCATTGCCAACTCCCGCGCGGGTGGAATTGGCCTCGGCAGCGTCGCGGCGACGCAGCTTGGATCAGGTTCCGGCAAGCGCCAGCCTCGAACTCGGACGCACTTCCCTGCCATTGGCGGAATGCCGTGGATTGGAGCCGGGAGACGTGCTTATGCTGGATGAATGCTACTTCGCCGACAATCGCCTGCGCGTCAATGTTTGTGACGCCTTGACTTGGCAGGGACGCGTGGCGCACTCCAATCCGGCCGTTGCGGAGCCCATCGTCCAACAGCAAGCGGCCAAGGATGCAAGCGCATGAATGCCGAAGCGCCGCCGAGCGAGCCAACGATCGAGGACAACGCGCTCGTGGAGGACGACACCCCCCCCGGAGTGGAAGTTGAGGTTCTGCCCGTGAATCTGGTCTTTGTGGCCGGAGAGCTGCAGGTGCCGTTCGGCGAACTACGCAAGCACGGTCCCGGGTTCGTGTACGAGCTTGAGGGGCACGTGAGCAGTCAAGTGGAAATACGGGCCAACGGCCGGACCATAGGCATTGGCGAACTGGTGGAACTGGAGGGACGATTCGGCGTACGCATTCTGGAGTGTCGATGAGCTTGACGCTCCGGCCCTGAACCGAACTGAGCCGACCGCCCCCTTATCGGCATAGACGCAACGACATGGAAAACCTGCCTGATCCGTCAATTCTAATCGTGGTCGCTGGTGTGCTGAGCCTGCTGCCTTTCCTAGTGGTCATGGGCACCAGCTTCGTAAAGATGATGATCGTCTTCTCGTTGGTCCGCAACGCCTTGGGCATCCAATCCATACCGCCCAATATCGCTTTGAACGGCATCGCGCTGATACTGACGCTCTACGTCATGGCACCCGTTTTCAGCGAAACGGTCGAGATACTGCAAGGCCACCGTATAAGCCTTGATAACCCGGCATCGATCGTTTCGGTAGGGAGCAGCGCGGTCGTTCCCTATCGTCAGTTTCTGCTCAAGCACGTCGATGATGGTCAAGTTGACTTTTTCATCGAAACGGCCGAGGAGCTATGGGGGGAGGAGTACGAACACGAGCTCACTCGGGACAACCTGTTCATACTCATTCCGGCCTTTGTGGTGGGGCAGCTGACTTCCGCCTTCGAAATCGGCTTTCTGATTTACTTGCCGTTTATCGTCGTTGACTTGGTCATTTCGAACATTTTGCTGGCAATGGGTATGATGATGCTCTCTCCGGTGACCATATCACTGCCCTTCAAACTGCTGCTTTTTGTGTTTCTCGATGGCTGGGAATTGCTGATACAGGGCTTGGTCCTGTCCTACAAGTGATCGCGGCCTGCCGTATATGGATGAGACGGAAATCGTAGCCCATGCATCCCGAGCGCTGTTGCTGATTCTGGTGCTTTCCTTGCCGCCCATTGTGGTGGCCTCGCTGGTCGGCATATTTGTTGCGCTGATTCAGGCTTTGACGCAGCTTCAGGAGCAGACGATCTCCTTTGCGGTGAAGCTGGTGGCCATAATGATTGTCATTTTTGTCACCATGGGGTCGATGGGCGCGGAATTGATGGCCTACGCAGCCCAGGCCTTTCACGCTGTCGCTAGGGTTCAGTAGTGGCGCAATGGTCGCCCAACTACCGCTCAGCAACGAATCTGCCCGCTGCTCCTCCATGCCTGCGTGAGACGGATTAGGTGCGGAAATGAGCAACGCTGAGCAGGTTTGGAAGATCAAAATCCTGTCCGGCTTCCACGCCGGGGCAGAGCTCGTGCTGCCCGATGAAGTGCAAGCGCTGGGCCGCGGCGTTGAGTGCGATCTGGTGCTCGATGACCCCAGCCTTGCCGAGACGCACATCGGCTTGACGCCGCTGGCGAGCAGCCTGCGGCTGCGGTTGCTTGATCAATCGGCGCCAACCTACGTGGACGGGCAGCCCGTGCAAGGGGAAGTCGACCTCGCCCCGCTGCAAGTCGTCACCGTGGGAACCGTCCACATTGCCGTGGGGCCGGCGGGGGAGGCGTGGCCCAAGATCGAGATCCCAACGCTGCCGGTCGCCTCACCGGAGGAGGTTCCCGAAAAGAGCGCCGAGGAAAGCGAGAACCAGCCGACGGATGAGGAGCAACCGCCCCAAGAGCCGACCGCGCCTCAGCGAGCCTCGGCCCCAACAAGCCAAAGGAAACCGGAGCAACTGCTTAGGCGTCTCGTCGCTGCCGCTGTTGGCGCAGCGGCACTGATCGTTGTCGCCCTGATATGGCTAGGCGGTCCGACTGAAGTGGAAAGAAGCGAGCCTGAAGCGGAGGAGGTGCTGTTGGCAATTCAAGAAATAGCCAGCCGACTGGGCGCGCAGGTTAGGGTGGATCTGCCGGATAGTCCAACCGGCTTGCCAACGGTGACCGGATTCCTGCGCCGCGATCAAGATCGGATGCATTTCGAAAAAGCGCTCCAGGAAGCGAGCATCCTGGCCAACACGCGCCTGACGTCCAATGGCGACATTCTCCGCTCAGTCAGGGCATTGATCAATGAGATTACGGCCCCCGGCTCCGACACCTACATAATGGCGGCTCCATCGCCCGATACGCCCGGACACATCATCCTGACGGGATATGTCGAAACCGACCAGATTCTAGAGAGGCTTCGGCGACTGCTGGAACTGGAGGTGCGCACTCACAGCGGGCTCACCTTCCTAGTGGAGAACCAAGACCACCGCGAAGCGATTTTACAGGAACGGCTGTCGGAACTGCAGCTTCGCAGTGAATTGTACATTCAAGACCTCGACAAAGGCATTGCGCTGTTTGGCCCAGCGCCCAATCCGCAGGAGATGGCGCGATTGAAGGTGCTGGTTGATGAGTTCAACCACGAATTCAACTCAAGGCCGTTCTTGAGGCTTCCGGGAACCAGCACGTTCTTGGGCAAGTCAACCATTGAATTGGAGTATCGGGCCTTGGTGCTCGGTGATGACCGCAATCAATTGATCACCCGCAAAGGTGAGGCCCGCACCGTTGGTGACACAATCATGGGGAACTGGACCATTTGGGACATCGACCCTCGCTACGTCATATTGGAGCAGGCCTCGGAGATTGGGAGCCGCCAAAGAAGATTATCCCCGTCGCGGAGGGCCTACTTCGTCGTAGAGGAGTCGTTTCAGAGCTAGGCGTGATCAGCTTCGGAAACGCATCCGAACCTGACCCGCTCAACCGTCCCGGCCCACGGCGGGTTTTGCCCAGACCCCGCCGGGTTGTTAGCATTCGCGCCCCATCCTGGCCGCACCGCATCCAGTGTCGGTGCGGCCAGGGCATTCCAAACCGCCAAGATGCAAAAGGACCCATCCAGCCATGCCCGCCCCAGCCCTCAACGACTACAAGGTCGCCGACATCGCGCTTGCCGACTTCGGTCGCCGCGAAATCACCTTGGCAGAAGCGGAGATGCCCGCCCTGATGGCCCTGCGCCGGCGCTATGAGGCGGAGCAGCCGCTGGCGGGCGCGCGCATCATCGGCTGCATTCACATGACCGTGCAAACCGCCGTGCTCATCGAAACGCTGGTCGCACTAGGAGCCGAGGTGCGCTGGTCTTCCTGCAACATCTTCTCCACCCAAGATCACGCCGCAGCGGCGATGGCGGCCCAGGGCATCCCGGTGTTCGCTTGGAAGGGCGAAACCGAGGCGGAGTACGAGTGGTGCATCGAGCAGACCATCCTCAAGGAGGGCGCACCTTGGGACGCCAACCTGTTGCTGGACGACGGCGGCGACCTCACGCTGATGGTGCATGAGCGCTACCCGGCCATGCTCAAGGCCATCCACGGCATCAGCGAGGAGACCACCACCGGCGTCCACCGGCTGCTGGAGATGCTGCGCAAGGGCGAGCTCAAGAGCCCAGCGATCAACGTCAACGACTCGGTCACCAAGTCGAAGAACGACAACCGCTACGGCTGCCGCCACAGCCTGAACGACGCCCTCAAGCGCGGCACCGACATGCTGCTGGCCGGCAAGCGGGCACTGGTGATCGGCTACGGCGACGTGGGCAAGGGCTCCACCCAAAGCCTGCGCCAGGAGGGCATGATCGTGCGAGTGGCGGAAGCCGACCCCATTTGCGCCATGCAGGCCTGCATGGACGGCTTTGAAGTGGTCTCCCCCTATCGGGACGGCCTCAACACCGGCGCCTTGGAAGACATCGACGCGGCGCTCCTGGGAGACACCGATCTCGTGGTCACCTGCACCGGCAACAGCAACGTCTGCGACGCCAACATGCTCACAAGCCTCAAGGCGGGCGCCGTGGTCTGCAACATCGGCCACTTCGACAACGAGATCGACACCGCCTACATGCGTGAGCACTGGCGCTGGGAGAAGGTCAAGGACCAAGTGCACCAGGTTTTCCGCAGCGATGCGGCGTCGGACTACCTCATCCTGCTCTCCGAGGGGCGGCTGGTGAACCTCGGCAACGCCATGGGCCATCCCTCGCGGGTGATGGACGGCTCCTTCGCCAACCAAGTGCTGGCGCAGATGCACCTCTACCAGGAGCGCTGGGCCGACCAGCCGGAGAACCAGCGCGCGCCGGTGAGCGTCGAAGTGCTGCCCAAGCAGCTTGACGAGCAGGTGGCGGCACTCATGGTGGAAGGCTTCGGCGGCGTCCTCACCCGGCTGACCGCCGACCAGGCCAGCTACATCGGCGTTGAC
>JAPPIX010000296.1:0-13736 GCA_028820495.1 Gammaproteobacteria bacterium
GCGCGAGGGGCCCGCCCCTCGCACAAGAGAGCCTTCAGCCGGGGAGCGCGAGGGGGCCACCCCTCGCAAAAATCAGCGGCACTTCGAGGACCGCTTGGATCTCAAGCCCCGCACCTACTACTACAGCGTGGCGGCTTTGGACGCCCAAGGACAGATGACGGGCGCCGTGCACAGCTTGGAGTTGGCGGTGGAGAGAGTCATCACCGCCCAGGAAGCCGAGGCCATGGGATTGGTGGCGGACGCCGGCCAGCTCAGCCCCGGCGACCGCATCAAGCTGCGGGCGCATCCACTGGGCACGGACTACCTGGGGCGCGACCTGCTGGCCCGGTTGATGGCCGGTGCGCGAGTGTCGCTCTTCATCGGCATCGCCGCGCCCTTGCTGTTCATCGCCTTCGGGGTGATCTACGGCGCCGCGGCCGGTTTTCTGGGCGGTTGGCCGGACCAGGCGCTCATGCGCTTTTCGGATTTCGTGGTGGCACTGCCCTTTCTGCTGTTCATGATCCTGCTGCGGGTCGCTTCCGGGGTGCAGCCCGGCGAATCGGGCATCACGCCCATGGTGCTGGCCATGGTGCTGCTCAGTTGGCCGGCCGCGGCGCGCCTGGTGCGCGGGCAGATCCTGCAAATCCGCGAGGAGGGCTACATCAGCGCCTCGCGCCTGCTCGGCGGCGGCGCGCCCTACCTAGTGCTGCGGCACATGATTCCCAACACCCTGGGGGTCATCCTGGTCACCATGACCTTTGCGGTGCCCACTGCCATCTTCACCGAGGCCTTCCTGTCCTTCATCGGCATGGGGGTGGCGCCGCCGACGCCCTCCTGGGGCAGCATGTGCAACGAGGGCATCAAGACCATGCTCACCACGCCCCATGAGCTGATCTTCCCGGCGCTGTTCATCAGCGTCACGGTGCTGGCCTTCAACCTGCTCGGCGATGGGCTGCGCGACGCCTTGGACGCCCGCATGAGGAGCGCCGAGTGAGCGCCGTTCTGGAGGTTCGTGACTTGGCGGTGGAGTTCGACACCTACGGGGGCGTCGTCCAGGCCGTGCGCGGCGTGGAGTTCGCCGTGGAGGCGGGCCGCACCCTGGCCGTGGTGGGCGAATCGGGCTGCGGCAAGTCGGTCATGGTGCAGAGCGTGATGGGGCTGATCCCCATGCCGCCGGGGCGCATCACCTCGGGCAGCGCCCGGCTGCGCGGCTCGGAAATCCTCGGTCGCCCCGAAGTCAATGGCCAGGACATCCGCGGCGATGCGGTGGGCATGATCTTCCAGGATCCGATGACTTCGCTCAATCCGACCATGACCATCGGCGACCAGATCGCCGAAACCCTGGTGGCCCATCGCGGGCAAACCCGGCGCCAAGCCCTGGTCCGGGCCATCGAGCTGCTGGAGATGACGCGCATTCCCGAAGCGGCCGAGCGCGCCCGCCAGTATCCATTCGAGTTTTCCGGGGGGATGCTGCAGCGGGCGATGATCGCCATGGCCATCGCCTGCGAACCGGCCCTGTTGATCGCCGATGAGCCGACCACCGCCTTGGACGTGACCATTCAGGCGCAGATCCTGGATCTGCTGGGCGACCTGCAGCGCCAGACCGGCATGGCCATCATCCTCATCACCCATGATCTTGGCGTGGTGGCGCGGTTGGCCGACGACGTGGCCGTGATGTATGCCGGACGGATCGTTGAGCGAGGGCCGAGCGACGCGGTCTTCTATAGATCCGGCCACCCGTACACCTTGGGCCTGAAGGCCGCCATGCCCACCCGAGACGCCACTCGCGACGAGCCCCTCAAGCCGATCGACGGCAGCCCGCCGGACCTGTTCAAGCCACCGCCGGGTTGCGCCTACGCACCGCGCTGCCCGCACGCCATGCGGCTTTGCCAACGCCGCGACCCGCCGCCGTTTGCGCTCGGCGAAGCGCACGACGCCAACTGCTGGCTGCAGCACGCTGAATCACCGGGTCTGCCCCTCGCATGGAACAAAATGTGAATCTGTCCGCGGAAAGTGCATTCCATCAGCCTAATCGAGGGCAAGATGCCCTCGCTCCGGGATCTCGCCTGAAACGGGCGTTTCCCTCGGAGCGAGGGCGTCCCGCCCTCGATTGGCGCGAAGCGCCGCTTGGCCCCAAGCCATCGAGTTCGAGGCTCGCATGAAGACTCCCTTGGTCGAAGCCAGCAATCTGACCAAGCACTTTGACTTGGGCAAGGGCCGGCGGGTGCATGCCGTGGACGATGTGAGCCTAACCATAAGTGAACGGGAGATTGTCGGCTTGGTGGGGGAGTCCGGCTCCGGCAAATCGACCTTCGGCAAGGCCTTGGTGGGCCTGCACGACAAGACCGGCGGCAGCGTCTCGTTCAAGGGGCAGGCACTGCCGCGCCGCTACCGCCAGCGGGACTTCGAGCGCTACGCGCCGCACATGCAGATGATCTTCCAGGATCCCTATTCCTCGCTGAACCCGCGCATGACCGTGGGCGAGATCATCGGTGAGGGCTTACGGCTGCACTCGCCGCTTTCCGGGGCCGAGATCCGCGAACGGGTCGCAGCCTGGCTTGAGCGGGTGGGGCTGAACGCCGACCACCGATCGCGCTATCCCCACGAGTTCTCCGGCGGCCAGCGGCAGCGCATCGGCGTCGCCCGGGCGCTGATACTGGAGCCGGAATTCGTGGTCTGCGACGAGCCGATATCGGCGCTGGACGTTTCCGTCCAGGCCCAGGTGATCAACCTGCTCGACGACCTCAAGGCGTCGATGGGCCTGACCCTGCTGTTCATCGCCCACGACCTGTCCATGGTGCGCTACGTCAGCGACCGCATGGCGGTGATGTATCTCGGCTCCCTCGTGGAGGTGGGCAAGGCGGACGAGGTGTTCTTCGAACCGCGCCATCCCTACACCAAGGTGCTGGTTGGCTCCAACCCGGAGCCGGACCCGAAGTCCGAGCGAGTGCGCCCCTCAACCGCCATCCGGGGCGAAATCCCCTCGCCGGTCAACCTGCCCCCCGGCTGTCGTTTCGCCGACCGCTGCCCTGAAGCGATGGCGCAATGCCGGGCGCAAACGCCCCAACTGAAACCCTTGGCGGCGGAGAGCGACCGGCTGGTGGCGTGCCACCTGTATGACTGAGATCAGGCGCTGAGTTCCTTCTCCGTCTTGCGGCGAGCTGCTTGGTGAGTTGTATCTAGTCGTCGGCCAATCTGGTAGCGAACTCCATGTTGGCCGATAAACCGGCTTTTTCCGAGCGAATTCTGAAACTCAGGCGGGACGGGCTTCCATGACGACGGCTTGGCTGACGGCGCGGTCCAGGTCGTGGTCGGACAGGTCGCCATTCTTCGACACCGCTACGTCGTGGTAGGCCGCGTCGCCCGGATGCTGGCGCAGGTAGTCGGTCAGCAGTTGGCGGACGCGACCCGGCTCATCGACGATGATTGACGCTTGGTAGGGGGCGCCCACGCCTTGCAGGGTGAGCCAGACTCGCGCGCCCTTGCGGAGATTGCGCCACCAGCGGGTGTCCTTGCTGGTGAAGCAGCGGATGGTCTCGCCGTCGCGGAGGTAGCGCAGCGGGGTGCTGTAGGAGCGCCCGGTGCGGACCCCGGTGAAGGTGATCAGCAGCAGGCTGCCGCTCATCAGGAAGTGCGCGGGCGAGCGCAGCAGCAGGCCAATGGTGGGGTTGATGATCTTGAACAGGGGCTCGGGGATTTTCACGGCGTCCTTCCTTGAATCGGCAGAATCTCGTCGGCTCCCGTCGAGTTGCGCAGCAACTCGATCACGTCGCCGGAGGCGACGCGGGTAGCAGATGCGCCACCGCGTCGCGCTCCGCCGCCAATTCGTTCTCTGTCGCCCGCATGCGCTCGCGGCTGAAGTCGTTGACCTCGATGCCATCGACGATGCGCCAGTCGCCGCCCTGGCAGCGCACCGGGTAGGAATAAATCAAGCCTTTGGCGATGCCGTAGGCGCCATCCGAATGCACCCCCATGCTCAGCACGGCATCCGAGCCCAAGGACCAGTCGCGCATGTGCTCGATGGCGGCGTTGGCGGCGGAGGCGGCGCTCGATGCGCCCCGGGCCTCGATGATGGCCGCGCCCCGCTGTTGGACCTTGGGGATGAACGTCTCGGTGTACCAAGCCATGTCGATGAGGCCCATGGCGCTTTGGCCGGCGACCCTGGTTTGGTGCAGGTCCGGGTATTGGGTGGATGAGTGGTTGCCCCAGATGCACAAGCCCTCGACATCGGTGGTGTGGGCGCCGGTCTTTTGCGCCAACTGGGCGACGGCCCGGTTGTGGTCCAGGCGGGTCATCGCGGTGAAATGGCGCGGATCCAGGTCTGGGGCGTTGCGCTGGGCGATCAGGCAGTTGGTGTTGGCGGGGTTGCCGACCACCAGCACCCGCACATCGCGGGAGGCGTTGTCGTTTAGGGCCTTCCCTTGCACCGAGAAGATGGCGGCGTTGGCCTCCAGCAGGTCCTTGCGCTCCATGCCCTTGGTGCGCGGGCGCGAACCCACCAGCAGGGCGTAGTCCGCATCGCCGAAAGCCTCCTCGGGATCGTCGGTCTCCACCAAGCCGCGCAGCAGCGGGAAGGCGCAGTCGTCGAGCTCCATGGCGACGCCGCGCAGGGCGCTGAGCGCCGGGGTGATTTCCAGGAGATTGAGAATGACGGGCTGGTCCTTGCCCAGCATCTCGCCGGCGGCGATGCGGAACAGCAGTGCGTAGCCGATCTGGCCGGCGGCGCCGGTGACGGTCACTCGAACGGGGTCTTTCATGGTGGCATCCGGGAAAAAGAGCGCATTTTAGCGGCTCCAATGGAACTCGTGGAACCACCGCCCTTCGGGCATCGCCAAGGCGTCGATGAGCCAGGGTGTGACCCGCTCCGGGAGGTCGTGGCGAGGTCTCCAGCAGCAGGCGTCGAAGAGGGCGGGCTCGGCAACGGCGGGCTCGCCGGCGAAGGCGTCCGCCTCGAAGACGAAGTTAAGTCCCTGATGAGCGCCCGACCGGTAGGGCAGCGCGAAGCGGGGCCTTAGCTCGCCCACCTCGACGCCCGCCTCCTCCAGGCACTCCCGCCGCGCCGCCTCGCTGACGCTCTCGCCGGCCTGTTGGTGCCCGCCCGGCAGGCAGAAATAGCCGTCCATGAAACCGGTCGCAGCGCGGCGCAGCAGGAAAACCTCCTCGCCGCGCAGCAGCATCACGTGCACCACCACAGGGAAGCCTTGTCTCTTGGGTCGCGTCCTCATATTGCAGCGAGCTGCCTGCTGAACAGACTGGCATTATTCTCATTCGATGGCATGAATCCAAATTGCGCAGCGTCCGCCCTGGGCCCGGTTCCCGCTTGGCTCGTGCAGGACGCGGGAAGTCATCTTGAAGGTCTTATGGAGCCTGCTAAGGTGAGTGGACGATGGATTCCGGGCAAGAGCAAGTGACGGGCAATGGTTGAGCGCACGGCGCCGAACCGGCGCATCGAGGAGGCGTCGCTGAACGCTTGGCCCGCGCTGCACCAGATGCTGCTCGATGGGTGGGTGCTGCGCTTCGCCCGCGGGTTCACCAAGCGGGCCAACTCGGTGACGCCGCTGTATGCCGGCAGCCAGCCTATCGATGAGAAGGTGCGCTTCTGCGAGAACCTCTATGCGCGGGAGCGGCTGCAAAGCGTCTTCCGCATCACGGCCGGCGCCGATGGCGCCGATCAAGCGGCGCTCGACAGCTACTTGGACGCCCGCGGCTACCGGCTTGCCGATCCATCCTTGGTTCTAGGCGCACCGATTGCGTCCGAAGCCGTCTCGTCCCGCTGGTCGATGCTCACGCTCAAGGAGTGGTTGAACGCCTACGCGGCGCTGACCGAAATGCCCGCTAAGTTCATGCGCCTGCACGGCGCCATCCTCAACACCATCCGCACCGAGTGCGCCCACGCGGTGCTGCGCGATGGCGAACAGGTGCTCGCCTGTGGATTGGGCGTCGTGGAGCGCGGCCTCGTCGGGCTGTTCGACATCGTGACCCATCCGGCGCATCGGCGCCAAGGCTGTGGCGAGGAATTGGTGCGCGGCCTGCTGGGTTGGGGGCGTGAGCGGGGAGCGGAGACCGCTTACCTGCAAGTCGCGCAGGCCAATGCGGCGGCCCAGGCCCTGTACTTCAAGCTCGGCTTCGCCGAACGCTACCGCTACTGGTACCGGATTGCCAGTTAGCCTCAAAAGCCCGTCCTTGATTCAAAGCGCTTTTTTTGCGAAGGTTCAGCGCTCGCCTTTGCGTGGGCCACCAACGCCCGCAGTGGCCTGATACAACATAAGAATCATAGGCTGCTTAGGCGTGAGTGAAGGTACTGACGAGTTGTCTTTTGGCAACTTTCCAATGATAGACGCGATGAATCAATGACCGCGATGCGCGACGGCCAACTAAAAGACGGTCACTTGGGCGGGCTGCCGCCCAAGCGGGGCTTGTACGATCCGGCGTTTGAGAAGGACAGTTGCGGCGTCGGGTTCATTTGCGACATCAAGGGTCGGCCCAGCCGGGAGATCATCGAGTCCGCGCTGTCGATGAACTGCTGCATGGAGCATCGGGGCGGGCTGGGCTATGAAAAGAACACCGGCGACGGAGCCGGCATTCTGCTGGGCATGCCGCACCGCTTCTTGGAATGGGCCGCGGGCCAGGATCTGGGCGCCGAACTGCCACCCTTGGGTGGCTATGGAGCGGGCATCGTCTTTTTGCCGACCGATGCCGCGGAGCGCGAACGCTGCAAGGCGTTGATGAGTTGGGTGATCGAGGACGCCGGCCAGACTTGCCTCGGCTGGCGGCCGCTGCCGGTGAGCCCGGATGATGCCGTGATCGGCAAGGCGGCGCGGGCGGCCATGCCGCACATGGAGCAGCTTTTCATTGCCGCCAACGGCGAGGCGGCGGAGGATCGCGAGGCCTTCGAGCGCAAGCTCTACCTGATTCGCAAGCACGCCACCCACCGGCTGCGTGGCGCCGCCAATCTGAGCCAGCGCCAGATGTTCTACATCTGCTCGCTGTCGTCGAAGGTGATCGTGTACAAGGGCATGCTGACGCCCAAGCAGCTTGGCCCCTTCTTCGACGATCTGGCCGACGAGGAGTTCGAATCCCACTTGGCGATGGTTCACTCGCGGTTCAGCACCAACACCTTCCCCTCCTGGGACCGGGCGCAGCCGAACCGCTTCATGAGCCACAACGGCGAGATCAACACCCTGCTCGGCAACACCAACGCCATGAACTCACGCGAAGGCGTGGTCCGTTCGGAGCGCTTCGGGGATGACCTGGCCAAGCTGTTTCCCATTGTCGAACCGGACTGCTCGGATTCCGGCACCTTCGACAACGTGCTGGAATTCCTGCTGATGAGCGGGCGCACGCTGCAGGAAGCGGTGCTAATGATGATTCCGGAAGCCTGGCAGCAGCACGGCAACATGGACCCCGCCCGGCGCGACTTCTACGAATACCACTCCTGCCTGATGGAGCCTTGGGACGGCCCCGCCTCCATCGCCTTCACCGACGGCAACACCATCGGCGCGGTGCTCGACCGCAACGGCCTGCGGCCGAGCCGCTACGTCATCACCGACGACGGCAAGTGCATCATGGCTTCGGAGACCGGCGTGGTGCAGGTGGACCCCGCCAAGGTGGTGGAGAAGGGCCGCCTGCAGCCGGGCCGCATCTTCCTGATCGACTTCGAGCAGGGCCGCATGATCCCCGACGAGGAAATCAAGTCGGAATGGGCCAAGGCGCGGCCCTACGGCGAGTGGCTCAGGAACCAGCGCATCGACCTGAAGGAGCTGCCCCCGGCCCAAGCCGCTGCCGGGGACCAGGCCACCTTGACCGCGCGCATGAACGCCTTTGGCTACACCGTCGAGACCATGCAGATCATGCTGCTGCCGCTGGTCAAGGAACTGCGCGACCCGCTCGGCTCCATGGGCAACGACGCCGCCTTGGCGGTGATGTCCGACAAGCCGCGCATGCTCTACGACTACTTCAAGCAGCGCTTCGCCCAAGTGACCAATCCGGCCATCGACTCCATCCGCGAGGAAGTCATCATGGCCTTGGAATGCTACTGCGGGCCGGAGCGGAACCTTCTGGAGACCACGGAGGCCCATGCCCATCGCCTGCGCATTCCGCATCCCATCCTGTCCAATGACGAACTGGCCGCCATCAAGCATTTGAACCACCGGGGCTGGCGCAGCGCCACCATCGACATCAGCTTCCCGGCCGGCAGCGGCAAGGCGGGCCTCGAGGCGGCGCTTGATCGCATCTGCGCCGAGGCGAGCCAAGCCATCGCCCGCGGCGACAGCCTCATCGTGCTGTCGGATCGCGCCATGGACGCGGAACGTGCGCCAATCAGCGCCCTGCTGGCAGTGGGCGCGGTGCATCACCACCTGGTGGCCGAGCACGAGCGCACCCGCATTGGCGTGGTCGTCGAGACCGGCGAGGCGCGGGAGGTTCACCACCATTGTCTGCTGATCGGCTACGGCGCTGACGCCATCAACCCCTATCTCGCCTTCGAGGCCCTTTGGGACGCCCGCGAGCAGGGCTACCTCGATGACGCCGCCCACATCAACAGCAACGAGGACGTGATTGCCGCCTATCGCAAGGGCGTCGGCAAGGGCATGCTGAAGGTGATGGCCAAGATGGGCATCTCCACGCTGCAGTCGTACAAGGGGGCGCAGATCTTCGAGGCCGTGGGGCTTGCCGAGGACGTGATCGAGCGCGGTTTCCGCGGCACCGCCAGCCGTGTGCAGGGGGTGGGGATGGACGTGCTGGCGGAGGAAATGGAGCGCCGCCACCGCCTAGGCTATCCGAGCCGCGGCGACAACGTCGCGGTGCTGCCCAATCCGGGGGACTTTCATTGGCGCCGCCACGGCGACACGCACATGTGGGACCCGGAAGCCATCGCCGACCTGCAGGTGGCGGCCCGGGCCAACGACGAGGCTGCCTACTGGCGCTTTGCGGAACGCGTCAACACCCAGAGCACGGCACAGTCCAGCCTGCGCGGCCTGCTGCGGTTCAAGCCCATCGGCCCGGCCATCGACCTCGACGAGGTGGAGCCGGAAAGCGAAATCGTCAAGCGCTTCGCCACCGGCGCCATGAGCTTCGGCTCCATCAGCGCCGAGTCCCACGAGGCGCTGGCCATCGCCATGAACCGAATTGGCGGCAAGTCCAACACCGGCGAAGGCGGCGAGGACCCGCGCCGCTTCGAGCCCATGCCCAATGGCGATTCCAAGCGCAGCGCCATCAAGCAGGTGGCCAGCGGGCGCTTCGGCGTCACCATCAACTACCTGGCCAACGCCGACGAGCTGCAGATCAAGATCGTGCAAGGGGCAAAGCCCGGCGAAGGCGGGGAGCTGCCCGGCCACAAGGTGGACGAGGTGATAGCCGGCATCCGCCACTCGACGCCAGGGGTCGGCCTGATCAGCCCGCCGCCGCACCACGACATCTATTCCATCGAGGACATCGCCCAACTCATCCATGACCTTAAGAACGGCAATCCGAACGCCCGCATCAGCGTCAAGCTCGGGGCCGAAATGGGTGTCGGCGCGGTGGCCGCCGGGGTCACCAAGGCGCGGGCGGACCACTTGGTCATCGCCGGCGATTCCGGGGGCACCGGCGCATCGCCCCTGACCTCGATCAAGCATGCCGGGCTGCCTTGGGAGCTGGGCATCGCGGAGACCCACCAGACCCTAGTGGTCAACAACCTGCGCTCCCGGGTGGTGCTGCAGACCGACGGCCAGCTCAAGACCGGGCGGGACGTCGCCATCGCCTGCCTGCTGGGGGCGGAGGAGTTCGGCTTCGCCACGGCGCCCTTGGTGACGCTGGGCTGCATCATGATGCGCAAATGCCATCTGAACACCTGCCCGGTGGGCATCGCCACCCAGGATCCGGCGCTGCGGCAAAAGTTCCTGGGCCAACCCGAACATGCCATCAACTACTTCTTCATGGTGGCCAAGGAGATGCGCCAGATCATGGCGAGCTTGGGTTTTCGCACCGTCAACGAGATGGTCGGCAGCGTGGATGCGCTCGATGCCGAGGCGGCGGTCAGCCATTGGAAGAGCAACGGCGTGAACCTGAGCGAAGTGCTCACGCCAGCCGAGGAGCCGGCGGAGTTTCTCGGCTCTTACGCCCGGCACAGCCAGGACCATGAGCTGGATCAGGCGCTGGACAATCGGCTGATCGAGCTGGCGGGCCCGGCCTTGGCCGATGGTGGCCGAAGCGGCAAGCGGGTGCACCGGAAGCTGCCCATCGTCAACACCAACCGGGTTGTGGGGGCGATGCTCTCCCATCACATCGTCGAGACCGTCGGCCCGGGGATGCTGGAGGACGGCGCCATCCACTTCAAGTTCAGGGGCAGTGCCGGTCAGAGCTTGGGCTGTTGGCTGGCCAAGGGCGTGACCTTGGAGGTGGAAGGGGACGCCAACGACTACGTGGGCAAGGGCCTGTCGGGAGGGCGGATCATCATCTACCCGCCCAAGGCCTCCAAGTTCGTCGCCGAGGACAACGTCCTGATCGGCAACGTGGCGTTGTACGGCGCCACCAGCGGCGAGTGCTATTTCCGCGGCGTGGCGGCGGAGCGGTTTTGCGTGCGAAACAGCGGCGCGACGGCAGTGGTGGAAGGGGTCGGCGACCATGGCTGCGAGTACATGACCGGCGGGCGGGTGGCCGTGCTTGGCCCCACCGGACGCAACTTTGCCGCTGGCATGAGCGGTGGCATCGCCTACGTTTGGAATCCCAAGGGCGCCTTCAGTGCGCTGTGCAACCCGGAAATGGTGGAGCTTGAGCCCCTTGCTGACCCGGAGGATATCCGCGAATTGCGGCAAATGGTCGAGGCGCACCGGCGCCATACCGACTCCGCGGTGGCCAAACGCCTGCTGGCCCGCTGGAAGCCAGCCCTAAGCGAGTTCGTGAAGGTGATGCCCGTGGACTACAAGCGGGTGCTCATGCAGCGCAAGTCAATGATCGCAGCCGGCTAAAGAGTCATTTTTTTGATCGCGGGACTAGGGTATCGAATGAACCAACGACCTTACGGCCTGTTGCGCCCGGCGACCGCCCTCGTGCGGGTCTAGGGCACCGCCTCGTTATGGGCAAACCAACCGGATTCATGGAATTCGAGCGTCATGCCGCGCCCTATCGGGACGCCGCCGCACGGCTGCTCGACTTCGAGGAAATCTACACCGGCCACAATGTGGGCCACTTGGCGAAGCAGGGCGCCCGCTGCATGGACTGCGGCGTCCCCTTTTGCCAGTCCAACGACGGCTGCCCGATCCACAACCTGATTCCCGAATGGAATGATCTCGTCTATCGGGGCCATTGGCGCGAGGCGTTGGATCGGCTGCACAAGACCAACAACTTCCCCGAGTTCACCGGCCGGGTCTGCCCGGCGCCCTGCGAGGGCGCCTGCGTGCTGGGCATCACCGATCCGGCGGTCACCATCAAGAACATCGAGATGGCGATCATCGACCGGGGCTTCGCGGAAGGCTGGGTGCGGCCCGAGCCGCCCGCCGCGCGCACCGGCAAGCGCATCGCCATTGTCGGTTCCGGCCCCGCTGGCTTGGCTGCCGCCCAACAGTTGAATCGCGCCGGACACCGGGTGACGGTCTATGAACGGGCCGACCGGATCGGCGGCTTGCTGATGTACGGCATACCCAACATGAAGCTCGACAAGGCGGAAGTGGTCGAGCGGCGGCTGGCCTTAATGCGCGAGGAAGGGATCGAGTTCCGCGCCAATGCGACGGTCTCCGACGGCCAGGGCGGCAGCATCGACAGCCGCGCCTTGGCGGAGGAGAACGATGCGGTGCTGCTCGCCACCGGCGCCACCGTGCCGAGGGACCTGCCCATTCCCGGACGGGACTTGGACGGCATTCAGTTCGCCATGACCTTCCTCACCGACAACACCAAGAGCCTGCTCGACTCCGGCTTCGAGGACGGCGCCTTCACTTCGGCCAAGGACAAGCATGTGGTCGTCATCGGCGGCGGCGACACCGGGGCGGACTGCATCGGCACTTCCTTGCGCCACGGCTGCCGCAGCCTGGTCAACTTCGAGCTCTTTCCGCAGCCGCCAGCGGAGCGCGCCACGCACAACCCTTGGCCCACTTGGCCAGTCATTTTCCGTACCGATTACGCCCACCAGGAGTCGGCGGCCCGCTTTGGTTCCGATCCACGGGTGTATCTCATTTCGTCGGTGGAGTTCCTCGATGACGGTGGCCGGGTCAAGGCCATTCGCACGGTGGACGTGTCCTTCGAGAACGGCCAGTTCAAGAACATCGAGGGCACGATGCGGGAGTGGCCGGCCGACTTGGTGCTGTTGGCCATGGGGTTCTTGGGGCCTGAGCACGAGGCGTCCGACCCACTCGCCATCGACTACGACCAACGCAGCAACTACCGGGCCGAATACGGCGCCTACCAGACCAACGTGGCAAACGTGTTCGCCGCCGGCGACTGCCGCCGAGGCCAGTCCTTGGTGGTGTGGGCGATCAACGAGGGCCGGGAAGCCGCCCGGGAAATTGATCGTTACCTGATGGGCGCGACGGAACTGCCCTAAACGCGCGAACCTTCGGTTCGCGTTGGAGTTTGGCTAGCGCCAAACTCGGCGTATTGGAGGGTTGGAAACTATGGAAGTGAAGGCATGAGTAGAGACTTAGCAGAAGAGCAGCCGGATGCGGTGGCCGACCCATTGGCTGCCAAGGCGGCGGCCGCCCTGCTCGGCGGCGGCGAGCGCCGCATCGAGCAGCAGCACGCCAAGGGCAAGCTGACCGCCCGGGAGCGCATCAGCCTGCTGCTTGACGAAGGCAGCTTCGAGGAGTGGGACAAGTTCGTCGAGCACCGCAACAGCGACTTCGGCATGGCCGATCAGAAAATCCCCGGCGATGGCGTCGTCACCGGCTACGGCAGCATCAACGGCCGCCTGGTGTTCGTGTTCAGCCAGGACTTCACGGTGTTCGGGGGTGCCCTGTCGGAGGCCCACGCGGAGAAGATTTGCAAGGTGATGGACCAGGCCATGAAGGTGGGTGCGCCGGTGATTGGCCTGAACGACTCCGGAGGTGCCCGCATCCAGGAGGGCGTCGCCTCCCTGGGCGGCTACGCCGAGATCTTTCAACGCAACGTGCTGGCCTCGGGGGTGGTGCCCCAGTTGTCGGTCATCATGGGGCCTTGCGCGGGCGGGGCGGTTTACTCGCCCGCCATCACCGATTTCATCTTCATGGTGGAGGACTCCTCCTACATGTTCGTCACCGGGCCGGATGTGGTGAGAACGGTCACCCACGAGGTGGTCACGCCGGAGGAGCTCGGCGGCGCCAGCGTCCACAGCCGCAAGTCCGGCGTGGCCGATCTCGCCATCGCCAATGACGTGGAGGCGCTGCTGCTGACCCGCCGCTTCTTCGACTACCTGCCGCCCAACAACCGTGAGCAGCCGCCCCGCTGGCCGACCAGCGACCCGGCCAGCCGCGCCGCGCCGTCGCTGGCGAGCTTGGTGCCGGCGGACCCCGCCAAGCCCTATGACATCAAGGAGGCCATCGTCAAGGTGGCCGACGAAGGGGAGTTCTTCGAGCTGCAGCCGGGCTACGCGCAAAACATCGTGATCGGCTTCATCCGCCTGCAGGGGACGACCATCGGCGTGGTCGCCAATCAGCCCATGGTGCTGGCCGGCTGCCTGGACATCGACTCATCGAAGAAGGGCGCCCGTTTCGTGCGCTTCTGCGACGCGTTCAACATCCCCATTTTCACGCTGGTGGACGTGCCCGGCTTCATGCCGGGCACCGCCCCGGAGTACGGCGGGATCATCAAGA
>JAPPIX010000296.1:13746-23253 GCA_028820495.1 Gammaproteobacteria bacterium
ATTCCTATTATCTTGGGGCGGGTTTTGTGGGGTGTTGTTTCCCTCTTAAAAACCTATTTTTTTC
The DNA here is from genome assembly GCA_028820495.1 of Gammaproteobacteria bacterium. Taxonomy (GTDB): domain Bacteria; phylum Pseudomonadota; class Gammaproteobacteria; order Pseudomonadales; family Azotimanducaceae; genus Azophilus. Next base: position 13,811 of record JAPPIX010000296.1, read on the forward strand.
GGGGGTGGGGGGGGCGCGGGTTCCCGGCGCGCCCACCGCCCAGGAGTACGGCGGCATCATCAAGAACGGCGCCAAGCTGCTCTACGCCTATGCCGAATGCACCGTGCCCAAGGTGACCTTGATCACGCGCAAGGCGTACGGCGGCGCCTACGACGTGATGGCGTCCAAGCATCTGCGCGGCGACGTGAACTTCGCTTGGCCGAGCGCGGAGATCGCCGTGATGGGCGCAAAAGGGGCAGTCGAGATCATCTTCCGCAAGGACAAGGGCGATGAGGCCCTGATCCAGGCGCGCACCGACGAATACCAGGCCAAGTTCGCCAACCCCTTCATCGCCGCCAGCCGCGGCTACGTTGATGACATCATTCGTCCTCACGAGACCCGGGAACGGGTCTGCAAGTCGTTTGCCATGCTGCGCGACAAGCAGCTTGAGAACCCTTGGCGCAAGCACGGCAACATTCCCCTGTAGGCGTTCTCTCGTAGAAAACCCTCCAGTTTTGCTTTTTTTTGTTTTGCGGTTTGGTTGCACAGTTTAGTTTCCCGTTTTAGCTGCCCATATTGGTGTTTTCCATGTCTGATTCGATGTTCAAGAAGATACTCATTGCCAACCGCGGGGAAATTGCCTGCCGGGTCATCAGGACGGCTCGCAAGATGGGCATCGCGACGGTCGCGGTTTATTCGGATGCGGATGCGGGTGCGCTCCATGCGCGCACGGCGGATGAATGCGTGCGGATCGGCGGGGCGGCTTCAACCGACAGCTACCTGCGCATCGATCGGTTGCTCGAAGCCTTGGCGGCGACCGGTGCCGAAGCGGTGCATCCGGGTTACGGCTTTCTTTCCGAGAACACGGAGTTCGCCGAAGCCCTGGCCGAGCGCGGCATCGTCTTCATCGGCCCCGGTGCCCACGCCATTACCAGCATGGGCGACAAGATCACCTCCAAGCGCATCGCGGCGGCGGCGGGCATCAACACCATTCCGGGCTACGAAGACGTCATTGAGGGGCCGGACCACGCGGTGGCGATTGCTCGCAAGATCGGCTATCCGGTCATGCTCAAGGCCAGCGCCGGGGGCGGCGGCAAGGGCATGCGCATCGTGCAAGACGACGACGAGTGCCGTGCGGGCTTCGAACGGGCAGCCAACGAAGCCCAATCCAGTTTTGGCGACGACCGGGTGTTTGCCGAGAAGTTCATCGAGCAGCCGCGGCACATTGAATTTCAGATCATCGCCGACCGCCACGGCAACGTGATCCACCTCGGTGAACGGGAATGCTCCATCCAGCGCCGCCACCAGAAGGTCATCGAGGAGTCGCCGTCGCCGTTCATGGACCCCGACACCCGCCAGGCCATGGGCGAACAGGCCATCGCCTTGGCCCGGGCTGTGGACTACGCGTCGGCGGGCACGGTTGAGTTCATCGTTGATGGCGACAAGAACTTCTACTTCCTGGAAATGAACACCCGTCTGCAGGTGGAGCATCCGATCACCGAGATGGTCACCGGCCAGGACTTGGTGGAGTTGATGATTCGAGTTGCTGCCGGCGAACCGTTGCCGTTGACCCAGGACGATGTTCAGCAGAACGGATGGGCGGTGGAGTCCCGGGTCTATGCCGAGGATCCATCGCGCAACTTCCTGCCTTCCATCGGGCGGCTGGTTCGCTATCAGCCACCGGCGGAGAACACGCGTGTGAGGGTGGACACGGGCATCGAGGAGGGCAGCGAAGTTTCGATGTTCTACGATCCCATGATCGCCAAGCTGGCGACTTGGGGCGAGAGCCGGGAAGCGGCCATCGAGACGATGGGCGAGGCGCTGGATGCGTACTACATTCGCGGCGTCAATCACAACATCAGCTTTCTGGGCGCCGTCATCGCCCATGAGCGATTCCGCGCCGGACGTTTGACCACCCATTTCATCGACGAGGAGTTCCCGGACGGATTCCAAGCGGAGCGGCTGCCCGACGGATCCGCGAACGTTCCAGTGATTGCCGCGGCGGTGGTGCATCGGACGCGAACCGCCCGCGCTGCCGAAATCAGCGGTCAAACGCGGCGCTTCCCGCGGGCCGCCATCGAGGATTGGGCGGTGGTCATCAACCAGGCACGGCACGCCGTTCGAGTGACTGCCATCGACAATGGCTTCACCGTTGGCGTTGGCGATGCCGACCATCAAGTGGTCACCGGGTGGCAGCCCGGCGAGCTCCTGTTCAGGGCGCAGATTGACGGTGCGCCGGTGCTGGCTCAGGTGGACGTCGAAGGCGCTGGTTACAAGCTGTTTCACCGGGGGGCGGAGGTCTCGGCCTCGGTCTTGACGGCACGGGGTGCCGAGCTCGCTGGGCACATGATCGAAAAGGCGCCGCCGGACCTGAGCCGTTTTCTGCTCTCGCCCATGCCAGGGTTGCTGGTGCGGCTGCGTGTGCAGGCCGGGGACAAAGCCGAGGCTGGCGAGGAGTTGGCCGTGGTGGAGGCCATGAAAATGGAGAACAGCCTACGCGCCGCCAACGATGTCGTTGTTCAGACGGTGCTCGCGCAGGAAGGCGACAGCTTGGAAGTGGATCAGCCGATCCTGGAGTTCGAGTAACGGCCGTATTCTAAGAACTCAACCCGCCCGGCCAGTTCCTAGCCGGGCGGGTTGATGAGCTGAGCTACTTGCTTTCGATCTCGTTCAAATTGCCAAAGCTGCCGCGCAATGCGTCGGCGGTCAACTTCTTGTAGTTGGGAACATAGTCCCCGCGCCCCTTCTTGCGGATGGACTTGCTGTTCAGCAGCCAACCCAAGACAAGGTACACCTGGTGGGTGGGCATTTGCTTGCCGTCCGGGGTATTGAGGCCGGTCAGAATGTCCTTGCGAAACGTCGCGCCGCCGTCGCTGACGATGGTGGTGGCGATCTGCGCCACCGTCGCGTAGGGCACGGCGTGGGTCTGTTCGACCTTTTTGCTGTGCGACCAATCCGTTCTTACGAGGTTGTCGCCCCGTCTTGAATACTTCGGATAGCCTCGCTTGGGCGGCGACCGGCGGCGCTTCTGGGGCGCTTCGGGTTCGGCTTTCGCTTTCGGTTCGGCCTTCGCTTTGGGTGCGGCCTTGCGCGCAGTGGCGCGCTTTGGCTTTGCCTTTGGCTTGGCAGGTGCCCGTGCGGGTGCCGCCGCCGGTGGTTCGATGCGTTCGATTTCGGCGATTGCCGCACGTATCTTTTCAGATACCGCTGCCAATTCTCCCAGATGCGAGAAGTCGCGATTGGCCACCGCCTCGGTCATCTGCGTTGCCAAGCGCTCGTCCGCCTTGGCCAGTGACGGTAGAACCTTATTGAAAATGCCCATGTAGAAGCTCCTGATCAAGTGTCTTGTTGGAAAAAGAAAACGTCGCGTTGGTTTTGCTAGCGCGAAGCGACATCTTATCGCTTATTTGAGAAGTGTTAAACCATAATTTAATCAAATTGAATTAGGTCATTTGCGAGACAGGGTCGTCGCGCTGCACTTCCTCCAATTCAATCAAGGTGCCGCAGAAGTCCTTGGGATGCAGGAACACCACCGGCAGATTGTGCGCCCCAATCCTAGGTTTGCCGTCGCCGAGCACGCGGGCGCCCTCGTTGCGAAGATGTTCTATGGCAGCGTGGATGTCCTCCACTTCATAACAGATGTGGTGCATGCCACCGGCCGGATTGTTGGATAGGAAATTCGCTACCGGAGAGCCCTCTCCCAACGGGTGCAGCAATTCTATTTTACTGTTGGGCAGTTCCACGAACACCGTGGTGACGCCGTGGTCGGGCAACGGCACCGGGTCGGAAACTTCCGCGCCCAGTTGACTCTTGTACAAGGCGGCGGCGGCCGCCAGGTCCGGCACCACGATGGCAACGTGATTCAATCGTCCAATCACAATGGGCTCCTTTTGATCGATTTGAATTCAAATGCGAACTTGTTCGCGCAGTTGCGAAGCAACTCGATCACGCCACCGAAGGTGGCGCGTTCCGCCCGGGAATGAGCTTAAGAATGTCACTGGCCGCCTTCGGAATGTTGGCTCCGGGACCAAAGATTGCGGCCACCCCGGCATCAAGCAGGAAGGCGTAGTCCTGTTGTGGAATGACACCGCCGCAAACGACGATGACGTTCTCCTTGCGGAGCGCCTTAAGCGCTTCGATCAATTGCGGCGCCAGTGTCTTATGACCGCCGGCCAAGGTGGAGAAGCCAACCACGTGGACGCCTAGATTGCCGGCGTCAGCGGCGGCCTCATCGGGTGTTTGAAAGAGTTCGCCGGCATGGACGTCAAAGCCTAAGTCGCTGAACGCGTTGCAAATGACCTTGGCGCCCCGGTCGTGGCCGTCCTGGCCGAGCTTGACCACGAGAATGCTCGGCGCACGGCCTTCAAACTCCGTGAACACCTTGATTTCCTCGACTACCCGCTGGTAGTCCCCGCCGTCGGCATGCACGCTGCCGTAAACGCCCTTGGTGATCCGGGTCACGGCGCGGTGGCGGCCCCAGCTCTTCTCCAAGGCGCTGGACACTTCGCCGACGGTGGCCCGCCGCCGCGTGGCTTCGATGCTTAAGTTAAGGAGATTGCCGGTGCCGTCTTCAGCGGCTTGCGTAAGATCGTCCAAGGCGGCCTGGGTGGTGGCTTCGTCGCGATTGGTCCGCACTTCGGACAACCGTCGAACCTGCGCCTCGCGCACCTTGGCGTTGTCGATCTCCAAGACGTCAACGTCTGAGTCGTCCTTCTCAAGCTGGTACTTGTTGACGCCGACGATGACCTCCTCGCCCCGTTCGATGCGGGCTTGGCGGCGGGCTGCGGTTTCCTCGATGCGCTGCTTCGGCATGCCTTCGGCGACGGCCTTGGTCATGCCGCCCAGCGCCTCGACTTCCGCAATGAGCTTGCGCGCCTCCGTGACGATGGAGTCGGTGAGACTCTCCACGTAGTAGCTCCCGCCCAAGGGGTCCACGGTGCGCGTCACGCCGGACTCCTCGGCGATGATGATTTGCGTGTTGCGGGCGATGCGCGCCGAGAAGGGCGTCGGCAGGGCGATGGCTTCATCGAAGGCGTTGGTGTGCAGGCTCTGGGTGCCGCCGAGCACCGCGGCCAGCGCCTCGATCGTGGTGCGCACCACGTTGTTGTAAGGATCCTGCTCCTGCAGTGAGACGCCGGAAGTTTGGCAGTGGGTGCGCAGCATCGAAGATGCCGGGTTGGTGGGCTTGAACTGCGCCATCAGCTCGGCCCAGAGGATGCGCGCCGCCCGCAGCTTCGCCACCTCCATGAAGAAGTTCATGCCGATGCAGAAGAAGAACGACAGGCGCGGCGCGAACTTGTCGATCTCGATGCCGGTGGCCAGCGCCGCCCGAACGTACTCCACGCCATCCGCCAAGGTGAAGGCCACTTCCTGGACCAGGTTGGCGCCCGCCTCCTGCATGTGGTAGCCGGATATGGAGATGGAATTGAATCGCGGCATGTGCTCGGCGGAATGGCCGATGATGTCGGCGACGATGCGCATGCTCTCCTTGGGCGGATAGATGTAAGTGTTGCGCACCATGAATTCCTTCAGAATGTCGTTCTGAATGGTGCCGGACAGCGCCGCGGGCGCGACGCCCTGCTCCTCGGCGGCGACGATGTAACCGGCCATCACCGGCAGCACGGCGCCGTTCATGGTCATGGAGACGGACATTTGATCGAGGGGAATGCCGTCGAACAGGATCTTCATGTCCTCGACCGAATCGATGGCCACGCCGGCTTTGCCCACATCGCCGGCCACCCGTGGGTGGTCCGAGTCATAACCCCGGTGGGTGGCCAAGTCGAAGGCGACGGACAATCCCTTTTGCCCGGCGGCCAGGTTGTCCCGATAGAAGCGGTTGGACTCCTCGGCGGTGGAGAAGCCGGCGTACTGACGAATGGTCCAGGGCCGGTTGGCGTACATGGTGGCCCGTGGGCCGCGCATGAACGGGGCCAGGCCCGGCAAGCTGTCCACCTGCTCCAAGCGCTCCAAGTCGGCGCTGGTGTACAGCGGCTTGATGTCGATGCCTTCCGGGCTGCGCCAGGTGAGATCCTCGACGGCCTTGCCGCGCAGCTCCTTTTCCGCCAGCGCTTGCCAGCGGCTGTCCTGATGTTCGGCCATGCAATGTGTTTCCTTGAACCATCCGGTTCGCTTATGATACGCACTGTGAGGCGGGAGGGCTTTATCTCCCTCCAACGGAAATCCTGATCCGAACGGCTTTTGTTGGGTTTGTCAGACCCACCGCCCGGGGGTTCCCCGCCATGTCCGCCACATGCGCCTCATTATGACGCCGCCAAGGGCTTCCTTGGCGGCGTTTCATTTTACGGCCCCACCCGCCGGTGACCAAGCGCATCTTGCCCTCGCACGAATCGGGTCTCCGGTGTAGGCTTGCTCACTTGTTGCCGACTTTCGCGAGGAAGAAACCATGCCCAACCCCTATGCGACCGCCGTTGAGCTGCTCGATCTGCTGCGCCGCGGGGAAGCGTCCGCCTTGGAACTGACGGACATGTACTTGGATCGCATCGAGGCCCTGAATCCGGCCATCAACGCTGTGGTCTGGCAAGACGCCGAAGGGGCGAGGGCGGCCGCCCGCGAAGTCGCTGGGCCGCCGACCGATGAACAGCCCCTGCTGGGCCTGCCGATCACCGTCAAGGAGGCCTACGGCTTAGTCGGCTCGCCCACCACTTGGGGCAACCCGGACTATCGCAACAACGTCTCCACCGAGGATGCGCTGGCCGTGCAGCGGCTCAAGGCGGCGGGCGCGATCGTCATGGGCAAAACCAACGTGCCGCTGAACCTGGCCGATTTCCAGAGCTACAACGACATCTATGGCCAGTGCAACAACCCCTACAACTTGGCGCGCACGCCCGGCGGCTCCTCGGGCGGCTCCGCGGCGGCGCTGGCGGCGGGCCTGTCGGCCTTGGAGATGGGCTCCGACATCGGCGGCTCCATCCGCACCCCAGCCCACTTCTGCGGCCTGTTTGGCCACAAGCCCACCTGGGCGCTGGTGCCGAGCCGCGGCCATGCGCTGCCCGGCATGGTGGCCGAGCCGGACATCGCCGTGATTGGCCCCATGGCCCGCTCCGCCTTCGACTTGGAGCTTGCGCTCGACATCGTGGCCGGGGCGGACGAATTCGAGCCCGGCGTTCGCTACGAGTTGCCTGGCCTGCCCGAAGCCGGCGTTGCCGGGCTGCGGATCGGCGTGTGGGCCAACGACGCGGCCTGCCCGGTCAGCCGCGAGACCGAGAGCCGGGTGCATCTGGTCGCCGATGCGCTGCGCGGCCTGGGCGCCACCGTGGACATGGACGCCAAGCCGGACCTGACCGGCGCCGAGTCGGATGGGGTGTATCGGCCCCTGCTGTGGTCGCTGATGACCGCCGGATCGCCCAAGGCCACCGTCGAAGCTTGGAAGGCGCTGGTGGAGAACGCGGCCCCGGACGACGACAGCGAGGCGCTGCGCATGGCCCGTGCCGCCACCATGGACCACACGACTTGGCTGCGCCAGAACCATGCGCGGGACCGCTTGCGCTGGAAGTGGCACGCCTTCTTCCAGGACTACGATGCGCTGATCGCCCCGGAGTTCGCCATCCCGGCCATCGCCCACGACCACCGCCCCTTCGGCCAGCGCACCCTCAAGGTCGACAACGAGGAAACCCCCTATTACCAGCACATCTTCTGGGCGGGTCTAATGGGCATCTCGCGGCTGCCCTCGACGGTGGTGCCGACCGGCCTCGGCGAGGAGGGGCTGCCCATCGGCATCCAGATCGTCGGCAACGCCCAAAGCGACCGGCTGACCATACAGATCGCCCAGGCGCTGGAGACGGCGGGCATGCGCTTCGAGCCGCCGGCCGCGTTCCCGGCCTAGGGGGCTCGTCGTGCAGCCAGCGGACGGGCCGGAGATCGTCCAGCTTGCCTACTTCGTGCCGGACATCAAGCAGGCGGCGGAGCGCTGGGCCAAGCACCTAGGCGCCGGGCCGTTCTTCATCGCCGAGCACATTCCCCTCGACGCCGTTCGGTTGGACGGCGCCCCGGCGGCTCTCGATCACAGTTCCGCCTACGGCTGGTGGGGGCGCGTCATGGTCGAGCTGGTGCAGCAAAACGGCGACGATCCATCAGTGTTCTCCGACCGCGCTTGGGGCCTGCACCACACCGCTTACTTTGCGCCAGAGCTTTCCACCGAGCTTGCCCGCCTCGAAGCCCGGGGCTTCCCTACCCGCATGACGGCGCGGGCGGGCCTAGTGAAGTTCGCCTTCGCCGACGCCAACTCAAGCCTCGGCCACTACTTCGAGATCTACGAGGACGAGTCCGGCCTGCGCAGCTTCTACGCCATGGTGGAGGCGGCGTCCCAAGAGTGGGACGGCAGCGAGCCGCTGCGCCCCTTGGAGCGGGGCCGATAGGAGAGCACGCCAATTGAAAATCGTTGTCTCGTTTGCCTGCGGCGCCGTGCTTTCGCTGGCGCTCTACCTGTTGGTGTTTGAAAGCCGGGTTGACGCCCCGCCGCTCGAGGTCAGCCAAGGTTTGGCCGACGGCTACGACCAGTTCGTTGACTCGCTGGCGCAAGCGGGTGACTTTGTTGAGAGCCACCCATGGTATGGCAGCGAGCGGGAGCAAGCCGAAGCCTACCGGCACATCATGCGCACCCTGGTCGCGGCCATCGAGGAGCGCTTTATGCATGACCCGCGCTTTCCTTACTTCCGCATCATCAATCCCAACAACAAGACCGGCATGGACAACCCGGACCAGCGCTACCTGATCGCCATCCTGGACGGCAACCACGACTACCGGGTATGGGGCAGCCGGGGCACTAGCCGGCGCTTGGATTTCGTGCTCTTTGCAGATGTGGTGGATGGCAGAACCCTTGGCGTCCTGTCATCGGATGATCTGGTGGTGGGCGAGGATGGTGGTTTTGAAGTGATCGTCAGCCCGGAGCGCCAACCAGGGAACTGGTTGCGCAGCGAAGCGGTGCCGGGCAAGCTCATCGTGCGCCAGACCTTCTCCGACTGGGCAACCGAAGCGCCGGGTGAAGTGCACATCGACCGGATGAACGTGCCGGTGGGCGAGGTGCCCCACATGAATGCAGCCGTCATGACCCAACGGCTGCGGGCACTGGCTGCGGCCTTCAGCGAGCAGGTGCGTCACTGGCCGGAGTTCAACCGCACGGTGGCTGGGCGCCTTCCCGAGAATTGGCTGAGCCCTCTGCGACAGGTGGGCTACATGGGCGGCCTGCCGGGCAGGCTGATGTCCTTGGGGCACTACCACCTCGAACAGGACGAGGCGCTGATCATCACCACTTGGCCCAGCGATGCCGCCTATCAGGGTTTGCAGCTAGGCCATCATTGGTGGCAGTCCTGAGTGCTCTGTCAACCCACTAATGGTGCATCAGTGGCAGCGGGAGCGTTCCGGGCAAGGTGCGGTCGCGCAGACGTAGGAACACTACTTCAAGCGGCCGCAACGCGGTCCGGGGCGCTCCCGCTGCCACCCGAAGG
>JAPPIX010000133.1 GCA_028820495.1 Gammaproteobacteria bacterium
TGCCTCTCTTAAGATGGAGCCAACACCCTGAATTATCAGGGGCATTCCGCCGTTCCTCAACTACGCTCGTGCAATATCCGGGCTAGAGCTGTTTTGGGAGGGCATGCGTGATTTCATGGCAAAATGTGAGCACAAAAAGAAAGGGAAGAAATTTTGGAAAGATAAAATCAAAAGAAGCTACGTCGAACACTTTGATACGCTGCGGAGTGACGTCAATGAGTTCAGTTGTAAGGATGGCCGCAGCTTTCGATGCTTGAAAACGCAAAACTATGAAGTCCTCTGTATTGATAAGCTGTACCACAATCTCTGCAACACGGAAATCGACGTAGTTTTGGAGACTGACCAATATTTGTTCATTGGAGAAGCGAAGTATAAAACAGCTCTTCATGCTAATAGTAAATATGTTCTCGTACATCAGTTAGTTAGGCAGTATGTCATGGCCAAGATACTGGTAGATCTGTGCGAAGAGCCTAAATGTGTCGTTCCGTTTGTTGTCGGTGTTGATCCCGAACAAGAGCAGGTTAAATTCATGATAAAGCAGCATTGGATGAACAAGAAGAATATCCTGTGTTGGAAAGACATTGAGGCCATACGGGGTTAGTTCTGGAAATGCTCGGATAGAAACAGTTGTGTTGGACACCCGAATCGCTGACGTTGAGTTAACTGCAGTGACAACCAAACCGTCCCTCTCAAAGTCCCGCTTCATGTCAGGCTCCCAGTGCCATTTGCGGCTTTGGTACGAGACCCACGCCCGCGAACTTGCTTCCGAGCCCGACGACAATCTGCAGGCCATCTTCGATACGGGGCACGAGGTGGGCGAGCTGGCTTGCAAGCGGCATCCAGGCGGGCATCTCATCGCGCATGACTATCTTCATACGGATGAGGCGCTCGACGAGACCCGCCGCGTCCTGGCGGCGGGAACCGCGCCCGCGTTGTTCGAGGCGGCTTTCAGGCATCAGGGGGTTTTGGTTCGCGTCGATATCCTTGAGCGATTGCCGGAGGGAGGTTGGGGGCTGATCGAAGTCAAGTCCGCCACTCGACTCAAGGATGCCTTCGTTCTGGATGCCGCGGTGCAGCTTTGGGTGCTGCGCGGCGCCGGGCTGGATGTGCGGGAGGCGGGCGTGCTCACCCTCGATCGGGACTACGTCTATGAGGGCGGGGCGCTCAACCTGGACGCGCTCTTCCGGTTGCATCCCGTGCTGGAAAGCACCACGGAACTGCTGGACGGAATCGGCGAGCAGGTAAGTGAAATGCAGTCGATGCTCTCTGGGCCGGAAGCGCCGGACATTGGCCCCGGTGACCACTGCTTTTCGCCCTACTCTTGTCCCTACTACGCGCGCTGCACGCGGGACGTCGCGCTCCCCGACCACGGCCTTGACGAATTGCCCCGCCTAGCTTCAACCCGCAGGGCGCAACTCGAAGCATCGGGCATCGATGAAATCCGCGACGTCCCGGAGGACTTTCCGCTCAGCGATCTGCAACGGGTCGTTCACCAGTCTGTTCGCGCAGGTCACGGCTTGGTGCACGGCGATGTTCAGGGACATTTGGCGAGCCTCAAGAAGCCGGTGCGTTACCTCGACTTCGAGACATTTCTCCCGGCGATCCCGCGCTTTGCTGGCACGAGGCCCTACGATGCCATTCCGTTCCTTTTCTCCGTGCATGTCGAGCGCGACGGCGGGTCGCTGGAACAGATGGGCTACCTGCACGAGGGCAGCGACGATCCGCGGCAGCGGCTGGCGGAACGGCTGCTCGACGCGCTGGGCCGCACCGGATCCATCTGCTCCTATTCCGGCTATGAGCGACAGGTGCTGCGCGCCCTTGCCGAGGCCCTGCCCGAACGGGCGGCGGCGCTCGGCGCTGTCGAAGTGCGCCTTTTCGACCTGCTGCCCGTGGTGCGGCACAACTACTATCACCCTGGGTTTCGCGGGTCGTTCTCGATCAAGAACGTACTCCCGGCGCTGGTGCCGGGGTCCGGCTACGACGATCTCTCCGTTGCCGACGGGCAGACGGCGGCGGTGCGCTATGTTGCGGCGCTTGGCAGCGCCGACTCGACGGAGCGCCAGCGCACGTTCGAGGAACTTCGCGCCTACTGCGAACGGGATACGTTGGCCATGGTTGAACTGCGCAGGGCGCTGGCCAAACTTGAGCATGGCGCTTCATCCCCTTCCTGAACCGATTACCGGTGCGCATGTCGATCTTGGCTTAAGCACAGCGAGGAAGCGGTCATCGCCGCGAGGCAGACTCTGATTCAGATAGGGATGGACAAGATCAACTCAAATCCAGAATGATCTTCGCATACTGGTCGATCATCGGCATCACCGCCTCCGGCTTGTCCCAAAGATCGTTGGACACGCCGATGGTGGCCCGTTCTACGCCGAGGTCCCGGTAAGCTTTAAGCTTGTCCAAGTTGCCGAGGTCCATGATCTGGATGTTGATCTCGACGCAGCCGGGGTCGCGGCCCGCGGCCCGGACTTCCTCGCGAAAGGCGGCGATCGATGCGGCA
>JAPPIX010000356.1:0-11019 GCA_028820495.1 Gammaproteobacteria bacterium
TCGCTTTGGAAGGCCCGTTGGCGCCGCCGATGGCCAACGGCGAACTGGCCTTTGCCGAACCGTGGCAGGGCCGCGTCTTCGGCATGGCCTGGGCGCTCTGCGAAAGCGGCTGCTTCGAGTGGCCGGAGTTCCAAGCGAGCCTGATCGACGCCATTGCCCGCCCCGACGGATCCCATGAGGGCGAGTACGCCTACTACGAACGTTTCCAGGAAGCCTTGGAAACGCTGTTGATCGCCAAGGGTCTGGCCAGCGGCGCGGTGCTGGAATCCCGTCGGCAGGCGCTTGCCGAGCGGCCCCACGGCCACGACCACTAGACTCGTTGTGTCATAATTCGCTCTTTGCCACTGGAGGAGCCCAATGAATCCAGCCGAAGCCATTGCCAGCCCCGTTGCGCCGGTCTATGTGCCCCCGTTTCAGCTCACGGATGGGCAGCCGCCGCCCATCGCCGCAAACCGTGGCCGGTCCTATGCGTCACTGAATCGGAATGGGGACGCTGGAACCGCGGCGGCGACCGAGGCGGCGCTGGCCCAGATTGCCCAAGGCGAGGGCCAGGTCCTCATCGAAACGATTGAAAACGCGCCCCCGGGCCCAATCGAGACCCAGCGGGGACTTGGGTTTCGCCGCTACGAAGAGTGCTTGGACTACATTCGAGCGAACAACATCACGGCCCCGGAAGGCGGGGTGGTGCTGCCGTTGCGGTACAGCATTCACGAGCAGCCGTCCTACTCCGTAGTCTCCTCCAACGCTCTTTGGCTGGATGCCGGGCGGCAGGCGGAGGCAAAGGCCTTGCGGCAGGACGAGCGGAACATCAATCGGCTCTGCCTCTACTTTCCGCAAGTGCTGCGCGACGCTCGGCGCATCGAGGAGTATTGCCCCGGACTGTCGCCCTACAGCCCTGAATGCATGGACCGGCTCGGCGTCTCGCTGGCTCACTGCGAATCGAAGTGCGGGAATTTCTACGACGCCCACGAGGTGGAGCGGGTGTTCTACCCGGAAATGGAGAAGCTGCTTGTCGATTTCTTCCCCGGCGCTACCGACGCGCTCGTCTACAACCACGACGTGTTCGACAAGGACTATCAGGGTGATGTCATTGAAGACCAGGACAACAAGGATCCCGGCGTGAACCGCGGCTACGCCAACCTCGTGCATAACGACCTGAATGACAACAGCGGCCGCGTCCGCTGCCGCGAGCTGCTGACCCAGAATCTGCGCAACTTCGGGCGCGAGCAGCACTACACGGAACGGGAGGCCGACGCCAAGATGTCGCGCCGGTTCATGTCGATCAATCTCGCCAAGCCGATGGAAACGGTGCGCCAGAACCCCTTCGTGCTCTGCGCCTGGCCGTCGTTCGCCGACCAGCCCTACATCACCAACTACCGCATCTACGACGACCGCGTGGGGGAGACCACCCGTTTCACCTACCGTCCTGAACACGACTGGTATTGGGTGCCGCAGCAGACTCCTACGGAGGTTTCGATGCTCAAGTGCTACGACTCCGTCACCGATGGATCGGTCTCGCGCTGGTCCTTCCACAGCGCCTGCGTTGACCCCACCGCACCGGTCGATGCGCCGTGCAGGAAGAACGTCGTGGTTCGGTCGTTCGTGTTCTTTTAGCGGCCTCGGCGCCCCGCCATTCGCCGTATGTGGAGCACCGGTGTTTCGATTTCGGTCGGCAGGGGCAAATCCAAGAGGGCTCTCCATCCGAGCTTGCGATATGATGTCCTCTAAGTCGAGATCCATGGAGAACCACCGTGCGCCGTCGTCAAGTTGAGGGTTCAGCCAGCGATGCACAACCCAAGCAGGCACAGTCGGTTCCTCCCGCGTTGCCGCTGAGGACCGGCGATCGGCTGACGCGCCCCGAATTTGAACGTCGCTACTTGGCGAATCCGCACATCAAGAAGGCGGAACTGGTCGAAGGAGTCACCCAAGTGCGGGAGCCGGTGGGATTCTATACCCACGGTCGCCCCCACTCCTTGGTTTCCGGCATCCTATTCACCTATGCGGCCTACACACCTGGAGTTTGCGCGGTCGTTGACCCCACCGTGCGGCTCGACCGGAACAACGAACCGCAGCCCGATGTAGCCTTGCTCATCGAAGCGGCTGCCGACGGCCAGTCTCACGTTGATAAGGATGGCTACATTGCCGGTGCGCCGGAGTTGGTCTTGGAAGTCGCAGCGAGCAGTGCTACTCGCGACCTGCAGAGAAAGTTTCACGCCTACTGGCGTAACGGTGTGCGCGAGTACGTTGTTTGGCGTACGCTCGATAAACGCATCGACTGGTTTGAATTGGCCAGCGGCCAATTTGAGCCGAAGCTGCCCGACTCGAAGGGCCTCATTCACAGCACCCTGTTTCCCGGCCTCTGCTTGGCCGTCCCTGCGTTGCTGAACAACCAAATCGCTGAGGCGCTGGAAGCTCTTCACGAGGGGATTGGCAGCGCTCCCCACAAGGTGTTTGCGGCGGATCTTGAAAGCAGGTTAGCGCATTCCGACGGCCCAATCGAGGGCGGGACGCCCTCGCTCCGGAATCCTGCCTGAAACGAGCGTCCCGCTTCGGGGCGAGGGCTTTGAACTGATCTTGTTGAACATGTCGATTCCATCGACATTTCAATCAAACGTGTCGATGAAACTCGATTACATCGACACGTTTGGCTGCGGAAAAGGCATCAGCGAGGTATCTGGTGAGGTGCCTGTGCTGTCAACCAATGCGCGATTAACGACTAGGTGGGTCAAAGTTCAGGCTAGAGGGTGCTAATCGTTCGCAAAACGCTCGCGCTGCTCTTGATCGTGAACGGCTCGATGGCGTGACGGCCCATTACGGCGAGCGCCGCGCCTTCACTTGCGGATTCCGCCGCAGTCGCAACCACGACCCCTGCTGCGTGGCCGTTGATGCCGCGCAACTCGGCACCGATGTGGGGTTCCTCGTTCGTCCAAGCGAGCGTTTTCAGTTGCCGCTTGACCTCGCCCCGGTGCTGGGCGCGGGCTACGATTTCCTGGCCGAGATAGCAGCCCTTGGTGAAGCTCACCGCGCCGAGTTCATCAAGCGCCAGCATCTGCGGCAGGAAAAACCCGGAGGTGGCCGTTTCGAGCCAAACTTCCCGCTTGGCTATCGTGGCGTTGCGCCAGTCGCTTGCGTCGAGCGTTGGTCCTGACGCCAAGAGCCCCTGAGCTTGATTGATGTCCTCGCCATGCAGGACCATGATCTGGCGTTCCGCATCGAGGATGTGTGCGGGTGCGGGAAGGTTTAAGCCCAAGGCGCCTATCAGGGTGCAGTGCGCCGTTGCGTCACTGGCCTGGGTTTTCGAGAACGCCAGATAGGGCGCTAGGAAGGACAGCGCTAGGGCGCAGAGGCTCTGGTGGACAATGAGCGTCACCCGTTCGCCCTCACGCCATGCGTAGCCGGTCAAGACAGTCCGACCCTTGATGTTGCACATTGCGGTGAAAGCTGGCTCGCTGCCAAGGGCATCCAGGTCGATGGTGAGGTAGCCTTGCAGAAAAGATGCCGAGTCCGGGCCGTCGAAGGTGAGCACGCCCAAGTCGTCAAGCGCCAGCGTGCCGGTTTTCCCTTCGGCGTTTCCGGCTGTGGATGTGCGAGATGTCTGCGGCGGATTGCCGACCATGACCATTGCCCGGTGGTTGCAAGCTGAGGCAGGATTGTTGCCCGCTTTGAGCCTGCTGTCGAGGCGAACTTTGGCCTTGGGGCAAAAGTTCGTTTGAGTTTCGCTGGCGCGAAACTCCGCGCCAGCTCAATGCGGGGTGTTCCGATGGGTTTCCAGGCAGTTGTGGAGGGAAGTTTGGGTGTGCACAAGGACCGGTCCAGCGGCGCGCTTTACTGGCGCAGCCGGCGGGGCTTGGCCGAAGTCGAGCTCAAGCTGGTGCCGTTCTTCGAGCGCTGCTTCGAGGCGTTGCCAGAGGCCGACCGGCAAGCCTACGCCCAGCTCTTGGAGATGGAGGACTGGCAGCTCCACGATTGGCTGCAGGGCCGGTCCGAACCTTCCGAGCCGCACATGGCTCGCATTGTCGGCCTGATCCGGCGCTTCGACTCGGAGCAGGCGTGACATTGATGCCCGCCCGCTTGCGTTGGCTTGCTTGGGTTGCCCAATTGGCGGTCGCGGTGGCTGGTGGCTGGATCTGGTTCGGCAACGCCGGAGCGGCGCTGATGGCGCTCTGGCTGTGGCTGCTGCGCCCGGCTGCGAAGATCGACTTGGAATTCCCCCAACCGGTGCGTTGGGTGCGCCTCTCCCGCTTTGCCGTCACCTGGAGTGGTGGGCCTGCCAGGTTCTGGGGCCGAACCGCACGG
Source organism: Gammaproteobacteria bacterium (assembly GCA_028820495.1). GTDB lineage: Bacteria > Pseudomonadota > Gammaproteobacteria > Pseudomonadales > Azotimanducaceae > Azophilus. The sequence continues at coordinate 4,297 of JAPPIX010000356.1, forward strand.
GTCTATCGCGACGAAGTGAGCGCCGAAGCCTTCGCCCGATTGCGCAGGGCCTTGAAGGCCGCTTGTTCGGAGGAACCGTAGCTACCGTCGTTCCGCGTAGGGCCGCATCAAGTCGAGATGCTCAACCGAACCGGGGAACAGGATCGTGTCCTTGGCTTCGGCCAGCGTTTCCGGGTAGTCCAAGTTAAAGTGCAGGCCACGGCTCTCGTGGCGCAGCAGTGCGGAGCGGATGATGAGATCGGCCACGTCTATCAGGTTGCGCAGCTCGATGAGGTCGTTGCTCACCCGGTAGTGGCTGTAGTATTCGTGGACCTCCTGCTTGAGCAGGCTTACCCGATGCAAGGCCCGCTGCAGGCGTTTGTTGGTGCGCACGATGCCCACGTAGTCCCACATGAAGCGGCGCAGTTCGTCCCAGTTGTGGGCGATTACCACGTCCTCGTCGGAATCCGTGACTTGGCTTTCGTCCCAGTGGGGGGCCTCGACAGGGGTGTGGGGGCGGTCGAGCTGCGCGCGAATGGCTTCGGCGGCGGCGTCGGCGAACACCAGGCATTCGAGCAGGGAGTTGCTGGCCAGTCGATTGGCGCCATGCAGGCCCGTGCAGCTCACTTCGCCGATGGCGTAGAGGCCAGGGATGTCGGTGCGGCCAGTCTTGTCAACCACCACACCGCCGCAAGTGTAGTGGGCAGCGGGCACCACGGGCACAGCCTCCCGCGTGATGTCATAGCCAAATTCCCGGCAGCGCCGGGCGATGGTGGGGAAGCGCTCCTCGATGAAGTCCTTGGGGCGGTGGCTGATGTCGATATAGACGCTGTCCGCGCCTAAGCGCTTCATCTCATGGTCGATGGCCCGGGCCACGATGTCTCGCGGCGCGAGCTCCGCCCGGGAATCAAAATTGGGCATGAAGCGGGTGCCGTCCCGCAGCGTCAGCACGCCGCCCTCGCCGCGCACGGCTTCGGAGATCAGGAACGACTTGGCGTGCGGGTGGTAGAGGCAGGTGGGGTGGAACTGGATGAACTCCATGTTGGCGATGCGGCAGCCCACTCGCCAAGCCATGGCGATGCCGTCGCCGGTGGAGCCGTCCGGGTTGCTGGTGTACAGATACACCTTGCTGGCGCCGCCGGTGGCCAGCACCACGTAACGGGCTTGGAACACTTCAACGCGCCCGGTGCTGCGGTTGAGCACGTAAGCCCCGGCGCAGCGGTTGCCGTGACGGCCGAGCTTGCTCAGGTTGATCAGGTCGATGGCTACCCGGTCGTTGAACAGCTCGATGTTGGGATGGTCCAGCGCACTCTCGGTCAGCGTGGCCACCACGGCCGCCCCGGTGGCATCCGCCACGTGCAGGATGCGCCGAAATGAGTGGCCGCCTTCGCGGGTCAGGTCCAGCTCGTTGCCCACGGAGTCGAAGGTGACGCCCCGGCTGCGCAGGCGATTGACCGCCCGGCACGCTTGGGAGACCGTGAAGTGAACGATCTCCTCATCACACAGCCCGGCCCCGGCGGTGATGGTGTCCCTGCCGTGGGCCTCGATGCTGTCTTCCGGGTCAGTCACCGCCGCCACGCCACCCTGCGCCCACTGGGAGGCGCTGGCCTCGGCGCGGTCCTTGCAGAGCACGGTCACCCGCGCGTCCGGTGCCAGGCTCAATGCCGTGGACAGCCCCGCGGCGCCGCCGCCAATGATCAGAATGTCGGTGGCGAAGCGTTGGGTCATAAGCCGTCAACCCTCATTGAGCCATCCCCAGCGAGTCTCATTTTTTCGGAGCGAGGGCATCTTGCCCTCGAAATGAACCGGGGAATTCCATCGAGGGCGGGACGCCCTCGCTCCGGGGAGCTTCGCTTGACCCAACGAAAAAGCCAAAATGAGAATTGCTGGAGCCATCCCCGTATGCCGGTTTGCTGCTCTGCAACATCCTACCACCCACTGTTTGGCGATAGGACTGTGGCTTTAGGTCAACGTGCCCAACCTCTCGATGAAGCGCTGCTTGCGCTCGTGGCGCTTGCGCAGCGCGTTCAGGCGATTGGCGAATTCGGCCATCGCGCCGTCTTCATCCGCCACCGTGCGCAGATCGAAAATCAAGGTGGCCGCACGGTCGTAGCCCGAAGCGTTGCGCCGTTGGACTTCGGTTTCGACTTCCTGCCAGACATCCGCTCCCCGCTTACGGAGCGCTGTTAGCCGTGCCTGCTTTGCCCGCTCTGCCAACTGCTCCTGCTTCAGCCGTTCGGCTTTCCGGCGTTCCGCAGCGGCGGCCTTGCGGGCCGTTTCTATGGCCGTTGCGCGATCTCGCAGTTCGGCCGCAGATCGGAGGGTGTGTGACATTGGAGGGTCTTGCCTTGACGCGGCCTTTCGGAACCGGCTCCGCAAATCCGCTGCCACATGCGGGTCGCCTTCGGCGACGCGCTGCAGCAACGCTGTCTGCTCAAGTGCGGGAATGGACTTGACGAAGGCGCGAAGCGATTCCGGGGAGATGTCGATATGGGTCGCTGCGCCGGGCCCTTCCGCAGCCGCCTGCACGAGGTCGGAGTCAATTCGGAAAAAGTCCGCAAAGGCCGATAGGCCGCCATTCAGGGGCGCGATGCCCGGCAGCGGCTCCAGCGCCTCGTCGCGGACGTTGCCGTTCTCCACGCCCGTCAGCCATACGAGGTAGGCAAGCCGCCAGTCGCCGGACAGCAGATCGGCTCGCAGTGGCGCCAGTGCGCCGAGCCAGCCTGAACCGTCGTCCCAATCGTAGTCCAAGGCGTCCTCGCCATCGTCGCAGAGGTTGAGGATCAAGTTGTCCTTGGCTTTGATGATTTGCATTAAGTCCGTGCACATCATCAAAGCGTCAAGCCAGTCGTGATCGACCAGCCGCTTGGGCAACCGGATCATCAACTGGTGCGTTCCCCAGTTGGCTAGGTAAACATGGAGGTCGAACCAGCGTTCCATGAGCTTGCGAGGGGAACCCTTGAAGTCTCCCCACTCGTAATGGTTGGTGAAGCTGGTCGCGGTGATCTGCGCCCGCGTGGACAAGCTCCGAAGCGCCTCCCGGTCCGCTTCGTCCAACGGCCTGTCGATGGCCTGAAACTCGTAGTATTGGTATTCGCTCAATACTTCATCCCCCAATGGCAGGCTATGGTGTCACCGGCTTAGCCGCGTTTCAAGTTCCTCGGTTGGGATTCAGCAATTCTCACTTTGTCGGAGCGAGGGCATCTTGCCCTCGAAATGAACCGGGGAAGTCCATTGAGGGCGGGACGCCCTTATCTGGAGTTCGTCAGAGCGCCGACCAGCAGGCGCTACAGCTTCGCCTCCACCGACAGGGCGATCAGGTGGTTGCTCGCTCCGGAGCGGTAGCCTCGGAGTGAGGGCGTCCCGCCCTCGGATTGGAATCCTGCGTTGGAGCGACCCATTGCCTACAACTTCGCCTCCATCGACAGGGCGATCAGGTGGTTGCCGTATCTGGGGCTGGAACGGCCGAAGGTGAGCACGTTGCGGATGCTGTCCTGGACCAAGCCGTCGATGGCCCAGTCGGCGGCGCGGTAGTTCTCGAAGCGGTAGCGCAGAACCAAGGCGGTGCGCGGTCGCCAAGCGTAGCGCAGGCGGGCGTCCACCGAACGGTGGCGGGAGATTAGGCTTGGGAAACTCGAACGCTGATCGTCGAAGGTGGTGGCGTAGTCGCCGGCGCCGTTGGAGTGGGCGTAGTCCAAGGTCAGGTCAAGGGCAGGGTACAGGAAGCCGTTCAGCTTGAGGCGCGCTCCGGCGGTGGTGACGGTGTCTTCGGTGTCGTAGAGCCAGTCCCGCGTTGAAAGACCAACGCTGCCAGCGGTTTTCGACTCCCGGGTCTGCACGCCGTAGAAACCGGACAGCGCAACTGTGCTCCCGGCGGCGTAGCCCGCATCGACCAGCCAACCAGTGGTGGCGTCGCGCTGCAGGCCCAAGGGCGATTGGGGATAGCCGTGCTTGCGATGGTTGGCCTCGAAGCCCGCGGAGAAGCCGCTGGTGGGTGAGTCATAGCGCACCCCGCCGCTCCATTCGCGGTCATGGCGCTCGGCTTGGTGGAAGCGCCGCGTTAGCGGGTTGTTGAGGGTGTTGGGCTCGAACCTGGCGGCGTCCCGGTCGGCGCTGTCGTGGCGCACCCGAATCCGCCAACCGGCACCGAGTTCGCCGGAGACCTCGGACCAGGCTCGGTTCTCCTCGTTGCTGGCAATCTCCAGATTAGAACGGCTGTGGTCGAGACGGCGAAAGCCCGCCGCCACCCGCAGCCTTGCGGGCAGCCGGTAGCGAAACGCGATGTCGGTCTTGGAACGCTTGTAGCTGTAGCCTTGGGCAACGATCTCCGGGGTTGCGAACAGGTCGCCCAACACCGGCGTCAAGGCGAGCATCCGCCGCCGGTCGCGGCGTTTGGCCTCGACGTGGGCGACGCTCACCCGCAGCCGGGGCGTGGCGCGAATGACGAGATTGACCGCGCCGCTCAGCGACTTCCGCTTGGCGTTGAGACCGGATTGGTCGATGGGCTCCACGTCAATGGATGGGTTGGTGGTGGGCGGCAGGAAGGACGTGTTTTGGCTGGCCTCGTTCCGGGCAATGGTGGCATTCAGCGTCGCGCGGCGGCCCACGCGCAGCCGGGATGCGAAGGACAGCGTTTTCGACTCGTTGCCCGGCGGCGCGGCGCTGCGGCCCAAGGCCACGGAACCCGCGTAGGGGTTCTGCCACTCCAATGCCACCGCATCATTGGTGAATTGCCGGCTGGTGTACCGCAAGGCCATCGAGGTCGTGGAATTCGCGTAGTGCAGCCCCGTTTCCGTGCCTTCGACACGGTAGTCGATGGGGGCCGGCAGGGCCGTAGCTTGGTAGAACGAGTCGCGAAAAACCTCCTTGATGCCCTGCTTCCGTTCCCGAAAGTAGCCCGTCTTGAAGGTCAGCCCCGGCGTTAGGCTGAACCAAGCTCCAATATCCGACCGGCTGCGCTCGGTGGCCAGTTCGACGGAGTTGCTGCCCGCCGTCCAGTGCGTCATGCCTTGGGTACTGTGCGCCGGAACCCAGTTGTTGGGCAAGGACAGCGTTTCGCTGCCCATGAAGGGTGAGCGCCCGTCCCGGGCGATGTTGCGCGGGATTTCTCGATGCTGCACCCGCACGCCGTAGCGGCGGGGCTTGTGAATCCGCAACGCCGCATCGCGGGACTTCAGCCCTAAGTTGCGGCCCGCGAACTCCAGCAGCCAGCCGGTTTTCGTGCTCAGGCGGTAGTCGGCGTTGAGGTCAAGATAGCTTCCAGAACGATCAATGCCGTTGTCGCGGCCAAAGCGCATTTCCCCCTTGGCAGCGCTGATAACCCCGGCAGCCAAGGTTCCGCCGTGAGCGTGGGCCTTGTCGAAATCGCACAGGCGGCACGACCAGCGCCGCGTGTCCGCATTGGCGTAGTTCACCGTGAATTCAGCGGGCGCGGCGGAGTGGGGCGCGAAGAGGAGGGCAAGGGAGACGCCGCACAAGACGCTCCAACCCCGCAACCGCGCAGGGGATCGGTTCCGCCGCGCCATTGGCCACAACCGCTTGCTTCCAGGCCTGCTCACCGGCGCAGCAGATTGCCCGAGGGATGATTCGAGCCATGCACTTGCGCATGGCAGTTCAGGCAGGCGTTGGCGAACAGAAACTCGGCGCCCGGGTCCGACGGCAGTCGGTCGGCCAGTTGCGGCAGGCTGCGGTGGCCCACGGATGAGTGGCAGGCTTGGCACAGTTGCGGCGCCCGCCGCACTAGCAGCGCGGGCTGGTTGGAGCCATGCGGCAGATGGCAGATGCCGCAGTCCTCGCTGGCCGGCGGATGCTCCCAGAGAAACGGTCCCTGTTTCTCCGCATGGCATCTATAGCAGGCTTGGTTGATCGACGGCTCACGGACCAAGGCATCCCCTGTGCCCGAACCGCCGTGCGGGTCGTGGCAGTCTCGGCAGGCAAGCTGGTGGTCACGCATGGGGTGGGAGGACAGCTTCAGCAGGTCCGCCCGCACCTGCTGATGGCAGTCCAGGCAGACCGCCGCCTGCCCGGCTTGCAGCCGCACCGGATCGGCCCGGCTGTGGATGCGATGGCAGTCGGCGCAGGCCACGTCGCCCTGCTCGTGCGCGCTCCCCGCCCAACGGCTGCGGTCGTAGTCCTCATGGCACGCGAGGCAGAAGTGGTTCTGCAAGTCCGTCGGCGCATTGCCCCTGCGCCCAAAGTTGACGATAGGTTCCCGCACGGCGCCATGCGGCAGAATGCGCTGCCCGTGCTCGCCAATTGGGCCGTGGCAGGCTTCGCACTGCAGCCCGGCAGGGAACGATGCTGACGACCCCGGCATGAATGGCGACCCGTCCATGCCAGGATGCCCGTGCACGGTCTCAAACAGGGCATTGGTGGGGAACTGCTCACTTTCGTCATGGCACCCCAAGCAGGTGTCCGCCCCCCGCCGGGAATAGTCTCCCGCAGCCAGTTTGTCCACCAGATAGCCATCGCGATCGACCGCTGCCGCCGCTGCTGGCCCGCTTGCGCAAATCAACAAGCCAATCACCGCCATCCGGTTCAGCAGTGCCCTTACGTCCAGATGGAACCTCGTGGACTCCATCGAGGGCAAGATGCCCTCGCTCCGAAGGTCCACGCCTGAACCCGATGTCATCCCCCGGACCGAGTTCAGCAGCGCCCTCACGCTCGGATGGAACCTCGTGGACTCCATTGAGGGCAAGATGCCCTCGCTCCGAAGGTCCACGCCTGAACCCGATGTCATCCCCC
>JAPPIX010000356.1:11119-23072 GCA_028820495.1 Gammaproteobacteria bacterium
CGCTCCGAAGGTCCACGCCTGAACCCGATGTCATCCCCCGGACCGAGTTCAGCAGTGCCCTCACGCTCGGATGGAACCTCGTGGACTCCATCGAGGGCAAGATGCCCTCGCTCCAAGGGTCCACGCCTGAATCCGGCGCCGTCCACCGGACCGAGGGCATCTTGCCTTCGACTTGGCTCTGCTCCAGGCGGGTTCCCTGGACCGAGGGCGTCCCGCCCTCGCATCTGCAAATACGGAAGACCCGTCCCCGCGCGTCAGCGCAGCGAAGGCGCTCGCCGAGAGAAACCGCGACCCCAATCCCGTCCAACCTATCATTCCCGATACTTGCCAGCACTCACATACAGCTCGATGATCGCCCGCTTGTCCGCCGCCGTGAGCGTGTCGTACTTCCTCTTCATCTTCTCCGGCATCTTCCGCCGCCCGTTGTCGAAGTTTTCGAACTCCGCCACCAGGTACTCCCGCCACTGGCCTGCCGTGATGGGCAGGTCGAATTCCGGGTCCCGCCCGCCGTCATGATGGCAGTTGTCACGCCGTTCCTCGTGAATTTGCGCGCCAAGCGCAGCCAAATTGGCATCAAACGGCTGTTCTGGCGGACGCCACCGTTGCTTGGAGAAGTAGGCCGACACCGTCCACTCATCCTCTTCGGAAAGCGAGTTTACGACCTCCTCCATGTTGGTCTCCGTCCCGCCGGGTAGGGCGAGGGAACGGGCCTTCCGCAGGCCGAGGCGGTAAGTGTTGAACAACTCCATGATGGCGAAGCCCGTGAATCCACCGATTGAGGGGATGTCCGACGTGTCGCTCTGGCCCTTGTCGCCGTGGCACAGGTTGCAGCGGTCCACCAGTTCGTTGCCGGTCCTTTCCGGTGCCGTTTCTACGCTGTCACCGTCCTGGCGGTCCCCAGCATGGCCGTGGTGGGACCAAGCGCCCGACAGCGCCATGATCGACAAGAGCCAGACTGCCGCCGGTGGGACGCTCGACAGCATGCCCTCAAACGAGCGCCGTCTCGAAGGATGCGATGTTGTGCGCCTCGCTGCTGAACTCCACCGCCACCAGGCGGACGGCGCCGCCTGCGTCCCGATACTTGTCTGCGTAGTCCCGCTGCCTGAGCTGGGCCATGGCCGCCCCTTCGCCCGCCTGCTCCACCACCTTGAACTCGAATACGTAGGCCCGGTCCTCGAAGCGCAGGGCCATGTCCAGCCGGCCGCGGCTGGTGCTGTCCTCCACCGTCACGTCCAGTCCCAGACCCGCAAAGTACGAATAGAACACGCTGGCGTAGAAGCCCTCGTAGTTGGCGATGTCGTTGTTGGTGTACCACTGGTGGGGAATGCTGGCGTAGAAGGCGTGGAACAGGTCGCGCAGGCCGTCGAGGTCGTCGGCCAGCAACAGGTCGTAGAGCCGGGCGCTGTGCACTGTGCGCCGGGAGGCATCCCCGACCATGTGGCTGAGCAGACTGCGGTTGAGGCCTTGGCGAACCTCCCGGTTCGGGTAGCCGAGGCGGTAGAAGGTTTCCCCGGCGCGCCGCTCCTCTCGCAGGATCGTCAGGTAGCCAGTTTGGAAAAGCAGCGCCTCCGTGGCAATGGCGTCCACGTCAAACGCCGATAGGAGCTCATCGCTGGCGAGCATGCCGTCCAGACCCACCGAGCGCACCTGCCGTCGGAACAGCGTCTCGACTAGGAACGCAGGCGTGCCCGTCTCGAACCAGTGGGGCTTGAACGTGCGGCTGTCGAACAGCAGCAGGATGTCGAAGGGGTTGTAAACCCGCTCCGTGCCCAGCCAGCAATAGCCGTTGTACCATTCGCGGATATCTCCGCGGTCAAGACCTTGCAACTCTGGCGAGAACACTGCGTCGAGGTCAGTCTCCGTGTAGCCGCAGATACTGGAGTAGCGGGGGTCCAGCGTGATGTCTTTGAGGTTGTTCAACCCCGAGAACAGGCTCACTTTTGAAAACTTGCTCACGCCCGTGATGAAGCTGAATCGGATGTGGGCGTCCGCGTACTTCACGTTGGCGTACAGGCCGCGCAGGTAGCCCCGGTTGGCGCGCGCCAGATCGGGATCCTCAAGCACCTCCAGCATTGGCCGGTCGTACTCGTCGATGAGCAGGACCGCGCGCAGGCCGTCGCGTTCGTGCAACGCCTCCAACAGGTGGCCCAGACGCTCCGGCGCGGTCTCATACCGGCCCACCACCCCGTGTGCCTGCTCTTGGCTGTCTAGCTGCGCCATCACATTGGCGTGCAGATATCCAGGCATGGTGAAGTCGCCGCGGCTGAAGTCGAGCCGAACCACAGGATGGCGCTCCGACCAATCCCACTTGTCGTAGATCGCCAACCCATTGAAGAGTGCTTGGCTGCCCTCGAACAACTCCTTGAGCGTGTCCAGGAACAGGCTCTTGCCGAACCGCCGGGGGCGGGAGAGGAAGAAGTGGGTGCCGTCCTTGAGCAGGTGGTCTATGAACGGCGTCTTGTCAACGTAGTAGGCGCCATCCTCCCGCATTTTACGGAAGGTTTGGATGCCAACCGGCAGCTTGCGCCTCACTGTGAGTGCGCCCCTGTGCAAGCAGCGGTGTTCGGATATCCTGCTTGGCTACCCATCATCCGCCTAACATACCACTTCTTAGAGGCATTCCCTTTGTGGATTCTTGTGTGTCCCCAAACCCTATGGCCCCGCTCGCCACTTGGCCACCGTCGGTGCTAAGCAGGGCGTGATCGGATTGCACGCTACAATCAAATCAAAATTCCACCGTTTTTGAGGCGATTGGCTGGTACAATCGCCTCACATGTGGGTCTGGCAACATCCCGATTGGCCGAATTTCATCTTCGACCCATCCGCATTCCCGGAACGCGTCGAGGCGTTTCATCGTGCGGCCGAACGCCTTTCCGGGAGGTTTGAGGCGCTTTCCGGCGCCTATCAGACCGACGCGCAAGTCGCATTGATGCTATCCGAAGTGATCGCGACAAGCGCGATAGAGGGCGAGAACCTGGATCGCGACTCCGTCCGTTCGTCATTGCTCAGACACTTCGGCCAGGTCGTCAGCGGCCACCAACACGATGACCGGGCGGTTGGGGCCACCGAACTGATCGTCGATGTTCGCCGCAACTGGCATCTTCCGCTGTCGCACGAGACGCTGGGCCAATGGCAATCGCTGGTTGTCGTCCACCGAATCACCAGCACCATCATGCGCGGAGCCTACCGCAACCATCCCGAGCCCATGCAAATCGTCAGCGGTCGGTACGTTGGCCGGCCCCGCACCGTCCACTACGAAGCGCCGCCTTCCGCAGCTGTGCCTGTTGAAATGGAGCGGTTCCTGGATTGGTACAACGGTGAAAGCGGAAACCCCCCTGGGCCCGTTCGCGCGGCCGTCGCGCACGTCTGGTTCGAGAAGATCCACCCATTCGAGGACGGCAACGGGCGGGTGGGGCGCGCGATTTCGGACCATGCCCTTTCACAGTCCCTTGGCCGACCGACGCTGGCGTGTTTGGCAACCGCCATCAATGGGGATCGAGACGGCTACTACGGTGCGCTCGAAGCGGTGGGCCGGGGCAGCCTCGACCTGAGCCGGTTCCTTGACTACTTCACCAAGGTAATCGTCCGCGCGCAGGAGATCGCCTTGGCTGAAGTGGCCTTCGTTCTGAACAAGACCCGGTTCCATGACCGCTACGACGAGCGGCTGAACGAGCGTCAGCGCAAGGCGATCGCCCGTGTTTTTGCGGAGGGTAGAGCTGGGTTCGCAGGCGGGTTGTCTGCGAAAAACTACGTCTCCATCGCCAAGTGTTCGCCAGCGACCGCCACCCGTGATCTGGCTGCGCTACGCGACATGGGCGCACTGGTTTCCCGTGGGCGGGGGCGCGGGCTGCGCTACGAGATTGCGTTTCCTGGACCGCCTTTCAGATGGTCGGATCAGTCGGATACAAACTTGATGGACCCTGTTTTGGGTTCCACGGTGCGGGAATAGCCGCTCTCTTCGACGTGTGAGTTGGTCGCCGGGTTTCCATGTTTTTCCTTGATGCCGCTGTCAAATCAGTGGTGAGCAGCGCGTTGTTGGGTGCCAGCCGAAGGTGGCTACACGCTTCCCGTTGGGCCAAACAGCTCGGCAGAAACAACGATGACTCCCCGGCTGGTGTCGAACGAGTGGCTCACAAGATGATTGCGGTCCCTTTGGGTATGGCGCCCGTACATACAATGGCCGCTCGCGCTGGGCGCAACGAAATCGCCCTGCGGTAAACCTCGTCGCGATCCTTGCTGTGGTGAAGCACAGTGCCGCCTAGAACGTTGAGTGCTTTGTCCGTCTCAGGAGCGCCGATCAGCACCCATTCGGACTCGAAGTCGGCCTTCATCCGTGTCACTGTCATTTCCATATCTTGATTGTGCTCCAACGCCTTGGGTCCACGTACACAGAAGCCCTTCGATATCTACATTGGGACGGAAACAGCGTGTGTCCTAGTTTTCCCTATCGTCCGTGCGCAGAAGATTGCCTTGGCCGAAGTGGCGTTCGTTCTGAACAAGACCATCTTGTGCAGTTTGCACCTTGCTGACAATCTGATCGCGATGTCGATCCAGGTGGCCTTCCATCTCCGCGAAGTTCGACTCCAGCGACTTTAGCAGAATCCCAAAGTCCTTTGTCGCATCGGAGTCCAGCTTCTCAACGTTGCTCAACAACCTGTCTAGCTTGTGGTCAAGGTCGGTACCAACCGGCAACACGTCCTTGCTGTCATTACGCAAAACAACACCAGCCAAATCCTCGGTGTCCATGATGCTAACCTTAGCAATCGGTGTGCTGTCATTTCCGAAAATGGTGATGGTCTTCAGCTTCCCGTTCACCTCTACGATCTCAGCGGGTGTTGCTGTCCCGATAAGGTCCACGGTAACGATCCGAGGGTCTCTGGCGCCGCCATCCACGATGCCAACAACGACTCTCCCGATTACGATGGCCGCTGACAGCAGGAGGAGGGCTACCACCAACATAATGCTCGCACTCATTGCGCTCATTAACCCTAAGCACCTCGTCTTCACACCCTGATGAAGCCCTTCGAATCCACCTTTCCACGGACCCTTTATGGTGCCTACCATCTCCGATCCGATTGCCTTGAGTCCTCTTAGAACCCCGTCAGCTCCTTTGGTAAACATGTATGAGATCGCCCCCAAGCCCGCGACGAGGGCGACAAACTCTGCGATGCCTTGCTCGCTTTGAATCCATCTGGCCAAATCCGCCTCATTCGGCGCAACGAAGTAGATCAACAGCGGTGGTCCAATCGCCAAAGCAGTTAGCGCTGCAACAGCTACCACAACAACGACAAGTTGCCCGCCGTAACTCGTAGCGCCGACAACCAAGCGTTTGGCTCGTTCGACCACCAAAGAAATTGTCCTAGCCATCCGCAACTCCCTCCTTAGTCGATAGTGTCCGTCAGCCCGTCCTGTCTTTCGTCCAAGCAGTGCGTCAGGAAAGCCTGTACGGTCGCTGAGCCGCAGCTAGCTCGCATCCCCACGAACTAGCGTCGTCGCTCAGATACGGTTAGCGAAGATCCATGGCCTCGCCGGCCTCACTACTACCCGAAGAACGCGAAATCCTCCGTGTTGTTGAATGGGAACCTTCTGGCGCCCGACGAGTTGTTGCCTAGGTACCGCCGCAGCGCCTTATGCACATGCTTCGGGTAGATGATCGTGCCGTTGGTGTCGTCGCGCTTGAGCGTCCGCGGGTTGATCCGCTGCGCGAAGTGCAGGCCGTCGGTCTCGCCGACCACGCGGTTGGTCCAAGGCTGGTTCTTCTCCATGATCACGTAGCTGCCGATCGGCCAGTGGTCCTTGCCGTCCTGCGAGTTGTAGAAGTTCGTGCGGCCGAAGTCCGAGCCGATCACCACGACCATGCGGTCGGCCACCCCGTGCTGCTCCGCGTAGTCCCACAGGTAGTCCACGCCGTCGGTCAGGTTGCTGAGCAGCCATTCGTGGTCGGGATCGTGGGTCGCGTGCGTGTCGAAGCCGCCCAGGAACAGGTCCGCGCTCACCGCCACGCCCGTCTTGAACGCCAACATGGTCAATTGGGCTTGTCGGCGCAGGTCGCTCCAGAACATGTTGCCTCTGGGCGTTTCGTGCTCAATCCATTGCTCCAGCTCATCTTCCGGCGGTATGGCGTCGGCGTAAGCCGTCAAGCCCTCGGTTGACGCGAACGCCGTTTGGTACAGCCTGCGGTTGAACGCATCGCCCGGCAGGACATTCGGTTCCACCGTGCGTCGCTCGGCATCCAAGGCCAGCCTTCTGCGCACCGCCGTCCAGTCCGCATCGTCCATGTGGCGCCTTTCCGCATCGTATTCCGAGACAGTCGGCCGCGCGATGTTGCGCAGGAGGCTCGCGTTGTTCAGCCGCGTGTAGCGCGCCACGCCGCCCGTGTCCGAGTACCCACCGAAGCTGAGGTACGCCACCGGCATGTCGGACCCGAAGCGGGCTGCAAGCAGTGCCGTCATGGCCGGATAGCCTTCGGAATTGCGCCCGCTCCAGTTATGCACCACCCCGACCGTGTGCGAGTTTGTCTGCGCGTCCACGCCGTTGATGACCAGCATGCGGTCGTGGTACTTCTCGAAGAACGCCGCGTTGTTTGCGAACTGCGCGTAGAGGATGTTGCCCGCCTCCTCGATTTCATTGCGCTCCGCCCAGTGGTTGATCACCGGTTCTCCGGGTGTGTTGGTTTTCGGGTCGCAAAAGCTGGTCGGGTCCCAGCCGCCATCCGCCTGTACGAATACGAAAAGTTTCCCGCGGTAGTCCACCGCCTGCGCCAGCGGCAGCCGGAAACCGGCGGCCACGAAGCCAGCCGTCGAAACAAGCCCCTTGAGCATCGTCCGGCGTCTCATTGTCTTCCCCTCACAGATAGAGATAGCGGTAGTCCATCAGCAGGTATGCCAGGACCACTGTCCAAGTCTCCGCAACCGCTTGCGGGTCCGCCCAGTTGAGGGTGTCGAAGTGCGCGTTTATGTGCTCCCAATCCCAATCTTCACGGGCGCCCCATTCATCGCCCCAGTCCTCCCGGAAGACAAAGGCGTCCTCCAGGATCCCGTCAAGATAGTGCTGGTCGCTCGCCCAGTTGCAGTTCACGCCCTCCGACCAGTCGAAAAAGCCGCCGTACCCGGATTCCCGCCTGCGTTGCCAGATCTCCAGGAACAGGCCATATGCGCCTGTCACATCTGGCGAGTCCTCGGTTGCCTCGACGCCGAGCAATGTGCCGTAAAGCTCCGCCAACTTGCCCTTGATCGCCTTGGCGCCCACGGAGCTCTGCGTGTCCCCATGGAGAATCATCTCGACCCGGGGCAACTCGTCTCCCCCCTGATCCGCCCAAGCCAAAACCTCGATGACGTACTCGCCATCGGCTGGAACCATAATGGGCACGTACAGGGTGCCGTTGCAGTGGAGGGCGAAGTGGTCGCCCACCGGATGGTTGCATTCACCGTCTCCTAGCGGATCCAAGCTCTCCAGCTCGACCGCCTCGATCGTCTCCCCTGCCGAATTGCGGAGTTCCAATCGGTCGAGCCGGAGATTCCGGTCGCCCTCCGTCTCGTCCCAGAAGTCGTTCAGGAACGAGATCCATACGGTTCGCTCACCTGCGGCAAGGCGGGCGCGCATCGTGAGCGCCTCCTTGTTGTGCCAGTCATCCGATTCCAGTTCGAAGGTCTTGCCGGACTCGAAGGTCGGCGCCATCGACGTGTCCACCCCGCCAAAGAGGCGACGATCCGACTCCGGCAGCAGATACAGGTCCTTCATGACGATCGGGCAGCTTGACTCGATTGCGTGGCGTTGGGCGACTGCCGCCATCACTGACGTCATGTCGGTCGCGCGCTCCGTCACTCCTGCCGAGTCGATGCCGCCATAGAGCATGCCGTACCCGTTTTGCGTATCGGTCAGGCTGGTCCACTCCCGCTCGTGAGGCATGCGCCAGGATTGACTCCCAATCCTCGGGCGTCCCCACTGGAATCCCGTCAACGCCAGCGTCTTGCGTGCCAGTTCCTCGGGGGTCAGAAGGCGTCTGGCGCCTACGTCATCGAGGGCCGCCTTTCGAACCGGATCGTCGTCCGAGAGCGTCTGTGCGCGGAACCAACGAGAGAGCGCGACCTCCACCAGGAGATCCTTGAGGTTGTAGGGCGGCCCGCCGCCGAACCCTCGCCGGAAGCCCCGCGCAAGGCGCGCCACCTCCGCTGTCTGGGCGTTGGATTCCAGCAGCCTTCCGGCAAAATCCGCGTCCCCGCCGTCTTCCGGCGGCTCGGCGACCTCGCGTCCCATGATCGCGGGCCACCAGAACTTGACCGTCGCCTCGGCGAACCTGTCGTCCCCTGCGATCTTTCCAGCCAGCCACTGCAGGCTGTTGCGTGCATCAGGTGCCCGCTTTCCGTCGAATCCAGGGACGCGCATGTCCCGGTACCAAGTGTCGCCCTCGATGTGCCAGCCGAGCGACGCGTCCAGCAGCCGACGGCGTGCGGTCTCGTCGCCCTGCCGGTTCTCCCAGTCGAACCACAGCACGATTTCCACCTCGTAGTTCCCGGGGCCGGGTACGTCGAGAACAATGCGCTGACCGCAGAACCAAGGCACATAGTAGTCGTCGTGCTGACTGTCCTCGTTGCCGCACAGATCCATGTCCGCCACGACATCCTGTAGCTCAAGGTGCTGCACCTCGTGTCCGTTTTCGTCCCGGACCTTCACGTGGTCGATCGCCATGTGCCACCAGATTTCGCTGCCCTCCGGCCTAGGTGGGTCGAACCGGGGATCGAGCCTCAGCAACTCCTTCCCCTCGTTGCCACCGTTCAGTGCTGCTTTCAGCGACACGACATGCGGGTCGTCCTTTGGAGCGACGACCTCCAGCGTCTCGCTGGCCACATGAAACTCTTCCTTGTAGAACCAGTCGAGCGAATCGCTGCCACCCCATTGATCTCGATACAAACCCTCATCACCGTAGTTCTGGAACGCCCCCGCCACCGGATCCATGACCGTATGGCATACGGTACAGGCGGGATTTTGCATGGTTGGGTTGTTCGTATCCGCTAAGGCCACCGGGTCCGTGGTGCGCGACGCTGACTTTTCGATATCCAAGCCGAGAAATGGTAGTACGTCCATCGGGAGCGGGCGCGATTCCTGTTGGTCGGCGTGGTCGGGTAGCGTTGCAGAAAAACCTTGGAATTTAGTATTCCGGCATGGGGATACACGGTCGACAAAGGTCCGGTGTTCACCACACGTTGCCCGATACCGGGGTTGTCTTCAACTTCGAACTCTTCGCCATCCCGGTAGTACGAGAGGATCTCGGACGGCTGAAACTCGTAAACGTCTTCGGGGTTCTTGAAATCAGTCGGTGCACCGTAGGCTTCAGCTGTGTGGGGGTTCGCCAGAATGTAGTCGGCCGTCAGGATTTCCGTGTATGGCAGGTCCTGTTCCGCTACGCGCGCGATGAGTTCGAGGGGTGCGCGCATCGCGCCGTATTGCACGGATCGCTCCCACTCGTTCAACTCCGTGTAGTCACCGCTGGCGTATGCCGCTTCGGCCAGTCGATATCGCTTGTTGGTGAAGTCTACGAAGCGGTCGAATTCGGAAATCACCCGATCTTCCCGGTCCGTAAACAGCCGGTCGTTCGCCCCGCGGATCAAGAAATCGTGGAACCCCGGGCCCGTCATCAACCCCCTGATCGCCGCCCGCAGACTGGCGATGCCGCCGTGTTCGATCGACGCGTACTCCTCATCTGTCGGGATGCGCCCCGCGAACACGATGGCCGCCCGCCGCAGCGTGCTGCGCGACGGCTCCATCTTCACCCCGTCGAACAGCGTCGCCGGCGTGATGCCGGCGGACGGGCCGGAGCCGCCGCCATCCAAGAGGCCAAGGAACCGCTCCATGTCGGCGAACTCGTCGGTTCCCGCAGGCACCTGCGCCCCGCCGCCGTGGCTCACCCCCTGGATCTTGCCCAGGATGTACTCCGCCCCGTCCTCCAACTCAGCCAGCAGGCTCCTGAACGCGTTGAGGTTCTTGGACAGGTGGTTGGCGTCAGCGTCCGTGACGAACACCAGCCGCGTGTTCCCCGACACGCCGCCCTCGACGTGGCAAGTGACGCACTTCGACTGTACGATCGGCGAGGCCAGGGCGTGGAACGCCTCCGCCTCGGCATCCGAATCGGAAGGCCTGGCTGCGTCCCGTCCCGGCGCCGTGGAGAGGTTCGCCAAGTGTCCGGTCGGCGTGTCCAGAAGGCTCGCCACCAGCAGCGGCTCATCCGAAGTGATCCAAAGCCGCCACTTGCCCCTGCCGTCGCCCAAGGCGCCCTCGAAGCCGCCGCCGCCCTCCTCAAGTTCCTTGGAGCCCAAGGAGACCGCCTTGCCCGCAGGGACTTGGACCCGCACCGTCGCGCCCGGCGACAGGCCGGCGTCGTCGATGCCCTCGATGGCCGCCTTGGCGTCCGCGGTCCCCCGGTTAACCAGCAGCAGGTGGCTGGCTTGGCGGTTGTTGCTGCCGGGATTGAAGAAGGCCACCCGGTGCAGCAGGCCGCCCGCGGTGGCGGGCGTTAGGTCGTGCATGGAGGTCACGAAGCCGTCCTTGGTGCGGATGTAGGCCAGCGCTTCGATGTCCAGGTCGCTGGTGAGCTCCAGCCGCCAGTCGCCGCGTCCGGCGCCGAGGCTGCCGGCAAGCCCTTTGCTGGCGTTGCCGGTCTCCAGGTCGGTTGAGTTGAAGTGCCGGGCTTGGCCGGGCTCCAGGGACAGCGTGACCGGATCGTAGGCGAAGTTGGACTGGTCGAACGCCTCGATGCGCACCGTGCCCGCTGTGTCGGAGCGGTTCACCACCCGCAGGAAGCCCTGCCGCTCCAAGGGGTCCGACGCCGACAGGAACAGCGGCACCACGTGCGCACCCTCCGCATCGGGGCCGGGCGGCGAGGCGGATAGGTTGGCCAAGTGGCCCGTGGGGGTGGCCAACAGGCTCATTGCCACGATGTCCCGCCCCGACTCCACCCGCAGCCGCCACTTGCCCGTGCCGTCGCCCAACGCGCCGGAGAGGCCGGGAGCGTTGCCGCTTTCCAGCTCGGCCGCAGTGAACGTCCGCGCCTGTCCGGCGGGAACCTCCGCAGTCACCTCGGCGGCGCCCGGCTGCCCGGCATCGTCCGTGCTGGTGATGCGCACCGTCGCCGCCTCCGCGCCCGGATTGACCAGCCGAAGATGACTCTCCTGCCGGAAGTTGCTGCCGGGGTTCAGGAACGCCACCCGATGCGAGCCGTCGTCCGTGGTCGGCGCGATGTCGTGCATGGTGGTCACGAAGCCGTCGGCGGTGCGCACGTAGGAGAGCGCTTCGAGATCCAAGTCGCTGGACAGAGTGAGCCGCCAGTCCCCTTGTCTCGGTCCAAAGCCCTCGGGCAGGCCCTTGCTGGCGTTGCCGCCCTCCACATCGAGAGAATTCAGGTGAATGGCTTGGCTGGCACCGACTGAGAGGGTGACCGGTCCCGCCGCCGTGCCGGCATCATCCACCGCCTCGATGCGAACCTCCCCGGCCCGGGCCGAGTGGTTCACCACCCGCAGGAAGCCCTCCCGCCCGGTGTCCGCCGAGGCGCCGAGGAACAGCCACACCTGCTGGGTGACGGCCTCCTTGGCGCTTGCGGCCGGTGCGGCGTCCGCCGCGACGGCGTGGTGCTTGAAAGTGGCAAGTGGTGCGCGGCGAACCGCTTGGTGGATCGGGAAGGGGTGGTCTGGGACGGCGGGGTCGGGCGTCGACGCGTACAGCGTGTCCAGAATTCCGGCGTGGGCCGCTGCGCGGCGAAGCTGGTCCTCCCAGCGCCGAAGTGCCGCTCGTCGGGCATCCTCCCGAACCCGCGCCGAGGCTTCCGCCGATGCCTGCGCAGGCCCAACGCCTGCGTCGGCGGCGTATGCGCCTGCGGGCAGCGCCAGCGCAAACGCGCAAATCAGGAACATGCCTCTAAACATGCTTCAGCCTGAGCGGGACGGGCACGTGCGTGACGGCG
>JAPPIX010000385.1 GCA_028820495.1 Gammaproteobacteria bacterium
CTCGCGCTGGCAGAGCTCGCCGTCGCACAGCACCAAGCCGAGTTCCATGGGCTGTACCGTGCCTCGGAGGACGGCTTCTTCGGCGTCCACGAGCCCGGTGATCCGAAAGTTGGCACCCCGCTCGCGGTTAATCCATGCCACGGCTGCCTCGACCGCAAGCTGCAGCTCAACGGGAACTTCATGGGCAACGTTGGCCATGCGGGCCTCCAACAGATGATCGCTGATCGGTGGGCCAATCGAAAACCGGACCACTTTCAATTCGTGGGGGTTGGGGAACGGCGCTACGCGCAGTCCGAGGGCGGAACTCCCGCGCTGGAAGGTCGAACTTGCCCACACCCCTCATCCCGCTTGGGCCAAATGGTCCAGCAGCCGCTTCGCGTGGGGGCAGGCCGCACTGACTTGCTGGGGCTGAATCGCCGCCAAAAGTTCGAACGACACCTTGCCTTTGGCATAGGGTGTTGAGCACTGGCGAGTGGCCTTCTTGATGGACTCGAAGAGGTCCCTCTTGGGCACAGCCTCCAAGTTCTGCCAGTTTGGAAGCGCAGCGGCGTTGAAGTTTGGGCCAAAGTACCTTTGGAACGATGTGCGGTCAGCCACCAGCCATGTTTCCATTGTCTGAACCATCAGAAAGGCTTGACCCTCCGTCGCAACTTCGGGTTTTGTCCAACCGTCGTGGATTTGCAGAAAGGACCATACTGATTGCTCCGCATTGATGGCATCTTCGCTGTCAACAAGAAGCAGTGGCAACCGCTTCGGTTCTGGATGTCTCACCGCACTGGCGAATCGTTTGAAGGTGTCGTCTCGCGAACCGCCGCGTACAACCCTCGGCAGGTTGCCCTGCAAATCAGCGGCTTCGAAGAACTTCTTCCATGAACGACGGAATTGAGTGGCGAGATTTTCATTGTGGTCGCCGCCACCCTCTATGTAGATGATTGCACTCACCAGCGATTTCCGCCGAGTTCCCCGGAACGCCAGAGTTCCCCGAGGCTGTAGTCCTTCAACCAAGCCGCTAGCCGCTCGTCGTCGAGCCGTTCAAAAGTTGATTCTCCGTGTTGCTGCTCGCAGACCACGATGCTCGAGGGATGTTCGGAGAGCGCATCGACCAGCATGCGCGAGTGGGTGGTGATGATGATCTGGGTGCGTTCTGTGGCTTCAACAAGCAATTCCGCCACTCGGGCGATTGCGTCGGGGTGCAGGCCCAATTCAGGTTCCTCGATGGCAATGAGCGGGGGCGGGGTGGGATGCAGGAGCACGGACAGCAGGCAAAGGTAGCGAAGGGTGCCATCGGAAAGGCGGCTTGCCGGAATCTGCTTGCCGCCTCGTTCCTCCAGGAAAAGTGAAACAGCGCCGCTGGAAACGGGCAGGGCGATATCGACGATACCGTCAAACAACTCCTTCAGCGCATCAACGAAAAGCCGTCTCTCCTCTCCCCGGAAGTTGGTTAGAAGCGGCACCAAGTTGCTCCCGTCTTCGCTCAGAAAGTCCGCTCGCGCATGTGTGCTCTGATTCCACCGCATTGATGCGGACGGTCCGAACGCCCAGTCTCGATAAAGCTGCACACGGGGGTAGTGCTCTTGCAGACAGTACAGTTCTGGATGTTGACGGGGGTTGCGCACGTCGTGGAGAACCGACCTTTCGGGGCTGGACCGCGGCTGGCGAGCAGTTATCGAAAAGGAATCCGAGATGGAGACGGATTCGGCAACGTTGACATCCGGGGTCTGTCCGCTGTCACGACCGCGGCGGTCACCAAGGCGCTTACCCGTGTCGCTTGTGGGTAGCTGAGCAGCCGGCTCGGTGATGGCGGCTGCGCTCGAGCGGTGAAAAACGTGATCTTCGCCGCTCAGTTCATAGGACGCTGCCGTGTTCGTTGACGTTGGCTCCTCCGCCAAGTGCTTCACGCTTTCCCGGGTTATCCATGGCCGTCCTCTTCGGTTGGTGAAGGCCAAGCAATGATGCACTAGGCTTGCGTCTGCAGGGTTGCCGACCGTCACTTCCAAGGTCGCTTCGTTTGCTGACGCATCGCCTTTCCAGAGCCACTCCCCAACACCGTCCTTGTTCATTGGCTGGGCGAGTTCACTAGGCGCATGCCGCAACAGGTTCAACAACTCCAAGAGGTTGGATTTCCCTGCGCCATTCGGACCAATGAGCACGTTGAGCGGCTGCATCGGCAGGTCGATCCCCCTAGGTCCGAAAGATAGCAGCCCGGAAGCCTTCAACTCGTGGATAAACACTGTGGTTCCTCGTTGCGCGGATGCATGGCGGGGTCGGTTCTCCAGAGGCGTAAGCCCATAGAATACCCCCAATTTCGCTTCGGGCTGCACTTCGGTGTCGGTTGTGTTGTCGGCAGAGGGCGCTCACCTCTCACCCGGCCCTCGCATTGCTCCCGCCATCGCCCCCGCGTAAGCTTGCGCGGTCAGTGGACGTTACTACGGAGGAGCCGATGACCGAGGCAGCCATGCAACTTGATCCCGACAACATGCCCCGCTCGCCGGGCCTGAC
>JAPPIX010000108.1 GCA_028820495.1 Gammaproteobacteria bacterium
CATGGGAGCTGGCCGTCTTGCGCGACTTCGAGCGCCGCCAGCGCGCCGGCGAGGATCCTAGCACCCTAGAGCGCGCCGAGTTCGTGGTCCGAGATGGCCGCCGGACCTTCCGCTACCTGAAGGCCATCCCCACGCAGCCCCTATGCACCGTCTGCCACGGAAGCCGCATCGCGCCCGCCGTCGCCGCCGCCGTAAACCGCCTGTACCCGGAAGATCGCGCGCGCGGCTTCGAAGTCGGCGACATCAGGGGCGCCTTCTCGATCACCCAGCCAGCGCCCTAGGCATTACCTCCCCGCAGCGGCGGCAACGATACCGTGTTTCGGCGAAAGTCGATGACTAGCCGCTGTTCACGCATGTAGTCAAGGCCGAGCAGGCCATCTATGTGAGCGCTCGGCGGTAGGGTGTGCGCAAGCACGGGAAAGTTCCGGCGCTTTAGTCCGAGTGCGTCAATTCGCTCGGCCGGAACAACGATGACTCCGACGGGATTCGAACCCGCCCTCGAAGCCTAGTGGTCATCGCTCCTCAAGAACCAGTTGCCCGAGCGTGTGATCCAACCACTTTCTCGTGTATTGACGCCTCAACGCCACCTTGGGCCGATGGCCGACATCACGCAGCAATCCTTCGAGTGACACGAGCCGCTCCCGAAAACCCAGCCGCACACCGCACCGTAAGCTCGCCTTGTCCGGGCCGCACAGAACCCAAAACCCCGCTCGACTGAGAGCGTGCGCCCAAAGCGACCACTCGCCGAGATCCAACGCAATGCCCTGCACCCGCACGGCGAGTTCCGCTCGCTCCAAGTCGCTCACCGCGTGCACGTTCGCAAGCGACTCCCGCAACTGGCTCCCCTCGATCACCTGTTCCCGCCTACGCCGCTGGAATCCGGTCTGCGTCTCCGTCACGCAATCCTCAACCGTCTCCACGGCATACGCCCCGACTAGCGGTCGCCACGCCTGAGCGCGGTGTGCTTCGATGATCGCGTTGGTATCCACAAGCAGGGCGATACCACGCGCGGGTGTCCCATTCACAGCTCGAACGCTTGCTCAACGCCATGCGACTCGAATAACTCCTCCAAGCCCTCGATCGAGAGCCCGACCAATTCCGCAGCTCGTCGAACCGAGATGTAACCACCCTCGATGGCCGCCCCGATGACTTCCGCGAACGCTCTCGAGAAAAGCGCGGGCGGACTGCCCTTCGGCCGGACACGGCCGTTGTTCCGCAGCGCCCGCTCCGGAATCGATTGCGCACGCTTCCTGCTCAGCGCGCCGAGCGCAACGAGCCGCCAGCGCAGCGCGGATGAGGTCACGTGGAGCTCATCCGCAACGGCGTTCAGCCGTGCGCACAGCACATCCATGTCCAATGACTCCCACTCGGCTTGCAGCGATGCCGAGACCCTCGGCATCAGCACCGCGGCCGCGAAGTTGTTTGCCAACTGCTCCACCCGATTGCCCCCGAAATCCACCGAGTCTTCGATGTGCTCGGGCGGCATCGCGTCCCAAGTCAGGATATGGAACAGCTCATGCGCCAAATCGAAATTGCGACGGCCCACGACCTCTCCCCGTGCGATAAGGACGGCGTCGAGCTCCGGCAGACGACACGCCGCCCCCGATATGCCCGCATGGGCGTCGACCATCAACACCAAGATGCCGAGTCGTTCCTCCAGAACCTCGACCAAGCTCAGCGCCGGCACGGGCCCAAGATCAAACTCAGCAACAAACCGCTCTCCCGCCTCCATCGCTTCCTCAAAGCTCGACTGCTTCGTTAGGCCCAGCGACTGTCGCATCAACCGGGGTCTCCGGCCGACCTGCACCGCCATGGCCCGATAGCCGCCGATCCACCGCCCGGCCATCCGCTCGTAGCCCATCAACTGCTCCCGCGGCACCCCCATCTGCCGCCACGAGAACAACCCTTCACCATCGAGCCGGAACGGGTCCGTGAAGTAGTCCAGCGAAACGGCTAGCTTCTCCATCGCGAGCAGCAACTCCTCAGCGGAGACGCGGCGCACGCCCGTCTCGATCGCCGACACGGTCTGGCGATCCTTGAACCCCAGCGCACGCGCCAACTCGTCCTGCGAGATTCCCCTCGCCTGCCTGATCGCCTTGATGCGAGTACCGATGAGCAGATTGGTCACGCGAGCCTCCTAGATTCACCCGTAATCTTGCGTTCAATCTATTGCAAGAAATATATGCTAGCTGCCAAGTGCACGCAAGAGTCTGCACAGGGCGCGACTGATCTCATCATCTCTCATGCTCTTCCAAACCGGAACGCCTGCTCAATCAGCTCATTGACGAGCTGGAATCAGGCTGAATTGCAGTCCAACGACCACGACTTCGCTCGCTTCTCCGGCCTGAGATGGCGTAACCCCGTCGCGGAAGCACGTGGCTAGCCGGAATCCTCCGCCACACAGCCTCCCGCTAAAGCAGACGGACTAAGGGGCAGAGAACTGGTTCAGCCAGCGAATCAGGTTCGCGTTGGTGACGCCCGCATGTCGGG
>JAPPIX010000368.1 GCA_028820495.1 Gammaproteobacteria bacterium
TATCAGGGGCATTCCGCCGTTCTTCAACTACGTTCGTGCAATATCCGGGCTAGGACTTCCCACGTTACTTGCAACAATAGTGTCGAGTCCTTGCCGCCAGAATAGGCGATCACCCAAGGATGTGAGTGCTTCCTCCCATACTCTCGAGCAACGACCGCCCGGCACCTCTCTAGTTTCTCCGCCGTATTCACAACGCCAAGTTCCTCATCGCTCACCCACCCCTGCTAAAACCATCTCACCACCATCTTCCCACTCGTCAGACAGCGACCGCAACTCACCAACAGCTTCCTCGATCCGACAAGCGGCACGTTCCACTTCCCCCTGCGACGTGAACCGTCCGAGGCTCACCCGGATCGATTGATGAGCCTCGTCTTCCGACAGACCCAGCCCCAACAGAACATGCGAGGGTTCCACGCGTGCCGACGTGCAGGCGGAGCCTGAAGATATTGCTACCTCGTCCCTAATCGCGAGCGCAAGGGACTCGCTCTCTACACAAGCGAACCATAAGTTCGCGATGCCCACGACGCGCGGTTCTCCGCCGTTCACGCTTGTCCGAGGTATCGCCGCAAACTTACTCAGCAGAAAGCCTTCCAATTCCCTCGCTCTTTCCAAGTCTTGGTCCCTGCGTCCCATCAGGATCTCGGCCGCTTTCCCCATCCCCACAATCTGATGGGTAGGCAATGTCCCCGCTCTGAGGCCCATTTCCTGATCACCACCGTGAATTTGGGGGTCAATTCCAAAGGTCGACCTGCTACGAATGTACAACGCGCCTATACCCTTAGGCCCATACATCTTGTGGCCGCTGACCGAAACAAAGTCCGCGTTCAGCTTGCTGACGTTGACTGGCAGCCGCGCCAAGCTCTGAGCTGCGTCCACGTGGAACGGTATCCCCCTTTCTCTTGCTATCTCACCGATGGCTTCAACATCCGTGATTGTTCCAGTCTCGTTATTGACTTGCATAAGCGATATCAAGGCCGTGTCCTCTCTCAGCGAGCCCCTGACCGCCTCGGGCGAGACCAATCCATCGCGGTTCGGCTTCAACAGCTTAATCTCATATCCTTCGCTGGCAAGGTGCCGACACGCTCCTAAGGCTGCGCTGTGCTCTAGGCACGAGGTAACAATGTGCCGCCCAACGCTGCGACGTGCGGCCGCAGCCCCCTTTATAGCTAGGTTGATAGACTCGGTGGCACCCGACGTCCAGACAATCTGGTCGGGTGCCGCCTTCATTAGCGCAGCCACCTGATCACGTGCGATGTCAACGGCTACTGCAGCTTCCTGTCCCGGCAGGTGTGTATTTGAAGCTGGATTGGCAAAGACTCCCCCAGGCCCCATGTACCGCAGCATCGCATCCACGACAGCCGGATCCGCCGGCGTCGTCGCGGCATAGTCCAAATAGATCGTGTCCGCCATCCATGTACACCAGTGGAACGCCAGCCTAATCCTACCCGACGGCAGCCTGACCCGCACCGCCCCAACGTATCTTCAAACGCCGCGCTTCTTCAATCGGTGGGCGCTCCAAACAAGCGTTCCACGTGGGCACCGGGCAGCGGCCGGGTGAGCTTGGAGACGCTCCAGGTCAACGCCACGGAAACGATCTCGCCCATGGTGGCGCAGGACCAGGGGTTGCCTGCCTCCCGCTCCAGCCACAGGGCCGCTTGACGCAGCGCCCCCGGATCGAACCAATCGGGGTTGATGAAGGCGCCGTGGGTGATGGAAAAGACCGCGGCGCCGCCAATCAAGCCCGCTAGGGCACCCGCTCGGGTCACCCCGCGCCAGATGGCGCCCACCACCAGCGGCCCGGCGAAGGCAGCCATCATGCCGCCGGTGCCGATCCAGACGATCAGGGCCACGTTGCGGTCCATCAACAGCCACGCCATGAGGGTGCAGATCACCATGACCGCCACGGTGGCGATGCGGCTGATGGCCAGCACCCGTCGATCCACCTCGGCCTCGCTTAAGTCCTTCTGAAACCGGGGCACGTAGCTGAGCCGATAGAGGTCGTTGGCGATGATCTGCGAACTCGACACCACCAAGCCATCGGCAGTGGACATGACCGCAGCGAGAATGCCGACGCCTAGGAGCGCTGCCAGCCAGGCTGGAAACAGCTCGATGAAGAGCAGCGCCAAGGCACTGTTGCTGGTGGCGTCCGGCGCGGTGAGCGCATCGCCGAGAATCGCCCGCGCCAAGAGGCCACCCAAGCCAAGCATCCCCAAGGTGAGGCCGAAGGTGAACGCCAAGCTGATGAACCGGCGGCGCTCGCTCGGCTTCTCAAGGGCCCAGAGCTTGTTGCCGATGTGCGGCAGCATGCCCAACGGGACATGGGCCAGGAGCACGGCCAGCACCGACCACCAGGAATGGTAGAGCACCGACTCCTCGTTAAGCCAACCGACCAAGTTGGCATCCTGGGCGCGCAGGTTGTCCACCATGCCGCCGAGGCCCCCTTCGACGCCGAAGCCGGTGAGGAACATGACCACCAGCCCGGCGGCGATGACCACCATGAGCAGCCCTTGGACCCCGTCGGTGAGGATGTCGGCGTGGGCGCCGCCGAGCACCACGTAGGCCATGAGCACGGCAGCGGTGATGCCCAGCGCCCATTCCGAGGGCACGCCCAGCATGAGCTCGAACATCACGATGCCGGACACCAACTGTCCGGCCAAGTAGAAGAACAACAGCAGTGAAAACAGGGACACCATGATGCGCACCCCGTCGGAGAGGTAGCGGCTGCCCAGGTATTCCGGGATGGAGCGGTTGCCGAATTCATGGCCGCTGTTGCTGACCACCTTGAGGCACACCAGAACGCCCAAGTAGATGCCGATGGGGTAGAGAAACACCGACCAGATGGCCGCCATGCCGTTGTCGTAGGCGATGCCGGGAAAGCCGACGAAGGTGGCGCCGCTGGCCGTGGTGGCAGCGAAGGCAAATGCCAGGAACAGCGGGCCGTAGGCGCTGCGGGCGGTGGCGAAGTCGTCGGCGCTCTTCACCCGCGCCCGGCCCAACACGCCGAAAGCGATCATCAAGCCGATGTAGAAGACCAGAAAAAGCCAAGACCAACTGGTCAGATCCATCAATCCCTCCTTTGCGGCCGACCCCACTCCAAGCGATCGAACCATGCCAGCCCCAGCGGGGCAGCTTACCAGAGCGACAATTGCCCGCCTTGAGGTGGTCTGAACAAGTCGGTGCGCAGCGGCGGCAGGCGCTTGCCGGCCAAGCCGTGCCGCTTTCGCGCCGCCGCCATGCGCGCCGCCAACAGGTCGGCGAACGCTCCCTTGCCGCGCATGCGCTCTCCCCACGCCGAATTGTAGGCCTTGCCGCCGTGGGCGTCATGGATGGCCGCCATGACGCGCTTGGCCTTCATGGGGTAGTGTTCCGCGAGCCACGCCTCGAACAGCGCCTTGATCTCCAAGGGCAGGCGAATCAGGGTGTGGCCCGCCACCGCAGCCCCTGCAGCCGCGGCGCGTTCGACGATCGCCTCGATTTCGTGGTCGTTGATGAACGGGATGACGGGCGCCACCATGACGCCCACCGGCACATCCCGCCGGTGCAGGCCCGCCACCGCCCGAAGGCGCGCCGACGGGCTCGCGGTGCGCGGCTCAAGTTTCACCTTGAGCGCGTTCGACAGGGTGGTGACGCTCAGCATGACGGACACTAGGCCATCGCCCGCCAAGTCTTCCAGCACGTCAAGATCCCGCAGCACCAATGCGTTCTTGGTGACGATGCTCACCGGATGCCGGCACTCGGCGGCGACCTCAAGAATGGTGCGGGTGATGCGCAACCGCTTCTCCACCGGCTGGTAGGGGTCGGTATTGGTGCCCATGGCAATGGGGCGGCAGCGGTAGGACCGGGCGCTGAGTTCATCGACAAGCCGCTCCCGCACGTTGGTCTTGTAGAAGATCTTGGTTTCAAAATCGAGCCCCGGCGAGAGGTCCAGATAGGCGTGCGTGGGCCGGGCGAAGCAGTACACGCAGCCGTGCTCGCAGCCCTTGTAGGCGTTGATGGAGCGATCAAAGGGCACGTCCGGGGAGGCGTTGCGGGTAATCAGGCGCACCGTGCGGTCTGGGAAGAACTCGGTGGCAGGTGCAGGATCAGGCTCCTCCTGCAGGTTCCAGCCATCGTCCACCGGCGCCGAAGTGGTGTTCAGATAGCGGCTCCCTGGATTCAGGGTGGCGCCGCGGCCCTTGTGAACCCTCGGCTCCTTCCGCGAATCCTTGCCATCCCCAACAGCCATGACGCCCTCCGACCGGAGAAAATACTGTATTTAAAAACAGCATCGGCGTCAACAACCATACATTTCCCCGACAATCCGTTAACCTTGCCCCCCTCCAATCAACCCGACCAAAGGAAGACCAACCATGATCGTCGTCAATGCCCGGATCGAGGCCACGCCGGAAACGGTGGCCGCGCTCAAGGACGCCATACTGGCCATGCAAAGCGCCACCCTGGAGGAGCAAGGTTGCGAGGACTACACGTTCAGCGTGGAACTCGCCAATCCCGGCGCCATCCGCATCACCGAGCGCTGGACCACCCAGGCGGCCTTGCAGGCGCACTTCGCCACCCCCCACATGGCCGCCTTCCAAGCCGCCATGCAGGCCCATCCGCCAAAGGAGGTGAGCGCCCACTTTTATGAGGCGACTGAAATCGACATGGGACTGTGACGTAAAATGTCGGGCGTCGAGGCGACTGAAATCGACATGGGACTGTGATGCAAATCTGGGGCGGCGCCACCACCCGCACGCTACGCGCGCACTGGATGGCCCACGAGTTGGCGTTGGACTACCAACCCAAGCTCATCGGCCCGCGCACCGGCGAGACCCAGCGCGCCGAGTTCCGGGCGCTGAACGTCAAGGAAAAGGTGCCGGTGCTGGTCGATGACGGCTTCGTGCTGACCGAGAGCGCCGCCATCGTCACCTACCTGGCCGACACCTATGGCGCCGAAACCGGCCTGGTTCCATCGCCCCACACCCAGTTGCGGGCGCAGTACAACGAGTGGCTGTCCTACGTGCAGATGGAGCTGGACGCCCACACGCTTTACATCCTGCGCAAGCACATCGATCTCGCCCACCTCTACGGCGAGGCGCCAACCGCGGTGGAGGCCGCCATCGAGGGGTTCAAGAAGCAGCTCGCCTTCGCCGACCACCGCCTGCAGGCACATGCGCACTTGGTCGGCGATGGCTTCACCGGCGCCGACATCATGCTCACCAGTTGCCTCACTTGGGGCCAAGCCTGCGGCATTGAACTGCCGCCGAGCCTGGAGGACTACGCCCGCCGCATGACCAGCCGCGCCGCCTATCAGTCAGCGGCGAAGCTCAACTTCTCAATCACGCCGGATGGGAGCTAACCTAACCCGCTGGTTTTCTTGATCGCGGAACAAGGCTGTCACATGAATCGACCTTTTGCGCCCGACGCCCGTCCACTTGTCGGTCTGAGTTACCGCCTCGTTAGCCAATCAATGATCCGATCGTTCTCGTCGTTCGGGTAGGTGTGGGAGAGGTCAGCGATCTCCCGGTATTCGACCTGAGCGCCTCCCGCCACTAAGGCGTCGTGCGCAGCTTGCGCCACCTCGACTGGAAACATCCAGTCGAGCGCGCCGTGGATCAGGTAGATGGGTAGGCCCTTGAGGCGTTCGCCGCTGACCGCTTCGAGCAGCAGCGGGTGAAAGGAGGCCGAGCAAGGCGCCAGATGGGAGAAGGGCGTATCGTCGCGCAATCCTGCGAGATAGGTGAAGGTGCCGCCGTCGGACATGCCGGTGAGCAGCACTCGGCCATCATCAATGGGCCATTGGGATTTGACGTGGGCGACGATGGCGTCCAGGTTTTCGCAGTCCGGCTCCGGGTTCATCAGCCCCCAAGTGCGGTCAACGGAGGTGGGGGCGGCGAGCACCGCGCCCCGGGTGCGCGCATCGCGCAGCCAAGACCACAGAAAGGTGCGGCCATGGCCGCTGCCGCCATGCAGGGCAACGATCAGCGGGCGGGTTTCGCCATCGTGGTACTCCGGCACATACAGTGAGAACCCGCCTCGCTCGGCGATCTGGTTGCTGGCGTGCATGATGCCGACGTTGTCTCTCGATGCATCCGCCGCCGCCATCTTAGCTGCTAGCGCCTCATCGTCGCGCCGGTCCGCGTGGGTGAAGAAGCGGCTCACCGGCGGCAGCATCAGGGTCACCGGATAGAGGGCTTCCAGCGCCCGGGCGAGATTGCCGAGCGCGCGGTAGGCGCCCATTGCCGGCTGCGGCGAGCGTGCCGCCAGCTTTAGGCCATCGAAGGCCACCAGCGCATGGCCTGAGGCATCAACGCAATGGACCGCGAAGCGTTCAAGGCGGTCTGGCCACTGCACCGCCTTGAAGGCTTCGCGCCCCTGCGCCAATGGCTCGCGCCAACGCTGCACTTCCGCCGCCAACTCGGGAATGTTTGGCGGATGCAGCCGCCGCCCCACGTAGGCCAGCGCGTCCAAGGCCGTCAGCAGCGCCGGCACCAGCGCCGTGGTGGCGTCGGTCAAGGCATCCGTGTCATCGCTCATCAAGAGCTAGAACGGGATGTCGTCTTCCAGATCGTCGTCGGCGCCGTCCACCACGGTGGGTTCGTTGCGGCGGCTGGGTAACTGACCGGGACCGCCGGCGTCCCGCCCACCAGATTGATAGCTGTCTTGGCCACCGGCGCGGTAGCCGTCCTGGCCGCCGCCGCGGCTGTCGAGCATCTCCATCTCCCGGGCGATGATTTCGGTGCGGTAGTGGGTCTGCCCATCCTTCTCCCAGTTGCGGGTGCTCAGGCGACCCTCAATGTACACCTTGGAGCCCTTGCGCAGATACTCCCCCGCAATTTCCGCCAAGCGGGCGAAGCAGACGACGTTGTGCCACTCCGTGCGCTCCTGCCGCTCGTTGGTCTGGCGATCGTTCCAGCTTTCGGAAGTCGCCACGCTGAAGTTGGCGACCGGGGCTCCTGACTGGGTGTAGCGGGTCTCCGGATCCCGGCCCAGGTTGCCGATGAGAATGACCTTGTTGATTCCACGCGCCATGAGAGTCTCTTTCGTCCTTTTGTCAGTAGTTCATTCAGGTTCAAGTCAGCTTGGGGAGTCTATATTATTGAAGGGACGAAACCTACGGCAGATCTCTGCATGAGCTGTAAGACATTGACGCACCAGACGGGCGATGGCCTACAACCAAAGCAGCGATTTCCGCAATCGCTTTGGTGCGTGCTGACTGTCCTGGCGCTGCTGCCGGGCGCCGCTGCCCGTGCGGAGCGGGGGTTGTCCGACGAGGCCATCGACCTCTCCGCCCACGCCGCGGGTCCAGCACCGGCGGCATGGGCGTTGCAGCAGGACTACTCCGGCGCGGACTTGCTGGAC
This sequence comes from Gammaproteobacteria bacterium, assembly GCA_028820495.1. GTDB lineage: Bacteria > Pseudomonadota > Gammaproteobacteria > Pseudomonadales > Azotimanducaceae > Azophilus. Next base: position 7,339 of record JAPPIX010000368.1, read on the forward strand.
ATTCGCGCCCCCGCCTTGTCAGCGGCGGAGCGAACGGCCATCGGCGGGCCGCGGCGGGGGCCGGCGCTGGTCGGTGCGGGGCAACCGGTTCCGGACGCCCATCAAGGCGAGCTCAGCACCCGGCTGGAGTGGAACGCCGCACCCGGCGGTGGCCTCGTCGCCGCATTCCAAGTCAGCGCCCCGGAAGCCCAGGCCCTGCGCATCGGCCTCAAGGGGAACCTGCCCGAGGGCGGAGCCGTGCGCTTCTTCAGCCCGGCGGATGCCAGCCAGCGCTTTGAACCCTACCGGCGAGCCGACTTTCTCCCGCCCGAGGCCCAAGGCCACGCCACAGCCAAGATTGCCGCCAGCGCACCGCCTGTTGACGGTGCCGGGCGCCTCATCTGGTCGCCCAGCGTGGCCGGCAGGGCCTTGGGCGTGGAGGTCACCGTGCCCAGCGCCCAAGCGCTTGCCGAGCTGTCCTTGGAGGTGGCGCGCATCTCCAATCTGCAATCGACCGGTTCACAGCCCGCGCAGTCCACGGGCGATGGCAGCGTTTGCCAAGCCGTTGATGTCGCCTGTGCCACCACGCCAAGCTGCTCAAGGACGGCCACGGTGCGCATCCTCTTCACCGAATCCGATGGCAGTTCCTATGCCTGCACGGCAACCACCATCAACGACCATCGGGACACCCAAGCCCGGCTGGCCAACAGCCACCTCCTGACCGCCCATCACTGCATCGCCTCCCAAGCGGCGGCGGAGACCCTGGAAGCCTGGTGGCATGACCAATCGGCGAGTTGCGGCAGCACCGAGCGGAGCGACCGATACGCAGCCTACCAAGGCGGGGCGGACCTCGTGGTCAGCCACGCCGCCTCCGACCACAGCCTGCTGCTGCTGCGCAAACGCTTGCCCAACACCGCGATCTGCTGGACGCGATGGTCCGTTGAAGGCGACCGCAGCGGCGAGACCGTGGAGTCCGTGCACCATCCAGCCGGCGGGCGCAAGGAGTGGGCCGAGGGGCAATTGAAGCGGACGATCACAGCCGTTCTGACTGATGCCGACGATCAGCACGTTGACGCCTACGAAGTTGACGTCATGCAGGGGGCGCTGGTCGGCGGCAGCAGCGGCGCCGGGCTGTTCGCCAACAGCTCGGACAATCGCCTGATCGGAGTGCTCTCCGGCGGCCCTGAAGACAACTGCGCGGCGAACTACTTTGGGCGCTTCGACCGTTTCTTTCCTTATGCCCAGCCCTACCTGCAGCCCGATGCCGGCGCTGCGGCCAGCGACGACCACAGCGGTTCGATAAGCGACGCCACCCTGGTGCCGCTCGGCTCCGCCACCACCGGCAACCTAACCGCTGGCGACGTGGACATCTTCACGTTTGAGATCTTGGAGTCCGGCACCGTCACCGTGCAGACCGAGGGCAGCACCGACACCCGAGGGACGCTGCTCGCCGCCGATGGCTCAACCATCTTCAGCGACGACGACCGCGGGGAAGGCAGCAACTTCCGCATTGTCAAAACGGTTGCGCCCGGCACTTACTACATCGAGGTGAAGGGCTTCAATGATCGGGCCACCGGCCCTTACACCCTGCTAGTTGACTTCACCCCGGACACCCAGGTCGCCTATGCCGTGCCGCTCTTCCTCGCCGTCGGCGACAGCCGCCGCGAGAGCTTCCTGCGCGTCGTCAACCGATCACCGAGCAGCGGCATTGTTCGCATCAGCGCCATCGACGATGACGGCAAAACCTACGGACCGATTCGAGTGGCCTTGGAGAGCCGCCAAACGATTCACCTGACCTCCTCGGACCTTGAGCAAGGAAACGACGACAAGCCGATTTCCGGCGGGGTCGGGGACGGCAACGGCGACTGGCGTTTGTCGCTTAGCACCTCCCTGGACATCAGGCCCCAAGCCTACGTGCGCACCGCCGATGGATTCGTGACCAGCCTGCACGACCTCGTGGGCAGTCCCGGCAAGGCCCACGACGTCATCTTCTTCAATCCGGCGAGCAACTTCCGCCAACGCAGCCTGCTGCGTCTCATTAATCCCCATGACTACGGCGTCGACGTGCTCATCGACGGGCGCGACGACCAAGGCAAGGCGTCGCCGAAGGGCTTGGCGCGCGTACGCTTGTCGCCTTGGGCGACCGTCACGCTGACCGCCGAGCAACTGGAATTCGGCGATTCCAACGCCGGGCTGACCGGCAGCTTTGGCGATGGCATGGGCAAGTGGCAGCTCTTCATCACGTCCGACGCCGCGATTCAGGTGATGAGCCTGCTGGAAGGCCCGGCGGGACAGCTTTCCAACCTGTCAACAATCAACGACTTGACCGAAAGGGACTGAGTCCGCCAAAGCGGCCTATGGCATCGGCCAGAATGTCCACCGTGGGCAAGGACTGAAATCCGGCCAGCCGGTCGGTCCAGCGATCGCGCTCGGCCAGTAGGTCTTGGACCGCCTCGGTCAGCCGACGGGCATCCAATTCCTCTTCCGAGAGCACCAAGCTGTAGCCCGCCCGCTCCGCGTAGGCGGCATTCTCGAGCTGGTCGCCGCGGCTGGCCGTCTTCGGCAGGGGGACCAGCAGGTTGGGCTTGCCCAGGGCGAGCAGTTCAAACAGGGCGTTGGCCCCCGCTCGGGAAACCACCGCATCGGCCGCTGCCAGCAAGTCGCCCCAGCCCTCGGCCACAAACTCGAACGCCCGGTAGCCGGGCAAATCCAGGGACGCCGCCTTGCCTGGACCGCAGACGTGCACCAAGTGACACTGCTTCACGAGTTGCGGGGCAGCTCGGCGAACCACGGCGTTCAAGGACTCAGCGCCCAAACTGCCGCCGGTCACCAGCACCAGCGGAACGTCCGCCGATGCGCCGACCCGCTCGCGTCCCAAGGCCGGGTCGCCGTTCAGCAGTTCCGGACGCACCGGCGAGCCGCAATGGATCAGCTCCCCGCGCAGCCACCGGGGGCGTTCAATTGGAAAACTGGTGCCCAGGACGCTGAGGAAGGGCATAGCCAGACGATTGGCAAGGCCCGGCGAAAAATCCGATTCATGGGCGACGACGGGTATGCGCCGCAGCCAACCGGCCAGCACCACGGGAAAGCTCACGAAACCGCCCTTGGAAAAGATTACTTCCGGCCGCAACCGGCCGAGCAGACGGTGGCTTTGCCACAGGCCGCGCAGAACCGAGAACGCATCGGTGGCATTGCGCCAGGAAAAGTAGCGCCGCAGCTTGCCCGAGGCGATGCCGTAATAGGCCACGTCCTCGCCTGCCAAGTAGTCGGCCTCGGCGCCGCTCGCTTGGCCAATGTAGGCGATCTCAGCGCCCCGAGCCCGCAAGGCGCGCATCACCGGCACGGCGGGGAGAACGTGGCCAGCGGAGCCACCGCCGGTGAAGACGGCCTTCATCACAGGTCGAGCACTTTCTTCAGCAAAGGCACGGTCAACCGACGTTGTTCGTTCCACGCCGCCCGGTCCAAGCGTTCAAAATCGTCCAGCAGACGGGACAGCGTGCGCTCCCGCCGAGCGAACCAAAAGTCCAGCACCGGCGGGGTCACCTCTAGTCCGCGCCGCCGCGCCCGATCAGCGAGCACCAGCCCCTTGCCGGCGTCATCCAGTTCCCGGACTTCCCAAGACGAGGCCGCACGCAAGCGGGAACCCAAGTCATCCAAGGCGAAGCCCAAGGCAGCAGCGGGCCGCTGCGCCACCACCAGCAGGCGATGGCCTCTCGCGACCAGCCCTTGATAGAGACCCATCAGCGCTCGCTCCAATTCCAAGCGCCCCAGCCAATGCTGCAAATCGTCAAGCGCCACCAGATCGTAGCCAGCGAGACCGTGCAACACTTCTGGGTCCTCCGGTGTCGAGGCCAACGGCACATAGGCCACTTTGGCACCGCGGCCGACCTGCCAGTGACAGGCCGCATGGGCCAGATGGGACTTGCCTGACGCCGGCGGCCCCCACAGCCAGAGCGCCGCAAAGCCATCGTCAGGCCGCACCAGCCGGTCAACCAGATCGCCGTTGCCGCCAACGACGTAGTTGGCGAAAGTGCGGCCCTCCTGGGCGGTGAAGGGCAGGAGTTGCTGATTCACTACAAAGCCGGATGCTTGTTGCGCCAGGCCTTAAGGCTCCAAGTGACCACGTAGTCCACGCCCGAGGCCACGCTTAGGCCCGCCACCAAGTAGAAGCACCAAGGGTCCATCGCCCTCAAGGCCAGTTCGCTGGGTACGCCGAAACCGCACAATCCGAACAGCACTAGGAGCAGGACCAGTATCTGCACGGCTGTGTTGGCCTTGCTGATCAAGGTTGGCGACATCGAGATTTCGTGGAACCACAGCCGATAGACGCCCGCGCCCGCCAATATGACCGCGTCTCGGCCCACCACCACCGCGGCCAGCCACAACGGGATCACGCCTTGGATGGTCAGCGCCAGAAACACGGCCACCACCATCACCTTGTCGGCCAATGGGTCCACGAGGGCCCCGAACTCGGTGCCCCAGTTGAAGCGCCGCGCCAAGAGGCCGTCCACCGCATCCGAAGCCCCGGCGATGGCCATGAGCACCAGCGCTTCGGGGTAACGCGTCTGCCAAAGCAGCCAAACGATCGGCGCCACCAGCAGGATGCGCAGCAGGGTAATGCCGTTGGGCAGTTGGGAGAGCTTCACGGCGTATCGACGGTCTGGCTGGCCAACGGGCGATCAAGGTCTGCGCCGCGCCAAGTCAAATGGTTGGCCGGCGCGCCGGGAGTCGGCCCCGCCAATCGGCCATCCGCTTCGAGGAGCGATAGAAGGCGGCCAGTTTCCGCTCGGGTGCTCACTTCGATGTCTAACCGGTCGTGGTCCAAGCCGGCCACCACCACAGCCTTCAAGTACTCCAGGCCAGCGAGGTAGCGCAACAGCCCCCCATAGTGCAGCGGTGAAGCGATGCCCCCGACAACCAATGACCTCGGCTCGGTCGGACGCCATGGAATGGCGTCGTGGCTCGCCATGGCGCTGGCGAGGAAGCCGGCCCCGGCAGCACCGGCTTGGGATAAATCCAAGTTGTTGACTTGCAAGGTGAATTCGTCACTGCCCTGCCAATACGCGAACTCCCCTGACCAACTCCCGCCTGCGCCATGCGGCAGGCCTGCGCCATGCGGCAGGCCTGCGCCATGCCGCAGGCGGCCGATCAGTACCGCTGCGGCACCGTAACGGCGAGACGCTTCGGCGAGAACCAAACTGGATCGGCCCCAAACCACCGCTGGCTGCACCCGCAGTTGATCGCGCAGATCCATGAGCGGCAAGCGCGCCTCGAACCCCCGCCGACCGGCCTCAGCCACCAACGCCAGGGCCAAGGGATGGCCCCCGCGAACGATCTGCCGCACGCCGTTAGCCTCCAAAGCCAACCAAGCGATGGCGGGCGGGCGGCGCAAGGGCCATAACGGCAGCTTGGCCTGGTCGATCAATTCCAGCAGGGCGGATGGCGTGAAGAACAGCTTGAGGCGATCATCAGCCACGAAGAGATACCGGTCGTAGTAGCGCTCCGGTTGGCCTAGAGCTTCCAGCAGCACGGGCTCCGCCGGCAACGGCGCGGTGCCGCTGAGGCGAATCAATACCCGCTCGAGCCCCACCCGTGCCGCACTGCGCCGAGTGGCGGCGGACTGATCCGCCACCTCAACTTCAGCCTCGTAGAAGCTAACGAGGCTACGCCTCAGACCAACGAGTGGACGGTCGCCGGGCGCAACAGGCCGTGAGGCCGTTGATTCATGTGACAACCTTGCCCCGCGATCAAGAAAATCAGGTGCGGTTGCAAGGGCAGCGCCGGCCGCCACGACCAAGCCAAACAGGGCAGCAACCGCCATAAGGAACTTAAACTGCATGAAGGCGCATCTCTTTTCGCAGGGCACCGACCTTCGCAGGACACCGATCCGCGCAGGGCGTCGATTCTAACCGAAACTCCGGGGGAATCCGGGTAAACTGTCGCGATGAGCAACGGGCTGACCTATCGCGCCGCAGGCGTGAACATCGATGCCGGCAACGAACTCGTGCAGCGAATTGCCCCCGCCTGCCGCGCCACCCACCGCCCGGAAACCTTGAGCCATCTCGGCGGCTTCGCCGCGCTGAGCGAGCTGCCCGCTGGCTACCGGCACCCAGTGCTGGTCAGCGGCACTGATGGCGTGGGCACCAAGCTCAAGCTCGCCATCGACTGCGGGCAACACGGTGGCGTCGGCCAAGACTTGGTGGCCATGTGCGCCAACGACGTGCTGGTCTGCGGCGCTGAGCCCTTTCTCTTCCTCGACTACTACGCCACCGGCAAGCTGGACGTGGACGTGGCCGAGGCCGTCATCAAGGGCATCGCCGCCGGCTGCAAGCTGGCCGGCTGCGCCCTGGCCGGCGGCGAAACCGCGGAAATGCCAGGCTTCTATCAGGACGGCGACTATGACCTAGCCGGTTTCTGCGTCGGAGTGGCCGAGCGGGAGCGCATCATCGACGGCACTGGCATCGGCGTCGGCGACGCCTTGCTGGGCCTCGCCTCAAGCGGGCCACACGCCAACGGCTACTCGCTGATTCGGCGCGTCCTGCAGGACAAGGGGCTGGCCGCCGATGCGGCCCTCACCAAGACCCTGTTGGCACCGACCCGCATCTACGCCCGCCCGGTGCTCTCCCTGCTCGCCGAAGCCGAAGTGCACGGCATGGCCCACATCACTGGCGGCGGCTTCCTTGAGAATGTGCCTCGCATGCTGGCGAACGATCGCCTGGCGGCACGAATCCGCCTTGATGCCTGGCCGCGGCCCGACATCTTCAATTGGCTGCAGCAGGCTGGCGGCATCGAGGAGACGGAGATGCTGCGCACCTTCAACTGCGGCATCGGCTTCGTGCTCTGTGTGCCAGCGGACGAAGCCGAAAAAGCGATGCAGCAGCTTGAAGCCAAGGGCGAGCGCGCCTTCCGCATCGGTGAGATCGTACCCTCCAGCACCCAACCGCAGTCAGGGGAGTTGATCCTGCGCTAAGGCCGCGGCAGCGTCACCCCGCGTTGGCCTTGATACTTGCCCGCTCGGTCCTTGTACGAGACCTCGCAACGTTCGTCCGATTGCAGGAAAAGCATTTGCGCCGCGCCTTCGTTGGCGTAGATCTTGGCCGGCAGGGTGGTGGTGTTGGAGAACTCCAAGGTCACGTTGCCCTCCCACTCCGGCTCAAGGGGCGTCACGTTGACGATGATGCCGCAGCGCGCGTAGGTCGATTTGCCGAGGCAAATGGTCAGCACATCCGCTGGAATGCGGAAGTATTCGACGGTGGAGGCCAAGGCAAAGGAGTTGGGCGGGATGATGCAGACCGGCCCTTCCACATCGACGAAGCTGCGCTCATCGAACGCCTTGGGGTCCACGGTGGCGGAATTGATGTTAGTGAACACCTTGAAGCGGGGCGCGCAGCGCACGTCGTAGCCGTAGCTTGAAACGCCGTAGGAGATCACCTTGCCGGCTTCGCCGGTGCGCACCTGGGCCGGCTCGAAGGGCTCAATCATGCCCTTGGCCGCCATCGCCTTGATCCAACGGTCGGACTTTATGCTCATCAGTCATCCGCCATGCTGATGGTCGGTGCGCTGGCCGTGTCAAGCGCCCAGATGCGGGCTGCCGCGTGACGGGCCAAGTCACGGTAGAGCAAGGCGGTGGCGGACTCCGCATCCGCAGCCACCGTGGGCCGGCCGCCATCGGCCTGTTCGCGAATGTCCGGGGCCAACGGCAGTTGGCCCAAGAGCGGCACCCCGAATTCGGCCGACACCCGCTCGCCGCCGCCGCCGCCGAACACCTCGCTCTTCGCCCCGCACTCGGGGCAGGTGAAAAAGCTCATGTTCTCCACCACCCCCAGCACCGGAATATCGACCTTGCGGAACATCTCGATCCCCTTGCGGGCATCGAGCAGGGCAATGTCCTGGGGGGTGGTGACGATCACTGCGCCGCTGACCGGGGCCTTTTGCGACAGGGTGAGTTGAATGTCGCCGGTGCCCGGCGGCATATCGACAACCAGATAGTCCAGCGCCCCCCAATCCGTCTGCCCCAGGAGCTGCTGCAAGGCGCCGGTCGCCATCGGCCCGCGCCAGACCATGGGGGTGTTTTCGTCCACGAGAAAGCTCATGGACATGGCCTTCAAGCCCCATGCCTTGATGGGCACGAAGAACTTCTCGTCCTTCACCTCCGGGCGCTTTCCCGAGGCCACGCCCAGCATCATGCCTTGGCTCGGCCCGTAGATGTCGGCGTCCAGCAAGCCCACGGCAGCGCCTTCCCGCTCCAAGGCCAAGGCCAGGTTGACCGCTGTGGTGGATTTCCCCACCCCGCCCTTGCCGGAGGCGACGGCGATGAGGTGCTTCACCTGGCCGAAGCCGCGGCCGGCGGGCGCTTTGAAGTTCAAGTCCAAGTCGATGCTCGGCGCACCCAGAAAGCCAGCTAGGTCGCTGGCCAGAGACGCAGCCAATCCCGCTGCCGGATAGCCCAAGGTGGCGGAAACCCGATGCCCACTCGATAGCGCCCGAACGCCCAACTCCCCCCAAGTCCGGTTCAGATAGGGATCATTGAATTGCTCAACTCTCATGGACCAAGTGGCATTGGGCGAGCCCGCTCCAGAGCGGTGGCGCATTATATGGGACTTATCAGGAATGGTTGATGTGGCAACCTTCCTGCTGTTTGACGGGTCCGTGGGGTGGCCTTACTGCGCCAACGCCCCTCGCCGCCCAGCTGCGCCATTCCCTGACGCCGACCGCTCGGATAAGTGATGAGCGGATTTGCAGCTAAGCATAGTCGTGTCAATATTGCTTTACTAGTCCCCATTGTATCCAGCAGGCTTGCGGTATAGTGCGCCATCGCTCTCTGCCGCACCATCACCGATGAAACGCCACATCCTGGTTACCAGCGCCCTGCCCTACATCAATGGCCCCATCCACTTGGGCCACCTGCTGGAGCACATCCAGACCGACATCTGGGTGCGCTTCCAGAAGCTGCGCGGCCACGAATGCCTCTACGTCTGCGCCGACGACACCCACGGGACCGGCTCCATGCTGCGTGCCGAGCAGGCCGGCGTCTCCCCGGAGGACCTTATTGAAGCCGTGCGCCAGGAGCACGTGCGGGACCTGACCGGCTTCGGCATCGAGTACGACAACTACCACTCCACCCATTCCGAGGAGAACCGCGCGCTCTCGGAACTGATCTTCAATCGGCTGCACGAGCGGGGCAGCATCTTCACCCGGGACGTGGCCCAGCTCTACGACCCGGAGCGCGGCCTGTTCCTGGCCGACCGCTTCGTCAAGGGCGACTGCCCGCGGTGCGGGGCGGCGGACCAATACGGCGACAACTGCGACGCCTGCGGGGCCACCTACGACGCCACTGAACTGGGCCGGCCCCGGTCGCTGGTTTCCGGGGCGGAGCCGCAGGTGCGGCAGTCCGAGCACTACTTCTTCGACCTGCCGCAATTCAGCGGCCTGCTCAAGGGCTGGACGCGAAGCGGCGCGGTGCAGCCGGAAGTCGCCAACAAGCTCGCCGAATGGCTGGACGACGGCCTCAAGCCCTGGGACATCTCCAGGGACGCCCCCTACTTCGGCTTCCTCATTCCGGGCACCACGGACAAGTACTTCTACGTCTGGATGGATGCGCCGGTCGGCTACATGGCCAGCTTCAAGCACTTGGCCGACAGCCGCAGCGACCTGGACTTCGACGCCTTCTGGAACGCCGACGCCGGCACCGAACTGCATCATTTCATCGGCAAGGACATCATCAATTTCCACACCCTGTTCTGGCCGGCGGTGCTTGAAGGGGCCGGCTTCCGCAAGCCGACCCGAGTCCACACCCACGGCTTCCTCACCGTGGAAGGGGCCAAGATGTCCAAGTCCAAGGGCACCTTGATCAAGGCCTCCACCTACCTTGAGCACCTGAACCCGGAATGTCTGCGCTACTACTTCGCCACCAAGCTCAACGGCATGGTCGACGACTACGACCTCAACTTCGAGGACTTCGTGCAGCGGGTGAACACCGACCTAGTGGGCAAGGTGGTCAACATCGCCAGCCGCTGCGCCGGGTTCATCACTCGAAACTTCGACGGCGAACTGGCCCCCGAGCTGGCCGACGAGGCATTGTGGAGCCGGTTCGTCGAGGCTTCCGAATCCATCGCCGAACGCTACGAGGCAGGACAGGTTTCAAAGGCGGTGCGGGAGATCTCCGCCCTGGCTGACCTCGCCAACCAGTACATCGCCGAGCGGGAACCTTGGAAACTGGTCAAGCAGGAAGGCACGCAAGCCGAAGTGCAGGCGGTCTGCAGCTTAGGTGTCAACCTGTTCCGCATCCTCGCCATCTACCTGACGCCGATCTTGCCCGCCCTGTCGAAGGCGGTCTCCGCGTTCCTCAACGTGGGCCCTCTGCGCTGGTCCGACATAGATCAGCCGTTGCTCGGCAAGCGCATCAATGCCTACCAAGCGCTGCTGACCCGCATGGAGAAGAAGCAGGTCGATCGCCTCATCGAGGCCTCCAAGGCGCAGCCGGAAGCGGCTTCCGCCGAGGCGACCAACGGCGAGGACGAAGGACAGGCACTCATCGCCATCGAGGACTTCGCCAAGGTGCAGCTCAAAGTGGCGCGCATCGCCGAAGCCGAGGCGGTGCCGGAAGCCGACAAGCTGCTGCGCCTGCAACTGGATCTAGGCGACGGCCGCCGGCAGGTGATGGCGGGCATCAAGTCGGCCTACGACCCGGCCAGCCTCGTCGACCGGCTGGTGGTCGTGGTCGCCAACTTGGCGCCGCGCAAGATGCGCTTCGGCACCTCGGAGGGCATGATCCTTGCCGCAGGCCCCGGCGGCAAGGACATCTTCCTGCTCAGCCCCGACGCTGGCGCCCAGCCCGGAATGGATGTCAAGTAAGCCGGAAACTCCATGGGCATTCCCAACTTCCTGATCGTAAGCGCATCCCATTGGCCCAATCGAGGGCGGGACGCCCTCGCTCCGGGATCCCGCCTGGACCAAGCGTACCGCCCCGGAGCAAGCCAAAGGCTCCCATGGCTGACCTCGCCCTGATCCTCGTCGGCGCTCTGTTGGTCAACAACTTCGTGCTGGCCCAGTTCCTGGGGCTGTGCCCGTTCATGGGCGTGACCAAGAGCTTCGCCCCGGCGCTGGCGATGGGCTTGGCCACCACCTTCGTGCTGACCTTGGCGGCGATTGCCTGCCACCTCATCCACCATGCCCTGCTGGTGCCCCTGGGCTTGGAGTGGCTGCGCATCATCGTCTTCATCGTGGTGATCGCCAGCGTGGTGCAGTTCACCGAACTCTACCTGCGCTCCGCCAGTCCGTTGTTGCATCGCAGCCTTGGCCTCTATCTGCCACTCATCACCACCAACTGCGCCGTGCTCGGCGTGGCGCTGCTGGTGGCCGGCGAAGGCCTGTCCCTGCCCGGCACCATCGTTTTCGCCATCGGCGCAGCCGCCGGATTCAGCCTGGTGATGATGATGTTCAGCGCCATCCGCGAGCGCCTCGAAGGCGCCGACCTGCCCCAAGCCTTCGCCGGAGCGCCCATCGCCCTCGTCACGGCGGGCCTGATGAGCTTGGGCTTTCTCGGCTTCGTGGGACTCGATTGACCGCCATCCTCATCGCTGCCGGGTCGCTGGCCGGCCTGACCCTGATCGCGGGCCTCGCCTTGACTTGGGCGCATTCCCGGCTGTCGGCCAACGACGACGGCCTGATCGATGCCATCGACGCGCTGCTGCCGCAAACCCAGTGCGGGCAGTGCGGCCATCCCGGCTGCCGTCCCTACGCCGAGGCGCTCGCCAAGGGCGCGCCCATGGACCTCTGCCCGCCCGGCGGCCAAGACACCTTCGCAGCGCTCAAAGCCTTGCTGGGCCGGGACGGCGGCGCCGCACCCACGGAGCCGCAGCCGGCCGTCGCCCGCATTCGGGAGCCAGAGTGCATCGGCTGCGCCCTGTGCTTGGGCGCGTGCCCAGTGGATGCCATCGTCGGTGCGGCCGGCTTCATGCACACGGTCATCGAAGACCAGTGCACCGGCTGCGAGCTCTGCCTGCCCGCCTGCCCCGTGGATTGCATCGAGCTGGTGGCCGTGCCAGATCGCCTAGCTGCGCCCATGCCCAAGGCGCGAACCTCTTCCTCGGAAGACGACCATTTCGCGAAGGAACGGCGCTTCGCGCCGTCCGAGGGCGGGACGGACGCCCCTTGCATCGGCTGCAATCGCTGCGAGCCCCAGTGCCCCGAATCCTTGGCGCCACAGCATCTGCTGCGGCTGATCCGGGGAGGGCGCCTGAACAGTGCCGCAGAGACCGGTCTGGATCGCTGCATCGAATGCCGCCTCTGTGACCGCGCCTGTCCGAGCGGCATTCCCTTGGCGCATCTGTTCCGCGTCGCCAAGGATGAGCGGCGGGTCCGGGCCGACCGCCAAGCCCAAGCCACTGCCGCCAAGGCGCGTTTCGACGCCCGCAACGCCCGCTTGAAAGCGGATGAAACCGATGCCGATGCCCGCCGGGCACAGCGCCTGGCCGCTGGAAGCGGCCGCCAATGGTGAGCAGCACGGGCCGCATCATGTGGTCGGTCAGCGCCGCCCTGCTGCCTGGTTTCGCGGTGCTCAGCGTCCATTTCGGCAGCGGTTATCTGCGCAACATCGCCATCGCCTGGCCACTGGCCTGCGCGCTCGACTGGGCTGCGGCCAAGGCCCGGGGACGGCCCGCCAACTTGGCCGACGGCTCAGTGACCCTGACGGTTCTGATCCTAGCCTTGACCCTGCCGCCCGCCGCCGCTTGGCATGCGGTCGCCGTCGCTACCGGCGGCGCGGTCCTGCTGGCCCGGCAACTCTACGGCGGGCTGGGCCACAACATCTTCAACCCGGCGATGGCCGGCTACGCAATCGCGCTGATCTCCTATCCGCTGGCCATGGGTACTTGGCCACCATTGGTTGATGGACACACCGGCGCGACGGCGCTGACGGCGCTCAAGTACCGGGACGGCCTGACCGTGGCCGAGGCCTTCCGCCAGAACCCCGCCTTCGGCCACTTCGGCGGCCGGGCTTGGGAGTGGGCCAACCTAGCCTTCGCCGCCGGCGGCCTTTGGCTCATGCTGCGCGGCCTGATCGCGTGGCGGGTGGTCACGGCCTTTCTCATCACCTTGGGCGCCCTGGCCTTGATCTTCAATGACGGCGGCAGCTCATCGAGCGCCGGACCGCCGTTGTTCCACCTGCTGTCGGGCGGCATCCTGCTGGCAGCCTTCTTCGTCATCACCGACCCCGTGACCCACCCCGGCAGCCAGCCCGGACAGTGGCTGTTCGGCGCCATCACTGCGGCCATCACATTCGTCATTCGCGCCTGGGGCGGCTATCCGGACGGCATCGCCTTTGCCGTGCTGATCGCCAACGCCGCAACGCCGCTCATCGACCGGGCCTTTCGACAAGGATTTGGCGGGCAGTCCTTAAGGAAGTCACAGTGAAAAAGCTGCGTCCGCTGCTCAGCATCGGTGCCATCGGCCTCTGCTGCGGCCTGTTGCTGGCGGGCGTCCACGCCTTGACTGCACCGGCCATTGAGGCCAATCGATCGCGCCACCTCTGGCAACTCGCGCATCAGTTGGTTGGCGACCAGTTCGATCCCGCCGGCCTCGCATGGCAGGGCGATCAGGTCGATCTGCCGGGGGGCGTCTGGCTCAAGCGCTCCAAAGTCCAAGGCTACGCTGGGGAAATCCACTTGCTGGCCGCCTTTGGCAACGGCGGGCAACTCTTGGGCGCACGCGTGGCTGAACACCGGGAGACCCCAGGCCTCGGCGACTTCATCGACGTGGACAAGAGCCCTTGGATGCGCCACTTCGCCACCACCCGGCCACTTGAAGTGGATGCCGTCAGCGGCGCCACCATCACCAGCGAAGCGGTGAAGCGCGGCGTTCAGCGAATGCTCGAACCCGAGGCCGCACCGTGAGCGGCGGCACCTTCACCGACGCCGCCATCCGGCGCAATCCCGCTTGGATTCAACTGCTCGGCCTATGCCCCCTCTTGGCGGTCAGCAACAGCTTGGTCAACGCGACCGGCTTGGCCTTGGCCAGTGGTTTCGTGACGGTCGGCTCGGCCCTGGCCATCTCCACGCTGCGCACTTGGATTCCGAATCGGGTCCGGCTGCCCTGCTTCGTGCTGGTGATCGCCACCTTCACCACCTTGAGCGTCCTGTTGCTTGAGGCCTACGCCTTCGAGCTCTATCTGCGCGTGGCGCTGTTCGTGCAGATCATCGTCTCCAACTGCATGATTCTCGGTCGGATGGAGGCCTTCGCCAGCCGCCAGCCGCCGTGGCGTGCCTGTCTTGATGCGCTGGGCACTGCCGCGGGCTTCGCCATCGCCCTGATCGGCCTGGGCGGCGTTCGCGAAGCCCTCGGCCAAGGCACCCTGCTGGCGGGGATGGAGCACCTGTTCGGCCCCGGGGCTGCGGCTTGGCGCATCAATCTCGGCTTCGACAGCGCACCCTTCCTGATGGCCCTGCTGCCGCCTGGCGCCTTCATCGTTGCGGGCCTCTTGCTGGGTTTGGGCAACGCTCTGCGCAGCGCTCAGCATTCCAGTCAGGATAACGGCTAACCCTAGCAACCTAGCAATATGCGGCCCTGCCAAAGGAACAAAAGTCGTTTCTGGGGTAGTATGGAATTCATGGCGGGGGATGCGTTGCCGCCGCTTTCCACGGACTCGGGCGCTCTTTGAGTGTGGCCCCCGGCAGGAAATCGGGGGATAGACCCGAAAGCCCTACCGGAGGGGCCAAGAGGAGATTAACGCCCTCCGCGCCCATTATGGGCATCTTGGCTCGCGTATTCAACGCCGCTTGGCCACCGCTCCGGGACGGCCACAACAACCACCTTCACGATGGCCGGCGTTCATTTGCGTTGTCCAATGCGTAAACGGTTGACTGGTGCAATTCAAAAACACGAGGCACTGTAGATTCGACAGGCGGGATGGAAGGCTCCCGAGTGGTGATCGAAGGATGAACACGGAAAAACGAACCCAGATATTCGAAAGGCTGAAAGCTGAAAACCCTGAACCGACCACGGAGCTTCGCTACGGCACGCCCTTCGAGTTGTTGATCGCCGTGATGCTGTCCGCCCAAGCCACGGACGTAAGCGTCAACCAGGCCACCGGCCCCCTGTTCAAGGTGGCCAACACCCCAACCGCCCTCGCGGCCCTTGGCGTCGAACGGCTCAAGGGCTACATCAAGCGCATTGGGCTGTTCAACACCAAGGCCGAGAACGTCATCAAGACGTGCAACTTGCTCATCGAGCGCCACGGCGGCGAAGTGCCCGCCGATCGCGCCGCCTTGGAAGCGCTCCCCGGCGTGGGCCGCAAGACCGCCAACGTGGTGCTCAACACCGCCTTCGGCCAACCGACCATGGCGGTGGACACCCACATCTTCCGCGTCGCCAACCGCACCCGCATCGCGCCCGGCAAGAACGTGCGCCAAGTGGAGGACAAACTGGTGCGCTGGATTCCAAAGCCCTACCTCAAGGACGCCCACCACTGGCTAATCCTGCACGGCCGCTACGTCTGCACCGCCCGCAAGCCAAGGTGCGGAGCCTGCGTTATCGAGGATCTATGCGAGTTCAAGGAGAAGGTGGAGGACTAGC
>JAPPIX010000389.1 GCA_028820495.1 Gammaproteobacteria bacterium
CGCCTACGTCAACCGCATGAACCGATTGCTGCTGGAGCTGCTGGAACGCTGAGGGGAGGAGGGGCAACCTAGTCGGCGATAAACTGAGTTCCATTGGGTTTGCCGTTGCGAAAGCGATTGAACCTTTCAATCCTGTTGTATGATCGAAGACGCAGGAACATCCAACCAATTGAACCGAAACAGGTGATCACAGTAGGGTAGATAGGGTGAGGCGATCTTGAGTTGGAGGATCGGCTGCTTAGCCCCGCTCAGATTTCGGCCTTCAGATTGACCAGATTGATAGCCGCACAGGAAGAGGGATGAAATGGCCTCTACAGCACGCTTCGAAAACTCGCTCGATAGAATCACGACAGATCCATCGATTTGCCATGGCCAACCCTGCATAAGGGGGTTGCGCTACCCGGTGGACACAATACTCGACCTGCTCAGTTCGGGCATGACCACTCAGGATATCCTTAACGACTACGACGACCTCGAACCGGAAGACGTGTCGGCAGTACTGGCATTCGCCGCACGACTTAGCCGAGTCAAGAGCATGCAGGCTCTGGCAACGTGAAATTCCTTATCGACGCGCAACTGCCGGTGCGGCTTGCGCGTTGGATGAGGGAGCAAGGACACGAACTTGTTCACACGAAAGACCTACCGAACGGAAATCGAACGGAAGACGGGGGCATCAACTGCCTTTGTTAGCCCTGACCCCGCTCGGGAACCCACTGACCGCCCGGGCGAACACCCGATTCTAGGCTGCTTGGCAGACACAGTTACCGTGCCTGACGACGTGGATTTGACGAAACCAGCCATGCCGAATGGGCACCGCTCGCGCAAACTTCGACGCTGATCCAAGACTGATCTCCTGCTTGGCACCTGTGCCGTCATTTGGACTGGCAACGGAGATCCCATCGATGCAGACCCAATGCCCGCCAAGGCCGCTTGGTCTAGAATGGTCGGCAGGTTGAGCGCTGAGGCGTTGCGATGCCGTTGGACCTGTTTGCGGAGGTTTCCCGAATCCGACTGACCAAGGCGGACGCCAAGAACGCCCGCAAGGCCGTGGCGGACGGGCGTCTTGACGGCGTGTTTCCGGCGGGGTCGGCGGCCCGCCCGCTGTTGCTCGTGGGCCGCGAACCGCAGATCGAGCGCTTGAACGGGCTGGGCGCGGAACTGCTGGCTGGTGCAGGCTCTGCCAAGCACAATCGCATTGCCGTGGCGCTTCACGGCCCTCGGGGCGTTGGGAAAACCGTGTTGTTGGATACGTTCGCGAACGCGGTGCTCAAGCGTGGTGCAATGGTCATTGCGGATGTCGGTGATGCACTAAGTTCTGAGGAGCGCCTTATCCGCTTTATCCAGACCAAGATCGCGCCAGATCCGGAAGTCACCAAGACCCTGAGAGGCAAGGCCGGATTGGACGGGTTTGGCGTTGGCGGCGACATGACTTGGAAATCCCAAGGCGGCAGGCCGGAGCTCGGCTCCGTGAAGGACGCACTCGAAGCTCTGATAGCCAGCCATGGTGCAGGAAAACCGAAGCCCACCTTGATCACGCTCGACGAGGCGCACAATTGCGATCCGCTGACACTGGGTAAGTTGTTGAACGCCAGCCAGAAGCTCAACGGGCAAGGTTGGCCCATCATCATTGCCATCGCAGGCACCCCAGATCTCTTGGATGTGTTAGGGGATGCACACGCGACTTGGTTTATGGATCGGAATCGATCGGATCGCTTGATGCCTGTGGGCAACCTAACCGATGTGGAATGTGCCCAAGCGATATCCGCGCCCTTGGATGCGCTGGGCGTAGGTTACGACCGGGAAGCGCTCCATGCGGCAGCGGAGTGGTGCTGGGGCAGCCCGTACTTCTCGCAGTCTCTTGGGCTCTGTGCACTGAGAACCCTTGATTTCGCTGGCGGGAAGGACGCCCGGGCCGACTTCAGCCGCGAAGGACCCATCCGGCAGTCCTTTCGACAGGACGCTAACGGTCGCTATTTCCAAGCGTGGACGGGCATCGACCAGAGAGGATTGACCAGCTGCGCCCGTCAGCTTGGCATGTTGTGGCGGTGGTCCAAGGCGGTGCCGGGGCGCGTGATCAGCACGGACGATGTGGACGCCGCCGTGCAGTCCGGCTTGAGGCACCCGCCCAGTCACCGAGTCCCTGAACATTCCACCAGCGAGGCCGAACGCTACTTCCGCCACCTGGGCCTGCTATGGGATCCGGCAGGCGGGGAGGGGCGATGGGAACTGGGGCTGCCGAGCTTCTTTGACTACGCCGAAGCCATCTACCAGTCCAAGAGGAGGCCCAGATACCACAGCAAGCTCGCGGACTTGGATGCCGACTTGGAGACCGTCATTCCTTGGGACGCATCCTTCGACGAGGATGTCGCCGGGATAACGCCCTAATCCACAAACTTAGTCCATCCTCTGGAGTGTTCTGGTGGTCATTTGGGCAACAGGCCATTAGCATGGCACCGTGCTTGCCGCTATTGCCAATTTGA
>JAPPIX010000395.1 GCA_028820495.1 Gammaproteobacteria bacterium
ATTATCAGGGGCATTCCGCCGTTCTTCAACTACGTTCGTGCAATATCCGGGTTAGTTCACTCCCGACACCGATCAACGCCAGAACATCGTTGTGGCTTCCCCGTGATCCTCCAGGTAACGGCACCACCCATTCTGGTACCGCCATAAGCAATTCGGGCTGTGCGCAGGCGTAACGCGGAACGGTCTTGATCAACGCCCTCACTTCTTCAGGAAGCTGATCATGCGCCTCCCATGAATGCGCCAAGGCCTTGGCCGAGTGACCCGTCTTCCAATGCCAAGGCTTGGCGAGAAGTTCCCGCCATGAGTCTGGCTCCGTGCTTGGAATGCAGCAACGTCCCATCACTTCTCCTCTACAAGTCTGCCCCATCACCTAGTCAGACCTGCTAGGACTGGGCGATCCACTCGTCGATCAGCATGTGCAGGTGGCGGGGCTTGGTCTCGTTGTAATCGGCGAACTGCACGTGCTCCTTGGCGGTGGCGTGCAGGCCTTGCTGGACGTAAGGCAGGTTGCGCACGTCCTGGTTGAACACCTTGGCCAACATGCCGAGTTCCGGGGCGTCGGTCCAGTCGTCGTCCGGCCCCAGCCAGTGAATCTGGCGGACCGGCTCGTAGTCGCCGTGCTCCGGGATGGGCGCTAGGAACATGCACTCCATGATGCACTCGTCGGGGTTGCGTCCCTTGGGGCGGAAGCGGTAGTTGATGCTGTTGAACGACCCCCAAGGATGAAAGTTGGGAAACACCGTGAAGAACACCGACGAGAATTCGATGTCGGCGATTTGGTCGGCGATGGAGGGAACCACGGGCTTGAGCATCTCCCGCTGCATCTGCGCGTAGGCGACCCGCGGATGGGTGGCGCTGCTGGCGTTCTTCGCATTGCGCTCGCTGATGGCCCGCTCGAACTCCGATTGCGGAAGCTGGCGACCGCCCACCCAGTTGCACAGGTGTGGGTTCACGTCGCCCAGCTCGCCCTCCACCGGCTCGGCGTTGGCAGTGAACAGGCCAGATTTGCCCTTGGGGGTGGTTACCTGCACCAAGCCCTCGCCAGCGGCCTCGTAGACCCAGCCGTTGAGCGGGTGGCGCAGCCGCCGCTTGCCGTCGTCGGGGAGCGGGTCCCACTCCGGCTGCCCTTGGCTCTCCAAGGCCCCGCAGCGAATCGCCCGGGAGTAGTTGCCGAAGACGTCGTACTTGGTGTCCACGTCGTGGACGCCGCCGAGCAGGATTTGCGGATGGGTGGCGATGACGTGGTAGGACTCCATGAAGGCCTCCGAGGCTACCTTCCAGTTGCAGCGAATGGTCTTGGCCACATGGGCGGCCTTGTAACGCCGCTCGTAGGGCAGCAGCTCGAAGTGGCTGGATAGATCGCCCAGAAAGTCCTCAAGGGGCTCGCAGTTGGGGTCGGGGTTGATGAAGATGAAGCGCCCCCAACGGCCGGTCCGGACCTCCGGCAGCGACTGCTCGCTGGCCTTTAGGCCGGGGTAGTCCCACTGGCAGGGCACTTGGCGCAGGCTGCCGTCGATGTTCCAAGTCCAGCCGTGGAAAGGGCAACGGAACTCGGTGGCCTGCCCGCCGCGGTTTTCGCGCAGCTTCCGTCCCCGGTGCAGGCAGGCGTTGTAGTAGGCCTTGAACTCATCGGCGCCGGTGCGGACCACCAGGAAGGACATCCCGGCGATGTCGTAGGGCACGTAATCGCCCACGTTGGGCATGTCGTCCTCGTGGCAAGCCATTTGCCAAGCGCGCTTCCAGATCTTCTCCACTTCCAGATCGAAGAAGGCTTGGGAGGTGTAGCGCGCCACCGGCACGCGGGTCGGTCCCGGCGCGATCGGGTTGTCGCGCCGGTAGGATGCCGGCACTGGGCGAGTTTCCTCGTCCAGCAGCCGGTGGTAGGCGTCGTCGATGGTGCGTACCGGGATGAGAGCGGGTTCGGCCATGGTTTTCTCCTCCTTCCAGAAGCTCAGTCAATCTAGGCCGACACCGGATTGCGCACTTGGCAGCCGGCGTCCACGTTAGCGCCGCTGTCGAGCTTTGCCATGAGGGCCTCAACGAGGCGGATTTGCTTATCCTTTTGCACTGCGGCCTACCGGCGGGTGATTTGCACCGGCAACTCCAGGACGCCGCGAATGAAGTTGTTGGCCGCATACACTGGCTCGCCGACCACCTCGATGCGTTCGAAGCGCTCGAGAATCTCCTCCCAGAGCACTTGAAGCTGCATCTCCGCCAGACGGTTGCCCATGCAGCGGTGAATGCCGAAGCCGAAGGCGATGTGCTGGCGGGCATTGGGACGGTCCACCATCAGCTGCTCGGCGTCATCGAACACCGCCTCGTCACGGTTGCCGGAGAGATACCACATGATGACCTTTTCGCCGGCCCTGATGTGCTGGCCACCCAGCTCGGTGTCTTCGGTGGCGGTGCGCCGCATGTGGATCACCGGGGTTTGCCAGCGGATCATCTCGCTGGCCGCGTTGGGGA
>JAPPIX010000409.1 GCA_028820495.1 Gammaproteobacteria bacterium
CCGACGAGATCGCCCACGCCAGCCTGCGCTTCACCATCGGCCGCTTCACCACCGAAGAGGAGGTGGACTACGCGGCCAAGCGGGTGGTTGATGTCGTGACCCGGCTTCGGCATTGAGCATCTTTGGGGTCGAACGGATCCGCCACAGAGGACCAGCCAACCAACAGAAGTTGTGCAGGCGTACTTTTCTCCAACAACAAGTAAAAAAGGCTATAGCAAGTGACGCCTGAAGAGCGAAAAAAGCAATATGAGCAATTGCTCAATTCTGAGAACACCCTCTTGCTGATGAACGTTGCTGTGGATGCCGTTAACTCTGTCATTAGGGTCACCCCAAAGCCAAAGCAGGGCAAGCAAAGTTCTGCCCTATGACGACTACGAGACCGAGTACGGAGATCGACCGAAGATTCAGATCAAGCGCGGGAGCTCCATAACACCTTCAATGGCAGAGGACAGGCTCAGAGATCTACGAGACGTGATACGACGCGAAATGAAAGTGGACCCATGGGAGAACATCTGTATGTTTGATCCAATCGTCAAGAAGGCAGTGAAACAGGCTAACGTCTATGGCTTGAAGACAATTGAAGAATGGATGCGAATAGAGGATGTCAAGAATAGGTACTCCCAAGGTGACTTGAAGCCCAAATTCGACGAACAGATAGAGCGGTACGGTGAAAGGATGATGGAGATATACAAGCTGGTCGAGAAGACAGGCACACCGTCCTAAGCGCACTCGGCATCCTCAGCAAAACGGCCTAGGCCAGCCTACGCTTAGCCATTGGCGGCTTCACCGCCTATAGGGTGGTGGACTACGCCGCACGGCGGATAGTGGCGGGGCTCATGACAGCCGAACAGAATGGGTTGTTGTTCGTCCTTAAGCAGGAGCGGGTAAGCCTGACACTGCCCGTCAGGTCGTCTGGTCTTTGACATAGGCCATCAGGCTAGGAATGCCCGGCTGCCAACCATCGTCACCGTCCGGCGGATTCCAAACGTAGCCGAGATCGCTCAAGCGATCACGGCATTGGAGCACTTCCGTTGTGCCGTTGCGACCTTCGGGTAAGGCTGCTGCAATGGCACCGTTCAGCGCTTTGCGCCGCAGTGAATCCTGGCCTGCGAATGCCTCTGCAACGCCTGAGGCCACACCGAGCAGGTCTTCGCGCTCCAACTCTTGGTATCGATCCTGGTAGTACGCCGACTGGCTTCGGCCCACAGCGGGTGCGGCGGCAGCGACGACCGCTTCGTCCACGTCAGCAGTTCCGCTCTCGCGCACGATTTCCCAAAGGGAAGCACCCCATAGCTGAACGAAGTAGGGATAGCCTTGGCTGGCCGCAACCGCTTCCCCCAATGCGTCGGCCGAGCAGGCAATCGGCGGTGTCTGGGCAGCAAGGGGACGTTCCAAAGCTGCAGCGGCGGCCCGCTTGTCCAAGCGCCTGATGCCGAGCTTCTCGGCGCGGCTCCAAAAGGTCGCAGACATGGTATTCAAATGATGCTGCAGGCCGGGGGTGCCCGCCATGACGAGCAGGAAGGGCGCTTCAGCGCAAACGGACTGACTGGCGTTAAGGAGAACCTGTCCGACCTCCGATGGCAGCGTGTGAGACTCATCGATCACGGCCATCAATGGCCGCCGTGAGCAACGCGCCTTCAGCAGAGGCGTCAGCGCCCCCCGCTGACCTTCCAACTTCCAGCCGAGCTTGCCGACCCCGATATGAACCGAAAAGGTGTCCAGCCGCAAAGAGTCAAATCGTCTAGGCGGCACCAGCCGAGTGGCTAATTCGTCCAATCCCGAGAACTCGCTGGGCGTAAGCCACTCGGCATCGATGGCGCCATCGTCTTCCACCTGCTGAACCACCCACCGCAACAGGGCTGTCTTGCCGTTGCCTCTCGGACCTGAAAGCACGGCGTTGCGTGGCGCCCCGCGGCCAGACTTGAGGTATCCAAGCAAGCCGAGCAACGCCTTTTGTTCATGCTCGCGGCCTGCGAGATAAGGCGGTTGCTGCCCGTGTCCGGGCATAAAGGGATTAGTAACAGCTGTCAGGCTCATGACAGCAGAATAGCAGAGCCATCGACCTGCCGCACAAGAATCTCCCCAACTCCAACGCCTCGGGGCACTAACGCTTTCGGGGCCGTTCAACGCCATGAGGTAAACTGAAACGGATGGAGTGCAAAGACCGCTGATGCCCCAAAACTTCGCCGCCTTCAACAAAGCAGGCTCCAAGTGAGGAAATTCGCGATCAAGTTGCTGGCCGGGTTTCGCTGGCTCCTGCTGTTCGTCCGAAAGCTCACCGGCAATACGCCCGACGACCTCGCCGCCGAGCGGGTGGTCAGCGGGCGGGCGTGGGAGGAATTTTGCGACACCCTGAAGGCCGCCGGCGCCTCGCTGAGCTTTCCCGGCACACCGCAGGACGCCTTCAACCAGGCCGAGGGCTATCGCTATCTGAGCCGCTTGGCGC
>JAPPIX010000362.1 GCA_028820495.1 Gammaproteobacteria bacterium
ATTATCAGGGGCATTCCGCCGTTCCTCAACTACATTCGTGCAATATCCGGGCTATGACCTTGGTGGCACCCCGGCGGGCAGATGAACGGATCGAACAACACCAGCGCGGCAAACGACCCAGCGCCCGAGCATGCCTCCAACACCGCCGTTTGCCCTGACAGCGAATGGAATACGCCAATGGCGGGTTTAGGTCCGAAGTGAAGCTCGATCGCCCGCGCGACCTGCGTCATGTCGTCCACGAACGTCGCAATGGTGTGCCCGTCAAGCGCTCCGACCGCGTTCCAGCCGTGGTTGCGGAAGTCGAAGACCACCACGTCGAATCGATCCGTGAGCAGCGACCAAAATGGGTAGTACGCATCCGCCGCAAGCCCGTTCGCATGGCTTAAGACAACCCGTGGACCTGCCGGGTTGCCGTGTCGGCGCAGCACGATCAGGGTCCCGTCAGCCATCTCCGCATCAACGACCACCAGCGGTGCCGGGATGATCCAAGAGGGTTCGCCGCTCGTAAGAGACACCCTCACTCTCCAGCCGCCAACGCTTCCTCGCCGAGCTGGACGACCAAGTCGAGCGTCCTCTCCACATCCTCCCACGTCGTGGTGTGATTGAGTATGCACAGCCGCAGCGAGAACACGCCTTTCAGCGAGGTCGATGACAGGAACGCCAACTCATCCCAGAACACGCGCGCCAGCACCTGCCGGTTCGCTTTTTCCAACGCGCCTTCGTCGTGACCGCCGGGATTGACGCGGAAGCAAAGGATGCTGAGCGACACCGGCGCCAACGACTCCAGCATCGGGCTGGACTTGACGTACTGATCGGCGCGGCCGGCAAGATCCAACCCCTTGCGCACCGCCGAGCGAAACGCGGCCATGCCGAAGGTGTGCACGGACATCCAGACCTTGAGTGCGCGTGCCGTGCGGCTCAACTGCAGCCCACGATCAGCGAAGTTCGGATGGTTCGTCCCCCATACCGTGTCCTGAAGATAGTCGCTGCCTATCGCGAAGGCACCTTCAAGGTGCGTCCCGTCCTTCACCATGAGCGCACCCGCCTCATACGGCTGGAAGAACCACTTGTGCGCGTCCATGCCCACGGAATCCGCCAGCTCGATGCCGTTGAGCACTTCCTTGCCTTCCTCGGTCACCAGCGAGAATCCGCCGTACGCCGCATCCACGTGCAGCCAGATGCCCTCACTTGCACAATAGTCCGCCATCGCGGCGAGCGGATCGACCGCGCCCGTGCTGGTGGTTCCGGCATTGGCGCACACCGCCACCGGCTGCAGCCCGTTGGCGCGGTCCTCATCCACGCGGCGGCGCAACTCAGCCATGTCGATGCGGAAGTCATCACCGGAGCTTACCAAACGCACGTTTTCGCGCCGCACGCCGACGATCACGGCGGCCCGCTTCAAGGCGCTGTGCGACTGATCGCTCATGTAAACCGTGGCGCGATCCGGGTGTCCTGCTGCCATTCGAGCCGCCACCAGCGCTTCAACGCTCGATGCGGAGCCGCCGCTAGTCAGCAATCCGCCGGCAGTGTCCGGATAGCCGATCCAGCCGCGCAGCCAATCCACGACCACCAGCTCCAACTGGCTGGTGCCGCTCGACACGAGCCAAGTGCACGAATTGATGTTGAATCCAGCGGACAGGTAGTCCGCAACCACGCCCGGCCAAGTGGGCGATGACGGCACGAAGCCAAAAAAACGGGGATGATCCAAGCGCGCCGCGAACGGCAACACCTCCCGCACCACCTGCGTCAGAACCTCTTCGGCGGGGCGGCCGTCTTCGGGAGGAAGAGACCCCAGGCGGTCCTTCAGCACCTCGCGGAACTCCCCGTCCCAGGCTTTGGCGCCGTTCAGCCTGCCCGCCCTCTCGATGAGCGCCTCCGTCGCCGCGCTGGCCAGCCGCCGCATCGACTCCGGCGTCATCGTCAACCCGTCCGTGCCCTTGAGCGGAGGGGCAGATATTTGTCTGGACTTGCGCTCTCCCACCGCTTTAATCTCACACACCGCCTTATCAATTACAACGGATTTGTTTGCGGCCCTCAAAACCATCTGCGGGGCATTGGAATTTCAGTAGTTTGAGTGACGGAGAGCCCTTTCCCCACCGCATGCCAACCAGAGACTGCCAATGCCCGGCAAGATGCTGACCTGCACTTGGGCACCAACGGTGTTCAGCGGCCCCCAAGTCGCTTCCACCAACCGGCGTGGCGGGTTTCCAGATGGACGCGCCCTCGAAGCCTCGGTACTGCCCATGCTGGCGCGCATCGAGGCGCTCGGCGTTTCGCATCTGCTCATCGCGCAACGCTGGTGGGGCAGCGGCTTGGAGATGGAGGGCTCGTCTCTCGACTGCCTCGCCATGACCGCACTGTTCGCTGCCCACACCGAACGCATCCAGCTGGTCACCGCCGTTCACCCCGGCTTTTTCCATCCCGCGGCCATTGCCAAGTGGGGTGCGACCCTGGACTGGATCAGCGGCGGCCGCTGGGACATCAACGTCACGAGCGGTTGGAACCAGCGCGAGTTCGACATGTACGGCATCGACTTTCTTGAGCACGGTGGGCGCTACGCCCGCTCCGCCGAGTTCATCGACGTGCTGCGCGGCGCTTGGGGCAAGCCCCGTTTCTCCTACGAGGGACATTTCTACCGAGCCCGCGACCTAGAGCTGGAACCCCACCCCTCGACGCCGCTGACCGTCTTCCAGGGCGGGCAGTCGGATGACGCGATCAAGTTGGCCGCCGCCCGATCTGACTGGATGTTCCTGAACGGCGGCACGCTCGAACGAATCGAGGGCATCATCGGACGGGTCCGAAAGGCCTGCCGGTCAACGGGACGCAAAGTTCGGTTCGCCCTCTACGCCGCGCCGTTGGTGCGCCGCACCGACGCGGAAGCCTGGGCCGAAATCCAAGCACGCATCGGGATGATCGACCGCAGCCTGGCCGAGCGCCGACGAGCCGCCACCGATGGCGCCGACGGGATGTGGGCCTCAGATGAGGACCTGAGCCTGCTTGACACCAACGAAGGCTACGCCGCAAGGCTCATCGGCAGCCCCGACACCGTGTACGAGCGACTGGAAGCCTACCGCTCTCTTGGCGTGGAGATGCTGCACTTCGATGTGCAGGACAAGCTCTTCAACGAAACGATCCTGCCGACGTTGGTGGAGTGAGGGTCATATGAAGCGAAGCCAATTATCGAGCACTCATCGGTGGCACCGCAATTGAACACGCCCTATGAAATGTCGCCACGCACCGACCGACCCAAGGACAATTCGAACTTGGCAGCTGACTTCCTGTTTGAGGTTAGGCGAACCGGCCTGGCGCACATCCTGTTTGCGATCTTGCATCCGAGCCATGCCACGGGAGCATCAGTGAACGCTGAAGCGGTTCGGCTGCTTTTGCCTTCAGGTCACACCGATGTACCGTTGGGCAACGTGAAAGCGGTTCGTGTACTGGACGGCAGCCTATATTCCAATGTTCGAATCCGCCACACCACAGGCGAGACACATGTTTCAGGCTTAAGCCACAGGGCCGCAGGAACCCTAGCCAATGCACTTGAAGCGGCGCGACGCGAATGGTGGCGCCAAGCCCTCCGGTCGCGGGACGTTGCGCTCGGGCTAGTCCGCGACCATATCGCCGCGCTCGCCGATCCAGTGAATTACCTCAGGGCCGACACTTTTCGCGACCTCAAGGCCGAGGCACGATCAGTAGTAAGCGGGTTTGCAACGCCTTGGCCGGAAGCGCTGGCAGACGCCCCGGAGATTCAAGCACTGCGGGACATCCTAGAGTTTCTGAAGGCACCGAGCGATTTCCGGGCGAAGGTCAACAGAGCGTTCGTAGTCAATGAGCTGGCCCGCTCACGCGAATTCTTCGACCGAGTCGAGGCCCGTCCGCTCACGGAAGAACAGCGACGGACAGTCGTCGTCGATGAATGCCGGAACCTCGTGGTTGCCGCGGCCGGTAGTGGCAAGACTTCGGTCATTGTGGCCAAGGCAGGATGGCTCATCCGAAAAGGATATCGCCAGCCCTCCGAGTTGCTGCTGCTCGCCTTCGCGCGCGATGCCCGCGCCGAGATGCGAGAGCGCATGGACAAGCGTCTCGGTGCCGCAATCGCCAGGAACGTGACCGTGCGCACTTTCCACAGCCTCGGCATGGCGATCATTGGCGAAGCCGAAGGCACGCTACCGATGCTCGCCAAGTCAGCGGAGAACGAGCGAACGCTGTTGGCACAGCTTAAGGAAATCGTGAGCGACTTGCTCGCCGACCTGAGGCTCTCCAGGAATCTGCGTCAGTGGTTTCAGCAAGGATTCGCACCGTACAAGAGCAAACACGAGTTTAGAAACTGGGGCGACTACTTCGACTACATCCGCAAATACGACATCCGCTCACTAAACGGCGAAACGGTCCGCAGCTTCGAGGAATGCGAGATCGCGAACTTCCTCTATCTCAACGGCATCGCCTACAACTACGAAGCCCCCTATGAGCACGACCTAGCCACCTCGCAGAAGCGTCAATACAAGCCCGATTTCCAACTTCCCGACTACGGTATCTACATTGAGCACTTTGGGATCGACGCCGAAGGAAACACGGCACCATATGTCGACCGAGATCAATATCGGCGGGAAATGGACTGGAAGCGCAATGTCCATGCCGACCACGGTACCATCCTGATCGAAACCTTCAGTTATGAGCAAGGTGAGGGCAGGCTGATCCGGAACTTGGCCGAGAAGCTTGCAACCTACGGCGTGAACCTTTCGCCCATCCCACATAAGGAAGTGTTCTCCGTTCTTCAGAAACAGGGACGGATCGATCCGTTTGCGCAGTTAGTGGCTACCTTCCTGCGGCACTTCAAGGGCAGCCGATTGTCTTTGGCCGAAGTCGCGGAACGCGCTGGCGCTCAGCGAGACCGGGCGCGAGCGCGGACGTTTCTTGCCGTGTTCCGGCCGATTTTCGAGCGCTACCAGGAAGCGCTTGCCAAGTCAGAAGAAATCGACTTCCATGACATGATCAACCGGGCAACCGATCTTGTGGAGCAAGGACGCTACCGCAGTCCGTTCGGATACATCCTAGTCGATGAGTTCCAGGACATTTCGCCGACCCGTGCCCGGCTGCTGAAGGCGTTGCTCGACAGTTCACCCGGGGCTCAGCTATTCGCGGTCGGCGACGACTGGCAGGCGATTTACCGGTTCGGCGGCTCCGACCTCTCGGTCATGCGGGAGTTCGGCGATCACTTCGGCGCGTTCGAGCGCATGGACCTCGCAACCACCTTTCGCTGTGCTGACCGCATCGCCGCCGTCGCCACCGATTTCGTGCTGCGCAACCCGGCGCAAATTCGCAAGAAGGTCCGCACAACACGAAAGGCTCACAGGCCGGCAGTGCTCATCGGGCTTCCCGGAGAACAGGAAGGCCCTCTTCTGAAAGAGGCACTCGACCGGATTGCGGAGGACGCCCTACGGCACGGCGGGACATCGGACGTGCTTTTGCTGGGCCGCTACCGACATCTGGAACCCCGCAACCTCCGCGTACTGCCAAAGCAATATCCGGGCCTTCGCTTCACTTGGATGACCGTGCATGGATCGAAGGGCCTTGAAGCCGACTATGCGGTGGTCCTCGGTATGTGTTCCGGAAAGCATGGATTTCCCGCCGAGATAGCTGACGACCCGCTCCTCGATCTGGTGCTAGCAGCACCCGAAGGCCATCCGAACGCTGAGGAGCGGCGCCTGCTTTATGTTGCCACCACGCGGGCGAGAAGGCAGGTCTTTCTGCTCGCCGACGGCGGCCCTCCGTCGGAATTCGTCACCGAATTGATCGAAGGTGGATACGACATTGAGGTATTCGGTCGTCCACCGGAAGCCGATGTGTCCTGTCCGAAATGCACCCGAGGAAGGTTGGAGCGCAGAGAAAACCCCCGCAACCAAAGCACTTTCTACGGCTGCTCGAACTTTCCGCTTTGTGAACACACGACACGTGCTTGCCCCCACTGCGGAACCGGCCTTCCTGTTAAATCCGGCCACTCATACCACTGCCGAGACTGTGGCGGGACCATTGAGGCTTGCCCCGTTTGCGAGGGCTGGCTGAACGCCAAAATGGGCAAGTACGGACGCTTCCTCGGCTGTTCGAATTATCCAGATTGCGGCTATACGAGAAACCTGCACAAGCCGCGAAAAGCGGCGGGACGTGCTCCGGCAAACACGAGATCTGGAAGACGGTGACAACACTTCGACTCACTGATCCCAAATCGGGACAACTCGAAGCCTTGGCGTTGGGCTTGACGAAGACTATGCCAACCCTGAAAATTCAAAGTCATACTTTGAATTTTCAGGGTTGTAAATGGAACGCAAAGCGTTTCTCGACCAAATAGGCACCTACTTCCGAACCCACTCCATGGTGGGCATCCTCGGACCCCGCCAATGCGGCAAAACCACCTTGGCGCGGGAATACATCGTTTCTCTGCACTCACGCGCTCCATCGAGCCGTGGCCCAGTCCACTACTTCGACCTCGAAGATCCTGAGCATCTCAACCGCCTTGCCGATCCCAAGCTCGCGCTTGAGCCCTTGGAGGGCCTCATCGTCATCGACGAAGTGCAGCGGGTGCCTGAGCTCTTTCCCCTTCTGCGGGTGCTGGTGGACCGCACACCACGTCGGCAACAGTATCTGATCCTCGGCAGCGCCTCCCGCGAGCTGATCCGGCAGTCTTCCGAAACCTTGGCCGGGCGCATCGCTTTCCTGGAACTGCCGCCCTTCACGGCCTTTGAAGCCGGAAGCCTGCACCGTCTGTGGCTGCGCGGGGGCTTCCCGCCCGCCTATCTGGCCAAAACCAACGCCGACAGCATGATCTGGCGAAAAGCTTACATCACTGCCTTGCTGGAACGGGACCTGCCGACCCTCGGAATCGATTTCGCCGCCGCAACCATGCGCCGCTTCTGGATGATGCTGGCGCACCGCCACGGCAGCCTGCTGAACGCTTCCGAACTGGCGCGTTCCATGGATGTCTCGCAACCCACCGTCAAGCGTCATCTCGACATCTTGAGCGGCACTTTCATGGTGCGCCTGCTGCAGCCTTGGCACGCCAACGTCCACAAACGCCAAGTGAAATCGCCCAAGCTGTATGTCCGCGATGCCGGGCTGCTGCATGCATTGCTGAACCTGCCGGACCTCGAATCACTGCGCACACATCCGGGCATCGGCGCCTCTTGGGAAGGATTTGCGCTGGAGCAGGTGATTCACATTCTGGGAGCTGAGTCCGCCGAATGCCACTTCTGGGCTACCCACACTGAGGCGGAACTCGATCTGCTGGTAGTGCAGGGAAGCCGCCTGCGGGCGTTCGAATTCAAGTACTCATCGGCACCCAAGCCGACGCGATCCATGCACTCAGCACTCAAGGACTTGGCCTTGGATCGCATCACCATCGTCTATCCCGGCACCGACACCTACCCGCTCACCCCCAATATCGACGTCACCAACTTGGTGGCATTGGCTGGCAGAGCACCCTAAGAGGCACGTCAAGAAAAAATGCTCCCGAGGGTGTTGATGGAACCGGTCACTTGACGGTCCTCATAACCACCCACTTATGCTTCCCGATCTGCCGTGATCGCTTGAAGCCGTGTCGTTCGAACGTGGAAAGGGCTCCGTTGAAAAGGAATGCGGGTGAAGCCTTTCGGCCCTCAGTGTTTTCCGGGAACGCTTCGACGCGCCCACCGCCCAACTCCCTGATTTGCTCGATGGCACCTTCCAGCGCGACCGATGCTACGCCGTTGCCGCGATGCCCCTTACCAGAAAAAAAAGCAGGTGATCCGCCAATCAGGCAACTTCGGATCGGTCGCCAGATAGGCACGCTGATTATGGATTCACGGAAGCTCCTCCGGCGATCCAAACTGGCACCATCCGACGCAGGCCTCGCCCTCGAAGACAAGCGCAGCATGCGCCCGGCCTTCACGCACGAGGCACTCTTTCGTCTTGCGCTTCTGAGCTGGAGATTTGCCTTCGCTTGCTGCCTTCCCGTGGTACCACGTGCACCAGCATCCGCCCCAGACGCTTTTGTTCGCCTCGACGAGACGCGCGAAGTGCGGCCAAGTCGTCTCGTCGAGTGGTTTGGTTTTGTACATGGATTTGCCCTTGCTTTAGCCAGTTCTTGTCCGCAGGTTCCTAACAAACTGATTTTGTTAATAAAAATAGGGATCTCCGTCCCCCCTCGCCTGACGATCCGCTGCGTAAGACAATCGCCCAAAAAACTGGTGGTTCCGTACTGCGTACGGAATCGAAACAAAGCTGGACAATGGGGTCACCAATCAACAACAATCCCAAGGAAATGTCCATGAAAAACCAATTCGTCACCACCGTTGTCGCGATCCTCATGGTTGGCGTCACCACCATCGGGGTCAACCTCAGTGTCATCAGCGCAATGGGGGAAACCAACGATGCCCGCTTCGCCCAAATTGACGCCCGTTTCGAGCGGATGGACCACCGCCTGGACCAGATGGAGGACCGGATCGAGTCGCTGGAGCGGCGGGTGGATGATGGGTTCAGGGAGATGGCCGCTGCGATCGCCCGCTTGGAGGGATTGATTCACGGCCTTCACGGCACCGCCCGGACCACCGCCAGCCACCCGGCTTCCGAACCCGAACAGTCTTCATAGGCGCGTGTGCCGCGCTTCGGCAGCCTGAGTACGTTGCGAGAAGTTCAGGGCGCTGAATAAACTCCGGGGCAATTCGCAGAGACGTGGAAATGGCAGACCGACCCAATCTGTTCAGCTATGCGACCAAAGAGCTTTCACAGGACGCGTTCATTTGCTGGCTAATCGACTGGGCGGGCGTCAGCCAATGCAAGGGGCCAGAGGATGAAGCGCTACGTCAGTGCGGCCGCGGTTTCGT
This sequence comes from Gammaproteobacteria bacterium, assembly GCA_028820495.1. GTDB lineage: Bacteria > Pseudomonadota > Gammaproteobacteria > Pseudomonadales > Azotimanducaceae > Azophilus. The sequence continues at coordinate 8,856 of JAPPIX010000362.1, forward strand.
CGATGCGCTATTCGCCAAGTGGGAAGGGTACGAAGTCGAACTCGGTGACGAGATTCTCGTGGAGATTCTCCGCCAAGAAAAGAAAATCGACGTTTTGGTACGCGTAAACGGACGATATGTACTGCTGATCGAAGATAAAACCGATTCGGGGACACACGGTAACCAACTGGAGGAATATTGGCGTACCGTTGTTCGGGGAGAAACCCGTTTGAAAGAGGCGAAGGAGGACGACGTCTTTCCCATCTATCTCAAAACAGGGAATCACTCCATCCTCGAAGCAAACCGAATTCAGAACACGGAAGGGTATATGGTGTTCGACCGGAGTGACTTCTTGCGGGTACTGGACGGCTACTCCGGCAACAATTCAATTTTGCTCGATTATCGTCAATACCTGCAAAGCCTCGAAGATCGAACAAACAGCTACGCGAATTGGACAGCGGCAAGCGAACAGGACGATCCCCTTGCTCTGCAAGGCCTCTACAGTCTATTGGAGCGGAAATTTCTTGAGCCGCGAGGAAACAAGGGAAAGATCTATTGGGGATACGTTGAAAATCGGAAGTTTGGCGGATTCACAGGCGTGAATTGGCGACCGAGCGAGGTGAACAAAGAGGCTGGAGTGTGGCTTCAAGTAAATGACGACGGAAGGATTGAACTAGTTTTCCGCCTGCACGTGCGGAACAAGCAATGGCAGCGCGCCCGACTCAGGAACTGGCATGCCGCCATAATGTCGGTGGGTGGTAGAAGCGTGGCAAAACCAGCAAGGTTGGTTTCAGGTGAATACATGACGGTAGCGATCTGGACTACAGATGCCGTGGCGTTTGGGGAGGACGGCAGATTCGACTTCAGCGGTACTGTCCAGAATCTCAGGAAAGCGGAACGAGTGCTGAAAGAAGCGTCCCTGCAGCTGACCACCCACTAACCCAGATGGTGCATGACAGTCGTCAGCTATTGCAGGGACGGTTGTCGAGACACGCGGATTCGCCCGCCGCGTACCGTCACCACCGCCCCTGCCTCCAGCGCCTGACGGCTCTCTTCGATAAGTTGCGCCATGAGTTGAATACGCTGCCTCATGGGAACGTCAGGCAGCCGCACCAAACCAGCGTGCGGCAGGCCCCGCAGGTAAATGAGTTCCCCGAAGTCGGTGTCGAGAGTAATGAGAATGCGATTCTCCGCATTTGCGCACGCCAGCAGCTCCAGGTCACCCGGATCGGCACCAAGCTCCCGTGCATCAACCGCATCGTGCCCCTGCCCACGCAGCCACAGCGCGACGTGTCTGCCCGCGCATCGATCGACAAGGAACCTCAAGACGCCGCGACCTTGACGGCCGAAAGCGTGTCTCCAGCGACCACCGCATGCGCGTATGCCGTGCAGGCCAGAATGTCTTCCCGTTCCAGATCAGGGTAATCGTCCAGGAGTTCCTCGTGCGAGACGCCCTGCGCAAGCAAACTAAGAACTGTCTCCACGGATATCCGCATGTCGCGGATGATGGGCTTGCCGCCGAAGACTTCGGGGCGGGCGGTAATGCGCTCTAGAAGTGAGCGATGTTGGGTCATGTTCTTCTCCCTGCTCGGTCAGCTCTGATCGTACACATGTTCGCCCGCTACGGCACGGTAAGCGTAGAGCAGACAAGCCTGCACGTCCTCCCGCTCCAACATGGGGTACTGGCTCAAAACCGTATCCATGGAGTCACCAGCAGCGAGCTTGGCCAGCACATGCTCCACGGCGAATCGCATACCTCGGATGATTGGTTTACCGCCGAAAATTTTGGGGCTAACCGTAATGCGTTGGAGCAGATCGTCCTCTTTGGCCATGATTCTCTCATCCACTAACCAACTATAGGACCAACTCATGCCAACTGGACCAAAAGGCGGGAAGCCACCCGCCGTCTGTCCCGAAACGGGACACGTCGCACATTTCGAGTTGTGAGCTTAGGGAGCGAAAAACAACAAACTGGCTGCGATTCATTCCGCCTTTCCCTCGTTTTCAGGTTGGTCAAGCAGCCACGTCGGCATTGCCTCTTCAACGTCCTCAACTGTGATGGTGTCCTTGGACTCCATCTTTCCCAAGCTATCCAGATACTCTTCAACTGGCTCCACATTGCGTTTGTACCACTCAGGCTTGTACCAAAAGTGGCGATAGATGGCGATGCCAACCGCTGCCGCCAGACACAGGAGCCACAGGATGTTCTGAAGATGCCGCCAGCTCACGGTTGCCTAGTTCACTCAATCGAGGTTTGGGCCGCGGCCAGCGAGAGAGAAAGGATCTGTACGACAGTTGGCTTACGCATGATTGTCTTCTTTGGGGTTGGTTGGTGACTCGTTGGTACCCCTCTAGCGTCCGATCAGCCTCAATGTCCTCTTCGGCGCAGAACTTCACCAAGTCCCATCCGCCAGTCGATAACACCAATTCCCGACATCGCTGAAATTTCAAACTGATACCCTACCACCGAGCTTGCGGGCCAGCCAAATGGCAAGCCACCCGCACTCCTTGGCCCATGGGCAAAGCCTGCGGGCACTCTTCCCGGCAGCGGCTTTCCACCTTGGGGCAGCGGGGATGGAAGGCGCAGCCCGGTGGCGGATTGCGGGGGCTTGGCACCTCGCCGAGGATCATGGGCTGCTCGCGGGTTGACTCCACAGCCGGATCGGGCACCGGCACTGCACCGAGCAGGATTTGCGTGTAGGGATGGCGGGGCTTGGCGAAAAGCGTCTGCTTCGGCGCCGTCTCCACCAAGCGGCCGAGGTACATCACGCCCACCCGGTCGCTGATGTGGCGTACCACGGAGAGGTCGTGGGCAATGAACAGGTAGGTGAGGCCGAGTTCCTTCTGCAAGTCCATGAGCAGGTTGATCACTTGGGCCTGAATGGAGACATCCAAGGCTGAGACCGGCTCATCGCAGATCACCAACTCCGGCTCCAAGGCCAGCGCTCGGGCGATGCCGATGCGCTGGCGTTGGCCGCCGGAAAACTCGTGTGGGTAGCGCTCGCCCATGTCCGGCAGCAGGCCCACTAAATCCAACAGTTCCTTGACTCGGTTGCGGTATTCAACGCTGCGGCGACTGGCGCCGTGGACTATGAGGGGCTCCCCAACCAGATCCCGCACTCGCATGCGGGGGTTCAGCGAACCGAACGGATCCTGGTAGACCATCTGCATCCGCCGACGCAGCCGTCGTAAGGGTTCGCCCGTCAGCGCCGTGATGTCCTCGCCGTCGAAGAAAATGCGTCCGGAGATCGGCGGGAGCATCCGCAGCACCGCCAGAGCGGTGGTCGATTTGCCGCAGCCGCTCTCCCCCACCAAGCCCAAGGTTTCACCCCGGCGCAGATGGAAGGAAACCCCGTCAACCGCCTTCACCGCACCGACTTCGCGCTGGCGGACCACGCCCTTGGTCAGCGGATAGTGCACGCACAGATCCTCGACCCGGAGCAGCTCTGAAGCCGCGCTGTCGGTGGCGGGCTCAGCCATGACGGTGACAGGCCACCGAGCGGGAGGCGGCCGGGGCGTGAAGCGACGGCGCGGAAGCAACGCAGACATCGTGAACATGAGGACAACGGGGCGCGAAGGCGCAGCCTGGTGGCAGTTTGGCCAGGTCCGGCGGCTGGCCTGGAATGGCGGGCAGCCGTTCCGACGCAAGGCCGTCGAGGCGGGGCACCGAGCGCATTAGGCCTTCCGTGTACGGGTGCATCGGTGCCCGGTAGAGCGCTACGGCGGGGCCACTCTCGACAATGCGCCCGCCGTACATCACCGCCACCCGGTCCGCGTAGCGCGCCACCACGCCAAGATCGTGGGTGATCAGCAGCAGCGCCGCGTTGGTCTCCTGGGTCAACCCCTTGAGCAACGCCAGAATCTGGGCTTGCACGGTGACGTCCAAGGCCGTGGTCGGCTCGTCGGCGATGATGAGTTGCGGGCGACAGGCCAAGGCCATCGCAATCATCACCCGTTGGCGCATGCCGCCGGAGAATTGGTGGGGATAGTCGTTCAGGCGGGCTTCAGCGTCGGGAATGGCCACCTTGCGCAACAGTTCGGCGGCTTGGGCATAGGCCTCGCGCCAAGCCAAGCGGCGATGCAGCCAGATCGGCTCGGCCACCTGCTTGCCGATGGTCAGCACCGGGTTAAGCGATGACATGGGCTCCTGGAAGATCATGGCGATGCGGTCGCCGCGAATGGCCCGCAACGCCGCTTCATCCATGGCGGTCAAGTCGTCGCCCGCAAAGGCGATGCGCCCTTGCTCGATGCGCCCGGGGGCAATCAAGCCCAGGATCGACAACGCCGTGACGCTCTTGCCGGAGCCGCTTTCGCCGACCAGCGCCAAGGTCTCCCCGGCTTCGACGCTGAGCGACACCGAGTCCACCGCCCGCACCAGTCCGCCATCGGTGCGGAAGGTGACGGTCAAGTCCGCCACGTCCAGTAGCGCCATCACTCGAACCCTAGCGAACGTTTCATTTCCTGATCGATCCAGATGCGGGCGTAGATCGGGCCGGGCCGCTGCGAGCCGACCCGGAGTTCGCCGCCATAGTTTCTGACCCAAGGCCACCAAGCCGTGTAAGCGTAGCCGATGGGCAGCCAGAGATAGGGGGCGCGGTCGAGCATCTCCACGGTCAGTTCGCGGATCATGCGGATGCGCTCGGCTTCGTCCCGGGTGCGGTGAATTTCGTCAATCCTGCGGTCCACCTCGGGGTCCGAAAAGCGGGACGGGTTCCAGGTCTGTCCGGTCTTGAAGCTCTTGCGCAGAGTGGTGGTGGGATTGACGTGGCCGCTGCCCATCAGATAGCCGGGGCCGTGGTTCAGGGTGGTCATCAACGACAGAAAGGAGGCGTACTCCATGGGCTCAATGAGCAGCCGCACCCCCACTTGGGCCAGGTAGTCCTCCAAGAGCGGCACGAGGTCCATGTGCGTGGGGCTGCAGGCGCAGACCTGAACCGCCACGGAGAAGCCGTTCGGGTAGCCCGCTTCGGCGAGCAGCTCGCGGGCCTTGGCCGGGTTGTGGCTGAACAGCTCCTGCACCGAAGCCGGCATCTCCTCCAATGGTTGGTAGTAGGGGCCGTAGTCGGGATGCTGGGGGTAGGCCATCAGCTCGGCGTGGCCGCCGTAGAACTGCTCGACGATCTCCCGTTGGTTCACGGCCAAGTTCAGGGCGCGCCGCACCCGCACGTCGTCGAATGGCTCCCGGTCCACGCGCAGGGCCATGAACTGACCGGTGGAGGACAGCCAACGGCTCCACTTCAGCTCCGGCGTCGTCTCCTTCAGGTGGTCCACGGCAATCCAGCGAATCGCCTCCAGGATGTCCAGCTTGCCGGTGCGCAGCGCGGTCAGCCAAGTCGCCTCGTCCTTGATGATGCGGTAGGTCACGTCATCGACGAAAGGAATGGCGTAGTCCTCGGTGCCAATGCGCTCCCGATCCCAGTAGTCGGGGTTCCTCACGTAACGCTGGGAGTTGCCGCGCACGTAGCGCGCCAGCTTGAACGGGCCGGTGCCGGTGACGTTGCGCCAATCCCGGCCATCCACGGTGCCAAACTCCCGGGGAATGATGGCGGAGTAGTAGCCGTAGCCGAAGCGGTAGGCCCACTCCGCATTGAACTCGCTGAAGTGAAACACCACGGTGTGGTCGCCGCGTGCCTCCAATCGCTCAATGTGGTCGAAGTAGGTGGCGATGCGGCGCGGGCTGGCGCTTAAGTAGTCGAAGGTGAACAGCACGTCGTCCGCGGTCAGTTGCCGAGCGGCCATCACCCCCGGTTTGTCCGGGAAGATCACGCCCCGGCGCAGGTGAACCGCCAAGGTGAGCGGGTCCTCCCAAACCCATGACTCCGCCAACTCACCCCGCCAAGCATCGTCCGGCAGGTAGGATTCGGCGATGAACCGGTGCTTGCCGCCCTTGCGCACGCTCTGCTCAAGGTCGCCGGCGAAAAGCTGTTCGCGCACGGCACCGGTGTCGTGGTTGATTTTCCAAACCCAGTCGGCCGGATCCCAGGACAACGGCGACAGGCTGACCACCACGGTGCCGATGTTGAGCGAGCCGCCGTAGTGAGGCGTTTCATCCTCCGCTACGGCGGCCAAGGGCAGCACAGCCAGCAACCACCCGAGCAGTCTTCTCATCGCGCGCCCCGGAAGCCCGAGGCCCCGCGCATGCGCGGGTCGAGCAGGTCGCGCAGGGCATCGCCATAGACGTTGATGGCGTACACCACGAGCGTGAGGCTCAAGCCCGGCGCCAACGCCAGCCAGGGGCCAAGGTACATGTAGGTGCGCCCGGTGCCGCTGAGCATGCCGCCCCAAGTGGGCGCGGGCGGCGGCACCCCAAGGCCTAGGAACGACAGCCCCGCTTCGGTGAGGATGGCGGCGCCGACGCGGGTGGTGAACAGCACGATCACCACTGGCATGATGTTGGGCAGGATATGGCGCAGCAGAATGTGCAGCGCCGTTGCGCCCATCGAGCGGGCTGCGTGGGTGTGCGCGTTCTCCCGCACGGCGATGACCGCGCCGCGCACGATGCGGGAGCCGGCAATGCCATAGAGCAGGCCAAGCACGATGATGATTTCCGTCATGCCGGGGCCGACCACGGAGATGACCGCGATCAGCAGAAGCAGGTCCGGGAAGATCATCCAAGCATCGACGAAGCGCTGGATGAGCATGTCGGTGCGGCCGCCAAAGTAGCCCGACGCCACGCCGAGCACGATGGACACCAAGGTCGCCAAGCCCGCCGCGCAGGCACCGACGATCATCGACAGTTGGGCGCCGACCAGTACCCGGGAGAGCACGTCGCGGCCCAAGTGGTCGGTGCCGAACAGGTGCTCCGCCGACGGCGGCAGCAGGCGCGCCGTCATGTTGGTCTCGTTCAATCCATAGGGCGCGATGACTTCGGCGAACACGCCGCACACCAAGAAAAGCAAAAACACCGCGCCGCCGAAAGCGCCTAAGGGCTTCTCGTGAATCAGCCGCCCGGTGAGGCCCTTCGGCGCCGGGCGAGCCGGCGCTGTGCCAATCGCCGGCAGCGTGACCTCACTCACTGGTGGCGCACCTTCGGGTCCAGCCAGCCGTAGCTCAAATCGACCAGCAAGTTGATGACCAGCACGCCAAAGCCGACGACCAGGAAGACGCCCGATATCACGGGGTAGTCGCGCTGAAAGACCGCTTCGAGCAGCAGCAGCCCCATGCCGGGAACGACGAAGATCTGCTCGAGGATCACCGCCCCGCCGATCAGCAGGGGCGCTTGCAGGCCGATTAAGGTCACCACGGGGATCAGGCCGTTGCGCAGGGCGTGCCGCGCCACCACCCGGGTCTCGTTCAAGCCCTTGGCCCGGGCGGTGCGGATGTAGTCCTGGCGCAGCACCTCCAGCATCATCGTGCGGGTCATGCGCATGGTCACCGCCGAGAGCGAGAGGCCCAACAGAACGGCCGGCACGATCATGTGCGCCAGGTTGTTCAGCGGATCCTCAAAAAACGGCGTGTACTCCAACGCCGGCGACCATCGCCACCAAACCGAGGGGAAGACCATCACCAACGTGCCCAGCCAAAAGCTTGGAATGGCCAGCATTACCAAGGAGAAAGAGCGCGCGGCGTAATCGCCCAAGGTGTCCTGCTTGAGCGCGGAATACACGCCGATCGGCAACGCCACGGTCAGGGCCACGATAAGGGCGAGGAAGCCGAGCTCAAAGGTGATCGGCAAAGTGGCCGCCAACTGTTCGGTGACCGGCGTGTTCTGCCACAGCGAACGGCCCAGATCGCCCTCCAGCACACCGCCGATCCAACGGAAGTACTGCACGTGCATCGGCTGGTCCAGCCCCAGCGCCGCCTCGATGGCGGCCCGGTCATGGTCCGTGGACAGGTCGTTTTGCGCCAACATCAGGTCAATCACGTCGCCCGGAATCAGCCGCATCGAGACAAAGACGATGAGGCTGGCGAAAACCAGCGTGGGAACCAGCGCTAGAAGGCGGCGGGTGACGAATGCCTGCATCCGCGCAGCCTACCCCGGCGCTTGGCCTTCGGCCAAGGCGTGCACTTACGGTGCAAGTGCGAGTTGCTGCGCAACTCGGCGCCTCCGAACGCGCGTCCATCGCGTAGAATGCCGCCATGGAACTTTCCCGTCCCTTCATTCGCCTGCCGTTCGCCTTTGACGCGGGCCGATTGGCTGCGGAGGCCGCTGCCCTGCCTAAGGCGGCCTGGATGCCCCATCCGTCCGGAATGAGAGGCAATTCGGCGGTTGCCCTCATCTCCCGGGATGGCGGCGACAACGACGCCTTCGACGGTCACATGGCCATCACCCCCCATTTACGGCGATGCGCGTATGCGCAACAGGCCATGGCCAGCTTCGGCGAAGTGTTGGGGCGCTCTCGGTTGATGCGGCTGGAGCCCGGCTGCGAAGTCGCCGCGCATGTGGACTTCAACTATCACTGGCACACCCGGGTGCGCATTCACGTTCCCGTGGAGACCGACCCTGCGGTCATCTTCCACTGTGGCGGAGCGCAGGTCCATATGGCCGCTGGCGAGTGCTGGCTATTCAATTCGTGGCGCCGCCATCGGGTGGTCAACAGCGCCGCCATCACCCGCATTCACCTCGTCATAGACGCCGCTGGCTCATCGCGATTCTGGCGTTTGGTGCGGGAGATGGAAGCCCTGGATCCGGTGGCCGACGAGCGGGCGATCGCCGAACGGAGCCAGTTCGTGCGCTTCGACCCAAATTGGCAGGGCGAAATCGCCACTGAGCGGTACAACACCGCACCGGTGATGGCGCCCGGCGAACTCGATGCGCTGGCGGCAGCGCTGATAAGCGATTTCGAGGCACACCCAGGCAACAATCCCCTGCTCGTCGAATGCTACAAGAGGCTCCTCACCGACTTCTGCAAGGACTGGCGCGAGGCTTGGCATTTGCACGGCTACACCGCGGCGGGCCAGGCACGCTACCAAGCGCTGATCGACGCCTTGCGGCACGAGCTCGATCCCAATCCCCGGGCCTTGGTAACGGCAAGCAACGAAATCGGCGTCAATCCGATCATCAACCAACGCCTGCTGGCACCGGCGCTGGCACCGGACCAAGCCGCCAACCTGCTGGACCGCTGACGCCTGGCATCCTCACCCATGGACTGCATTCAGCTCGCCCCCGAGCACACGGAGATTGCACCGGACGGCTCCGAAATTCGCCCGCTCATCACCGGGAAGCGCGCCAGCCTCGTCCACTGCACTCTGCCTGCCGGCGCACGGTCCAAGGCGGTGATGCACAGGAGCATCGAGGAAATCTGGTACTTCATCGAAGGGCGCGGACAGGTTTGGCGACAGCGCGGCACGGAGGAACGGGTGGTGGAAGTCTCACCCGGCACGGCGCTCCACATTGCGCCGGGAACGGCTTTCCAGTTTCGCAACAGGGGCGTCAACGACCTGCGCTTCATCATTGCCTCCATGCCGCCCTGGCCCGGCGACGAGGAAGCCGTGGAGGCCCCCGCCCACTGGTAGTTGGCCCACACCCTTTCAAGCGGCGCGGCTATACTTCACAGTTTGGCGCAACGGCAGTTAGCCAAAGGCCGACCACATGGAACTCAAGCTCCACAACACCCTCTCCGGGCGCAAGGAAGTCTTTCGCCCGCTGGATCCCCGACGAGTGACGCTCTACGTCTGCGGGCCGACCGTGTACGGCCCCGTGCACATCGGCAACGGCCGCCCGGCGGTGGTGTTTGACGTGCTGCGCCGCCTGCTGACGACCCTTTACCCCAAGGTGGTTTACGTCTCCAACATCACCGACGTGGATGACAAGATCAATGCCCAGGCGTTAGCCAGCGGCGAGCCCATACAGGCCTTGGCGGACCGTTTCAGCGACGCCTACAACGACGACGTCAAGGCGCTCGGCGTTCTTCCCGCGGACGTCCAACCCCGGGCCACCGGGCACATCACTGAAATCATCGCCATGATCGAGACGCTGATCGACCAAGGCTTTGCCTACGCCGCCGAGGGCCACGTGCTGTTCCATGTGCCTGCTGACCCCCACTACGGCTGCCTCTCCCATCGTTCGCTTGAGGACATGCTCGACGGCGCCCGGGTGGAGGTGGCGCCTTACAAGCGCGACCCCAAGGACTTCGTGCTCTGGAAGCCTTCCACCCCGGAACTGCCCGGCTGGGAAAGCCCCTGGGGTCGGGGACGGCCTGGCTGGCACATCGAGTGCTCGGCGATGATCCACACCCATCTCGGCACCCGCATCGACATCCACGGCGGCGGTGTTGACCTAGCCTTTCCCCACCATGAGAACGAGCTGGCGCAATCGCGCTGCGCCCACGGCCAGCGCGATTGCGTGGGCTACTGGCTGCACAACGGCATGCTGACCCTGGGCCAGGAGAAGATGTCCAAGTCCCTCGGCAACATCGTCACCATCGCCGAGCTGCGGCAAAGCCACGAGGGGGAAACCCTGCGTTACGCGCTGCTCTCCGGCCAGTACCGCTCGCCCTTGGTCTGGTCGGACGAGCTGCTGGAGCAATCCCGCCGCAGCTTGGACAGGCTCCACGGTGCGTTGCGCGGCGGTGGGCCGACACCGCCCAGCGAGGAGTTTCCCGAAGAGGTGCTGACAGCGCTGGCCGACGACCTCAACACACCCGGCGCGCTGGCCGCACTGCACGGCATCGCAAGGGCACTGAACCGAACCGACGATGAAGCCGAAGCCGAGCGCCTGCGGCGCCAACTGAAGGCTGGCGGCTGGCTGCTGGGGCTGCTCGGCAAGTCGGCTGACGAGCACTTTCAAGGTGGCGTGGAAGAGCTGGAGGATTCGGGGGAGGACAATTCCCTGTCCGCCACGGCCTCGTTTGGCGCCCCCAGATCTTCGGCCAACCTGAGGATTTCGGCAGGGGAAATTGAAGCCCTAATCGCCGAGCGCAACCAAGCGCGCAAGGAACGGGACTTCGAAACTGCCGATGCCATTCGTGACCAACTGACCGAAGAAGGCGTCGAACTCGAGGACACTCGCGGTGGCACCCGATGGCGGCGAACCCGCTAAGTCGAAAAGCATCCGGCAAGAACAAAAGCTCTGCTTATGGCCTTCCGTTCAATTACCCCTTAGCATTCCCGCACCCCACTGACCGAATCCAATCATGACCACCGCCATCACGCTGGGCGTGGAGGAGGAGTTCTTCCTCATCGACCCGGAAAGCCGCGATTTGCTCGCCGACCCGGACCCGCGCATCTTCCAAGCTTGCGAGGCAAACGCCGCCCCGCACAAAGTGGTGCATGAATTCCTGCGTTCGCAGATAGAAACAAACTCCCGCGTCTGCGCCTCCGTGGCCGAGGTGCGCGATTCGCTTCGCCAGACCCGCCGATTGGTCGTGGACGCCGCCGAACAATACGGCGCCCAAGTGATGGCGGCGTCGGTTCATCCGTTTGCCGCCTGGCAGGAGCAGTTGCCCACCCCCAAGGACCGCTACGAGCGATTCGCCATCACCTACCAGGAGACCGTCCAGCGCCTAGTGGTCGGCGGCATGCACGTCCATGCCGGCTTCGGCGATGAGGACTCGCGCATTCGCGTGATGACGGCGCTGCGCCGCCACCTGCCGCTGCTGAACGCCCTGTCCGGCTCCTCGCCCTTCAACGCCGGCCGGGAGACGGGGTTCAAGTCCAGCCGGCTCAACCTATTCGGCGCCATGCCCCGCTCCGGCCTGCCCGAGGCGATGCGCACCCGGGCCGAGTATGACAACTTGATTTGGCACTACCAGCGCATGGAGCTGATCAGCGACGGCAGCGAACTCTGGTGGAACATCCGCCCTTCCAACGCCTACCCCACGGTGGAGCTGCGCATCTGCGATGTCTGCCCGCGCATCGAAGACGCCGTTTGCATCGCCGCCCTATACGCCTGCCTCATCCGCAGGCTGGAGCGCCAAGACCGAGAAGGCCATCTGCCGCCGGAACCGCCCACGGAGATCATCGCCGAAAACCGTTGGCTCGCCCAACGCTACGGCGTGCTCGGCTTCCTTGGCGACACCCGCCAGGGCGGCCGCATCGACATCGCCGACGAGGTCACCATACTGGTGGACGAACTCACCGCCGACGCCAAGGCCTTGGACTGCGAAAGCGAACTCCGCCATGCGCTCAACATCATCCGCGAGGGCGCCAGCGCCGACCGGCAACTCGACCACTACCGGCTGTGCATCGTGGACGGCGCAACGGAAGCCGAAGCCCTGCGCGCCGTGGTGGACCTCGTGGTGGCGGAAACCCGGGCGGACATTTGACCCAGTGGGCCGGATCTTCCGGAGCGAGGGCGTCCCGCCCTCGATTGGGCTAGCCACCACGCCGTCGGTGCCACACCCAGCCATAGATCACGGCGTTGACCAGGATCAACCCGCCTGCCAGCAGCCATTGCGAGGACCGCGTCAGGCCAGGCGGGTACACCACGGGCACAAGATAGCGCTCGATGAACCCGCCTGAATAGCCCTCAAGGCCGGCTTCGAGCCGGAGCGCCACCTCCAAGGGCGTCAAAGGGCAGGTGAGCCCGAAGATTTCGACCGACGCTGCCCAGACCAAGGCGGCGCCATGCACCCAAGCGAGGCGCGGCCAGCGCACCGCCAACAGGCCACCGAAGACGGCGTACAGGATGAAGCCGAAGTGCAGCGCCACCAGCAAGTCGGCAAGCAGTCGATAAAGCATGGCCAGATACTTAACCCCATTTGGCGGTCGTGGCCGTTTTAACATGTGACAACAACGAGGAAACCCCCATGCTCCCAAGGTACCTGTTCGCAACCGCGTCCGGCGTGGCTGTCACATTGGGTCTGTTCCTGCTGATGCAGGGCCTCATCGAAAGCGACCGAAGCCCGTTCACTGAAGGCGTCACCGGCAGGATCGTCGATTTCGTGCGCGTTGAGGAGGACATCGACATACCGCAGAAGGACCGCAAGCCCGAGCCGCCCCGGAACCGTCAGAACCCCCGACCCATCTACCCAAGCCGGAATTTGACGGCGGCGGTGACTCCCTCGGCATCGACATCACGCCAGGAGACAAGGGGCCGACCATCGTCATTAGACCCGGCGACTTTTCCGACGGGGAGGCCCTGCCCATTGTCAGGGTGACGCCAGTCTATCCCAGCCAAGCCAAACGGCGGGGCATCGAGGGCTATGCCCTGGTCGAATTCGTGGTAACAAAGAACGGCTCCGTTCGAGATCCGAAAGTGATCGAGTCCAGCCCTCCTAGGGTTTTCGACCGCGCTTCCATTGCCGCAGCGCTCAAGTTCAAGTACAAGCCCAAGGTGGTCAACGGACAGCCGATCGCCCTATCCGGCGTGCGCAACCTCTTCACGTACGAACTGACCGACGGATAGCGAGACCGACGGAGTTTCTGCCTCCGGCATTGGGCTGGCCGCACCGACAGCTCACTGATGTCAGACCGAAGCGCAATGAAGCCCAGTCAATCCGGCACGAAAGCGGAGGCCCTCGCGTTGGCGGAAGCCAGCGACGACGATCTGATGGTCCGCTTCGCTGCGGGCAGCTACCCGGCGTTCGAAGCACTCTACAACCGCCACCGAGATGCGGTGTATCGCTACTTCCTGCGGGCTGCGGATTCGGCCAGCGCCGCCGACGGCCACCAGGAAACCTGGGCGCGCATCATTGCCAACCGGGGCAAATTCCGGTCGCAAGGCCGTTTTCGCGCCTACCTGTTCACCGTGGCGCACCATGTGCTGATGGATCAATTCCGCC
>JAPPIX010000345.1 GCA_028820495.1 Gammaproteobacteria bacterium
CAAGTACCTGCAGGATCTGTTTGCGCCGATGGCCGCGGTCTATGAACTGGCGCCGTCCTTGGCGGTTGCGGCACCCATTGCGCTTTGCTGGGCATTGGCGATCGTTGGGCTGCGGCGAGCGGCGTAGTGCATCGCCCGCTGTGGGCGACTCACCGCCGGCTTGCCAGCCGTACAATGTCCACTCAAGCCACCCTCAAAGCGAAGCAAGCCGAGCCAAACCAGTGAGTGAACCACGCGCAGCAAAGGATCTCGTGCAACGCTACTTCGACAGGCTGGAAACCGCCTCAGAAAGCGGAGTTGCCGAGGTTCTGGCCTTGAATCTATCACCAAGCGCATCGTGGAAGGCCGTGCATCCCTTCAATGAACTCACCGGGCCGAAGCAGGTCCACGAGAGCTTCTGGGGTCCCTTCCGCGCTGCCTGGCGGTCGGTGCAGCGCCGTCAAGATGTTCTCTTTGCCGGTGAGAACCACGTCGGCAACGGCGTCTGGGTAGTGAGCATGGGCCACTTCATGGGCCTGTTCGACCGGCCTTGGCTCGGCCTTCCAGCCACTGGCCGAATGGCGATGCTGCGCTACGCTGAATTCAACCGCGTCGCAAACAGGCAGATCGTCGAAAGCGGCTTCTTCCTCGATCTAGTCGGGCTGATGGAGTGGGTTGGGCTGCGCCCGCTGCCCCAAGCCACCGGCCAGCATTTCGCCTACCCTGGCCCAAGAACCCACGACGGCATCGTTAGGATCGATCAGGATCCCGAGGAAACCCGCCGCACCCACGAAGTGCTGGACCGAACGATCGACGACCTGGACGCCCTGAACCGCTCCGGCGAGGACCGCTGCCCGCCGGAGTTTCTGGCGCGCTGCTGGCACGAGGATATGATCTGGTACGGCCCGGCGGGCATCGGCGCAAGCATGACCATTCCGCGATACCAACAGCAGCACCAGTATCCCTTCCGGGAGGGCCTGCAGGACAAGCGGTTCAACGGCCATGTGTGCCGCGTCGCCGAAGGTCGCTATGCCGGGTTCTTTGGCTGGCCAAACCTCACCAACAGGGCGGCAGGCGGTTTTCTCGGCCTGCCAGCAAGCGACGGCCCGGCCAGCATGCGGGTCGTTGACATCTATCGGCGGGAAGGGGACAAGCTCATGGAAAACTGGGTGTTCATCGACCTGCCTCATTGGCTGAAGCAACAAGGCGTGGACGTGTTGGGGAGGACCGCAGGGTTGGGCCGGGCGCCTTAGAGTGACACCTTTGCCAAGAGATCGACGCCGAACTGCCGAAACAGGTGGATCATGTCCACGAACACCCAGTTTTCGACGTAGCGATTGTCTTGGCGACGCCAGAAGTCGATGCCGTTGGTAGTGATCTCATTGCCGGTGGCCGGACAGCCAAGATAGGGACCGGCATGGGTTGCGCTGACCGCCCCCCATCCCGATGACGCGGCAAAGTTGCCTTCCGCGAACAGGCTGTCCAGATCCTGCACCTTGCGGTCGGGGAACGCGGTCAGCCAAGGCTGCTGGTGCAATCGCTCAAATTCGCGCAGGTTCAGGCAGGCGCCGATGCCGCCGGGACCGTACCAGCGCACCTGTTTCGAGAAGTAATCCGCAACGCCCATGCTGGAGAGATCCTTCTGGTCGTAGCTGTTCAGGCTGTCGAACAGGAACGCTCGGATCAAAGCCATCGATTGGCCGGTCGCATCCGCATCCTGAGGAGCCAGGAAAACAGCATCGCCGCCACCTGGAGCCGGATAGACATGGTCCCTGCCTCGGGCCTGCGGCAGCGCGTGCACTCCGGCCTGCTGCATCAGGTCAACCAGGTCCAGGAGAAAGTAGGACTCGGCAATCCGGCCATCCTCCATGAGAAAGAACTCGCTCCAACGGATGGAAACCCGCCCGACCGTGGCCGGGATGCCGAGGAAGTCCCACTCAAAGACACCCGTCAACAGGCCCGTCCCGCCCACCCACAGCCGCCCATCCTCGGCGCCGTCGGCTTTGCCGTTCGATTCTCCAGCCATGAAAATGTGGGTGTGACGGGTCAGGTTCGGGAACGAGCGGCGCAGCGGCAACAGGTAGTGGCGCAGGTACACCGCGTTGCTGGGCATCTGGTCGATCGGCGCCGGGCCGAACCAGCGGGCATCGCCGGCCGCGGCCCCGTCGATAAGCGCTGCCAGGTCTGAGTCCGCAGCATCCGCGAGCGCCAACCAGAACTGCCAGATGCTTTGCTTGTTGCGTTGGTTGGTCTCCAACAAACTAATCGTCAAGGCATTCGTCGCTAGCGTTTGTCTTGAAGTGCTCAGGGGGTTTGGAGCCCACGTAGCGCAGCACGGCGTTCACGTCGTAGCCGGCCTGCTCAAGCACGCCAAGGATGTCGATCAGCACCAAGTTTTCGGCAAGCTTCGGATTGCCGCTCCCGTCTTCCTCAATGCGCCAGAAGTCCATGTAGCGAACCCGCACGGGCTTGCCGGTAGCGGGTATGCCGAGCCAGTCCTGGGCGAAGGTCGCGTCTTGGAAGCCGGTGCCCGCTACCCAATCGCCTTCGGCGATGCGCACCACGTCCGCCGCCGACTTGTCGGGAAAGGCGCGGATGAAAGCGGCCCGGTAGTCGTTTTCGAACTCGTCAACACCGCGCTTGACGCCGATGCCCGCTGGGCCGTCCCAAACCATGTCGGGCTTCCAGTGCCGCTCCATCAACCCCAGCACGTTCTCGTTCAGCGTGGCGTACATGTCCTCGAGGAGCTGCCGGTTGCGCGCCGTCTTCGCAGCAGGATCCTTCGCCATCGCCCGCTCAGCGGTTGCCGTAACGCGCCACGCGCACGTCCGCCTGCGCCTTGTGCCCGGCAAAGCCCTCCAAGGCGCACAGGCGCGAACAGTACTCGCCGATGGTGGCGGTCGCTTCCGGGCTGACCTTCTGGTAGGTGCAGGTCTTGATGAACTTGCCCACCCACAGGCCGCCGGTGTAGCGCGCCGCTCTTTGGGTGGGCAACGTGTGGTTCGTGCCGATGACCTTGTCACCGTATGAGACATTGGTCTCCTGGCCGAGAAACAGCGCGCCGTAGTTGGTCAGGTGGTCCAGGAAGTAGTCCGGATTCCTCGTCATGACTTGAACGTGCTCGCTCGCCAAACGATCCGCTTCCGCGAGCATTTCCGCTTCCGTGTCGCAGAGGATGATCTGACCATAGTCCCGCCACGCCTGACCGGCGACGTCCGCGGTTTCCAAGGTCTGCAGCTGCCGGTCGATCTCCGCCATCGTTTCATCAATCAGCGTCTGGCTGTTGGTGAGCAGAATGGCCGGTGAGGTGGGGCCGTGCTCCGCCTGGCCAAGCAGGTCTGTGGCGACCAACTCCCCATCGCAGGATTCGTCCGCGATAACGAGCGTTTCCGTAGGACCCGCCAAGAGGTCGATGCCCACCCGGCCAAAGAGCTGGCGCTTGGCCTCCGCCACATAGGCATTGCCGGGGCCGACCAGCATGTCCACAGCCTCCACGGTCTCAGTGCCGATGGCCATGGCACCCACTGCCTGCACGCCGCCTAGGCAATAAATCTCGTCAGCTCCGGCCAAGTGCATCGCTGCGACTATGGCGTCATTATGGCCGCCGCCGTGGGGTGGAGCGCAGGCGATGACCCGCGCGACGCCCGCCACCTTGGCCGTCAGCACACTCATATGCGCGGAAGCAACCATCGGGTACTTGCCGCCCGGTACGTAGCAGCCGACACTGGCGACCGGAATGTTTCTATGGCCGAGGATCACGCCCGGAAAGGTCTCCTCCTCCACATCCCGCAGTGCGGCGCGCTGAATCTCTGCGAAGCGGCGAATCTGCGCCTGGGCAAAGCGGATGTCCTCGATGGTCCGCTCCGGCAGCGCATCCACTGAGGCATCGATCTCGGCTTGGCTCAGGCGAAACCGCTCTGGCTGCCAGCGGTCAAACTTCTCGGACAGCTCCCGCACGGCGGCATCACCCCGTGCCTCAATGTCGGCGAGAATGCCTTCCACCGTCGCCTTTACTTGGTCGGCGAGCGACCGCGCCACATCGGCGGTGATGCCGGACTTCACTTGGCGGATCATCTGCGATCTCCTAGCTCAGATGGGATTCAGGCCTGTCTCGGACCCGCTCCGCGGTGGGCGCATCGCTGCCGAGCACTGAGTAGATTTCCGCCGGCACGTTGCCAGCATTGCGAATGCGGCGTACGGCGTTGATCGGCGACGTGAACACGTCGCCTGCGCCAAGCTCGACCGCGGCGTCGAGAATGTCCACCGCGACCTGGCCCTCGTGCACGAACAGAACCTCCTCCTGATGGCGCAGGTAGCGTTCGGTCGCGATGCCCGGGCCGATGCGCAAGTGACGAAGTTGGAATCCATGCGGCCACTTGAGCTTCCCGGCACACACCGGGTCTTCGCCATCAGGCTGCGGCGCCCCGATGATCGGCGTCTCAGCAATGCCTTTGGCGGACAGCAGCGAAGCGGGCGCAGGACGGAACCGGTCCCGCCGCAGCACACAGTCCTCAAGCGCCGCATCGTCCAAAACTTGGAGCTTCGCCAGTTGTTGCTCGGTCGGCACGGGCATCGGCTTGGCGCCCTTCGGCAGGGGCTCGCCGTTTGCAGTGTCAACGAGGCTGCCGTTCTCAAGCAGCACCAGCCCGTGCTGCCCGGCAGCTTGGAGCACATGGGGCGCCCACAGAACCCGTCCCGGGTCGTCGCCGCCGAGAATGGCGAACAGAAAGCCCGTGTCCTCTCCGATATTCTCGAAACCGCGAAACGCATGGGTCGGGATCGAGATAACGTCACCCACCATCAGGATGGCTTCGCCGTCCTCGCCATGCTCCCCCGTGCGAAACGCCCAGGTTCCCGAATGGACGACGAAGACCTCCGCCGTGTCGTGGCTGTGCTGCGAGTTGACGCAGTGAGGCGGCTGTCGCGCGCCACCGATGTTGAAGCCGTGCGGAATGTCGATGTGCACATGTTGGTCCGGGCTCTCCGAGACGCCCGATCCGATGATGGTGAAGTTCTCCTTCAAATCGCTGCCCGGCGTACGGGTGTCGATGAAGGCGGTTGTGCAGGGCACAAAGTCCTCGTAGCGCACTCGGCGCGCAAGCAGATCCATCGGGTTCAGTGGCACCTCGGCCATTTCCTCCAAGCCCAAATTAGCGGCGAGGCAATGTACTTCGTATGCAGATTCTGGTCAACACAATGCCACCATACGCCCTAATCCCCTTCGGGAACCTCCCTAACCATTGTTCCCAACCATCTTGTCCCTAGGTGCATTCGAAGTACAATGCCACGCAGTCCACTGGGGCATTGCCATGCAGCAATCGCCAGGCCGGTTCGGAGCGGAGAGTGAACTGGTGGAGTTCATCCTCGGCATCACCTACGAAATCTGGGAGGAGCGAGGCGTCGAGCTGATTCGCCGCTATTACGCGGACGACGTTCAGGTGTATGCGCTCAGCGGCTTGGTGAGCGGCGCCAAGCAGGTCGTGGACGACACCTACGCGATGCTCACTGCCTTTCCGGACCGGCTCCTGCTTGGCGAGAACGTCATATGGTCCGATGAGGGCACCGGGCAGCTCTCCTCGCACCGCATCCTAAGCACCATGACCAACAGCGGCGACAGCGCTTGGGGGTCGGCCACGCACCGCAAGGCGCAGCTCCGCACCGTTGCTGAGTGCCTTGTGCAACAGGGCCGCGTGACTGAGGAGTGGTTGGTGCGCGACACCCTGCCGCTACTGCGGCAGTTGGGGTTCGATGAAATCACAGCGGCGCAGACAATGGCCCGCCACCGGGATGCGCAGACCCAATCTTGGCTCACGCGGGCAGCCGAGCGCACCGCGAGTGCCGAAGACGTGGATCATCCGTGGTCGGCCTTTGCCGCCGGCCTGCTGCAGGCACTTTGGGTGAGTGGTGACCAGGAGCAGATCAGCAGGCTGGTCGCACCCTACGCCGTGGCCTACCCATCGCCCTTGGAAGTGGTGTCCGGCGTCTCCGGCATAGCCGCTCACTACCGCGCCCGCCGCGCGCCGTTTCAGGACGCCAAACTGCGCCTCGATCACGTTGCAGCGCAACGTTGGGCCAGGTCGGGACACGACGTGGCGGTACGCTGGAGCTTGGTGGCCCGTCATGGCGACGACTATCTTGGGGTTGCAGCTAGCAGGCGCGATGTTTATGTGCTCGGCGTCTCCCATTGGCGCGTGCTGGGCGGGCGCATGGTGGCGGACTGGTCCCAATTCGATCAGGTAGCGGTGCTGGCCCAATGTCTATGAGACTGTCCGACGAGGCACGAACTGCCCGTCAGCCCCAGAGCCGCTCGCTGGCGATGCGAGCGCCTTCCGCCAAGGCGCCGAGCTTGGCATAAACAATGTCCTGATCCACAGCGCCGAAGCCGGCGAATGTGGAGAATCCGCAGTCGCTGCCGGCAATGACGCGCTCGCGTCCAACAATGTCTGCGAAGCGGCCGATGCGCTCGGCCACCAGCTTCGGATGCTCGATGAAGTTGGTGGTGGAGTCGATGACGCCGGGAATCAGAATCAGATCCTCCGGTAAGGCACGGTCCTTGAACACCTCCCACTCATGGGCATGGCGCGGGTTGGCGGATTCGAACAGCAGCGCCCCCACATGGGCGGCAAGGGCGATCGGCAGCACCATCTCCATGGGCGCGTCCAAGTGGTGGGGGCCTTCGTAGTTGCCCCAGCAAACGTGCATGCGCACGCGCTCTTTCGGTATGTCCGCAAGCGCATGGTTCAGCGCCTCGACATGCAACTGCGCCAATTGCCGGTATTCCTCGTCGGGACGGCCCTTGAACATCATGTGCCGGCCCAGCCCCAAATCCGGCGAATCGAGCTGTAGGATCAGGCCAGCTTCGGTGATGGCCCGGTATTCGGCTGCCATGGCATCGGCCAGCGCGTATAGATAGGCCTCGTGGCTGCCGTAGTGGCGGTTGGGCTGAAACAACGCGATTACGCCGGGCGAGGCGGCGTTCATGAACCCCTCCACCGGCTTGCTGATCTCCAACGCACGGTTGAAGTTGCTGATGTCCTCCTGCACCGGCCCCATGTCCTTCACCCGGATGTCGCCGACGCAGCAGGGACGCCGATAGGTAGGCGTGCCCCCGGAGCGGGCTTGGCGTTCAAGGAAGCCAGGGAAATCCTCAAGATCCGCGGGCGGTTGACGCTCGCTGTCGCCCGCAAAGCCCGTGATGCGGTCCTTGATGTAGGTGGCGTAGCTGATCTTGCTCATCTCTCCGTCCGAGACGATGTCGATGCCAGCCCGGACCTGATCGTCCACAACCGCCGCCACCGCGTCCCTGAAAACCCGCCCCGCTTCCGGTCGCGCCTCGTCGTTTTCGAGGGCGAACACCACGTCGGTGACGGCTTTCGACCTTGGCAGCGATCCAACATGGGTGGTCAGAATGCGTTCGGTACTGTGCTTCATGGGAGTGTCCTTGGTTCTTCAGGCGATGGGAGTCTTGCGGACGCGCCGGGCACCCCGGTGCCAGCGAACACCCGTTCCTCGGGCGGGAGGTCCGGGTCTTCGATGCGCTCCAAGAGCATCTGCACGGTGGCGTGGGTCATGCGCTCCACCGGCTGACGGACGGTCGTGAGCCGATAAGCGGCAAAGGCTGCGGGGCCTGCGCCGTCGAAGCCAACGACGGAAACGTCCACTGGCACAGCCAGCCCAAACGCCTCCCGCGCTTCGTCAATGCAGCCGATCGCCATGACGTCGTTGGCGGCGATGACGGCATCCGGGGGGCGAGCCCGCATCTTCATTAACTCGGCAAACCCGTGGCGTCCCGATTCATAGGAGTAGTCGCCCTGCACGACCGGGACGTTGGTGATGCCGAGTTCCTTGAGCCGGCGCAACGCACCCGAGGTGCGCTCAACGCTCACGGCGCTGTCCGCCGGGCCGCTGATAATGGCAAACGACTGGTGGCCAGCGGCCCCCAACTCACCCACCAGCCAGCGTTCGCCCTGTTCCTGGTCGCAACGCACGGCACTGACGCGACCGTCTCGCAACGAGCGGTTGTAGAAGACCACTGGAATTCCGGCGCCATCAAGCAACTCCAGTTGCGGCCCCTGCAGCGTGGCGGCGGTGACGACCCCGTCCACTTGGTACTGGAGCAATTGCTCCACGACCGATGGCGTTTCACTTTCCCGCTCGATGGTGAACAACAGCACCCGAATGCCCCGCTCGGAGAACGCCTGGGTGAGCTGCACAAGCACTTCGGGGTAGTTGAGGTTGGTCATCCGCGAGATGAGCACCGCCACCATGTTGGACCGTTGGGTGATCAGCCCGCGAGCGATCGCGTTGGGCCGGTAGCCGACCTCTGCCGCAGCCTCCAGAACGCGCTTGCGCATGGATTCCGATGCGCTCGCGCCCTGCTTGAACACACGCGAAACCGCTGACTGGGAGACCCCGGCGATGCGTGCCACGTCATAGGACGTCGCCTTGCGTGATCGTTTGCTCATGGATGGGTCAGACAACCTGAACTGACTCTGAGGTTATTGGTTGCGGAATTGGGATTCAACATCACGTCAATCGGCCAGGATGCCCGCAGGGGCCGAAGCTCACCCTCGCAGCGCCGCCATCGACCAATCCAAGACTGTTGAATAGGCTTGGATTGGTCGGAACGGCATGGTCTGTACTTCGAATGCAAGCTACAATCAGCGACGATGCCAACGCATGGGAGTTGTCTGATGGCTACCGGAGTCGTCCCTGCCCCAAGCCCCGCTGCCGAACCACTGACGCGGGCGCATATGCCCTCCGATTACAGCGTTTCCCTATTGGCTTACACCGGTCGGGGCACGGTGAATGAAGCACGCATCCCCCAAGACTTCGGCCCGGCTCAGCAGATGCGCGGATTTGAGACGACCTACCGCAACATCATCGACTACATCGTGCGCATCACCTACCGCATTTGGGAGGATCGAGACGTCGAGTACATCCGTCAAACCTACGGCGACAACTCCCGCACTTTTGACGACTTCGGCTTGCAGCACGGTGACGGCAAGATTGTGGACGACACCTACCACACCACCGGCGCCTTCTCCGACATTCAGCTCATCGCCGACGAAATCGTTTGGGCGGGCGATGATGAGGTGGGTTTCCACACCTCCCATCGCACGATCATTCGGGGCACCAATGACGGCGCAAGCCGCTATGGCCCGGCGACGGGAAAAGCCATCGACGTGCTGGTGATCGCCAATTGCGTCGCCTTGGAGAACGAGATCTTCCTTGAGCACGTCCTGTACAACAATTCCAGCATGCTGCGTCAGCTTGGCTTCGACTTGGCCGAGATGACGGCCAAGCTGGCCGCGGACCCGCCGGCAGGCTGGCCGAGGGATGATGCGGTTTGGCGGGCGATGCGCGAAGCCGCTAGGCCCACGCGGCCCATCAGTGTCGCGGAGCCCTTTGCAGGCTATGATGTGGACCGCTTTGTCCGCAGCAACTTCGATGCGCTTTGGAACCAACGCAAGTTCGATGTCCTAGCCAACGCCTACGCATCAAACTTCGCCTTTCAAGGCCCCACCGATCGGGCGTTTTCGGGCGCCAAACCCTATGCGGCAATGCTCCGCGACCTCTTGGCCGCATTCCCGGACCTAGAAGCGCAGATCGACGAAGTCTATTGGATGGGCAATGATCGGGATGGCTATCTGACCTCGGTGCGCTGGAGCGCCGTGGGCACCCACCGGGGCGCCGACCTGTACGGAGCGCCCAGCGGACGCGTCGCGCAGATCTGGGGCATTACCCAACACGAAATCAAGAATGGGCGCATTCAAGCGGAGTGGACGCTGTTCAATGAGCTGGACCTGATGATGCAGCTCGCGTCGGCCTGACCAATTGATGATACGAGGACACTGAGATGGAAACTGTTCAGGAAGCCAAGGCCGTGGTCCTACAGTACTTTAAGGCCTTCGAGACCGCCCCCATCAATGGGGCCGCGGCAGTGCTCAAGTCATTCACCGGCAGCGGCTACGGCCTGCGGGGCGTACACCCGTTCAACGAACTCCAGGGACCGCAAGCCGTGGCCAGTGCGCTTTGGGACCCGCTCCGGCGAGCTTTGACCGGGCTGCAGCGCCGTCAGGACATATTCATGGCGGCGCCCAACCGGCTGGCGGATGGCATCTGGGTCACCAGCATGGGCAAATTCATGGGGTTGTTCGATCGGGAATGGCTAGGCATCCCGCCGACAGGCAAAATCGCCTTGCTGCCCTACTGCGAATTCCACCGTGTGGCCGGGGGGAAAATCGCCGAGTCCGCCTTCTTTTGCGACATCATCAGCGTCATGGTACAGGCTGGCTTGGCACCGCTGCCGGATCAAACCGGGGCGGCGATCATCAATCCTGGGCCGCAAACGCAGGACGGGCTGCTGCTGGACGCCCAAGACGCGGGGCAGTCCCAAAGGACGCTGGATCTGATCATGAGGATGTGCGACGACCTGGTGGAGAAGGACGGCTTCCAGTCCCCCAACGCGTCGCTGGCCAACACTTGGCATGACGACATGCTTTGGTGGGGGCCGGCCGGCATCGGCGCCACCTACACCATTTCCCGCTATCAGTTGCAGCATCAAGAGCCGTTTCGAGCGGGCCTTGAGAACATCGAATTCAACGGCCATGTGCTGGAGCACGCTGAAGGCTGCTACGGCGGTTGGTTTGGTTGGCCCAACCTCATTCTCAACCAAGGCCAGGGCTTCATGGGACTGCCCGCTTCAGACCGCCGCACGGAAATGCGGGTGGTTGACATGTATCGCCGGGAGGGCGACAAGTTGGCGGAGAACTGGATCTTCATCGACCTCCTGCACTACCTGAAGCTGCTCGGCGTCGATGTGCTGACTCGGACCACCGGGATATCCGAAGGATCAAACTAACACTTGGAAGATCACCAAGCCGATGACGCACAGCACGAAGTAAGCCAGCAGCAAGTAGCTGGCACGGTCCACCTTGCCCGGCACCACGTACCAGCCATCCTGCTTCATCGCTAGGTTCCGCTCCGCGTACTTCCGCTTCTGACCCTGCACCGTGTACTCGTGGTGCTCCGCTTGGAAGCCGTCGAGCAGCACGCTGGACAGCCAAGCCACGCCAGTGCTGACTAGCCCCCCCAAGGCGCAGTACCAAGGCCAAGCAACGTCCATGTACGCCTCGACGTACCACAGGGCCAAGAAGCCGACGGCAACGCCGATCAACAGGCCTCGCTCGGAGGCGTGCTTGGAGTAGAAGCCAAGACCAAACATGGCAAGCTTGGCACCGACGAAGAAGGAGCCCACCTTGCTCAGCACTTCCAATACTGAGCCGCCGCTCTTGGTGAAGGCGATGGCTGGCACCACCATCACCACCGCCCAGCCCAAGGTGAACCAGCGGGTCGCCTTCAAGTAGTGCTCCGGAGTGCCGTCCTTTTTGGCAAACTTCTCGTAGAAGTCCAGCGTCGTCACGGTAGCCATGGAGTTTAGGCTTGAATCCAGGCTCGACATTGCGGCAGCCACGATAGCAGCGGTCACCACGCCCATGAGCCCTGGGAAGCCGATGGTTGCGACAAACTCCAGTACGATCAAGTTTTCGTTGTCAAAGGGCCGACCGCCGTAGTAGCTGTAAAACAGCACTCCCAGGCCGAAGAAAAGCACGTAGATCACAAAGGCGGCGTAACCCATGGATATGTAGGCCTTCTTCGCATCGCCGAGGCTTCTTGCCGCCAGCGTTCGCTGCACCATCATCTGATTCACGCCATAGACCACCACATGGTAGATGGACATGGCCACGATGCCGGTCCAGATGGTCGCCACCTTGGACGGGTCCATGGAGAATTCGAAGGGATTGGTCTTGCCTTGGGCGTCCAGGGCATCCAGAGTGACCGCCAAGGTTTCGGGCAATTCTCCGACAAGCAAAACCGTAGTGGCCAAGGCGCCGACGAGCAGCACCCCGGCTTGGATCACGTCGGTCCAGATCACCGCCGAAATGCCGCCGAGCATGGTGTAGGTGACGGCCACCACAGCCACGACGAGAATGGCGTCAACAACATCGATGCCAGTGATGAACTCCAGCACCAGCGCCGTGGTGTATAGCATGATTCCGGAGTAGGCGATGTTGCCCAGCAGGAATACGCCAGACATCACGGTGCGCGAGGTCAGCCCAAAGCGGTTCTCCAAGTAGTCGAAAATGGAAGCTACGCCGCTGTTGTAGAAGAAGGGCAGAAACACAGAGACGACCACTGCCACGGCGATAGGGTAGTTGATGTGGATGAAGATGACCGAGAAGCCTTCCTCGTAGGACCAAGCGGGGCCACCCAGAAAGGTCAGGGCGCCGATGTAGGTGGCTACCACAGAGACGCCGATGGCCCACCAAGGAGTGGTGCGTTGGCCGATGTAGTAGTGCTGGGCGGTCTGCACCCGCTTGCTCAAGAAAAAACCCAGCGCGATGTTGCCGACGATATAGGTCAGCAACACCAGCCAGTTGAGCGAGCCGAAGTCAGTCACTTACATCGCCAGCACCGCCACAACCCATGACAGCGCCGCCGATGGTTGGGCTCAATCAGTACCGGTACCGTACAGTCACCCCGTAGGTTCGCGGTGTGGAGTAGTCGGTAACGGCCACGTCGCCGCCGAATCGAGTGGCCTTCATCAGCGTCGCCTCATCCTCCACGTTGTTGACAAAGCCGCGGACGCTCCACTGCTGGTCGCTCGACCACCAAGCGAGGCTCAGGTCCGTCTTGGTGTAGGACTTCTGATTGCCGTAGAACCAAGGCGAATCATCAACTCGATACTTGGACGTGTAGTAGAAGGTGACGCCCGGAACCAGTGTGCCGGAGGTACCGAGATCAATGGTGTAGCTGCCGATCAGGGTGGCCGTGAAGTCGGGCGAGTGCTGCACCTGCAGGCCGTCCAGTTGGAATAGGTTGTCCACCCCGCTGATGGTCTCGCCGCCTTCCTGGAAGACGTTGGGCAACACGAAGTCCCCGTATTCCGCATCCTGAATGGCGACTCGTGCGCCGAGCTGGAGGTTTTCGGTGGCCGCAAAGTCGATCTCCAATTCAACGCCGATGGCGTCCACTTCGCCCGCGTTGTCCGTGAACGCCAAGGTGGTGACGCCGGTATCGACGAACCGAGTCGCCAACAGGTCTTCAAACTCATTGACGTAGAAGGAGGCGTTGAGCCGCAGTCGGTTGTCGAGCAGCAGATTCTTGCTGCCCACCTCGTAGGCGGTGACGGTCTGCTCGTCATAGAAGTTGGTGCCATTGAAGGCACCCTGTTGGTTGCCCGCCAGGAAGCCCGTGGAAACCGTCGCGTAGAGCATGGAGCTTTCGTTGATGTCCATCTCCATGCCAACCTTCCAAGTCACCCGGTCCCAAGACCCCTCTCCGTCCGGGGTGGTCAGCACCGTGAAGTTGTAGTTCGACCGGTCCGCATCCTGGCCGTAGATCTCCCAATCCCGCTCATCGTCCGTGTAGCGGATTCCACCGATGAGTCGCAGGTTGTCCGTTAGTGAGTAGGTGCCCTGTCCGTATGCGGCGGCCGAACTGGTGTCCACGCGGATTTGCAAGGTCCAGCCAGCGTGGGCGTTGATGTCCGGCGGCGTGACGGGCACGTTGTTCACGCCAGAGGCAATGTCGTACCAGAGAAAGGCGTTGGTAAGATCCTCCTGCAGGAAGAACGCGCCCAGCACCCATTCGAACGGGCCGTCCGAGTTTGAAGTGAGCTGGATTTCCTGCTGCGTGGTTTCGGAGGTGATGTCGTTTCCGCACTCGGTGCCGGCGTATGGCGACATGTCGCAGTCGGCCCAGCGCAGCTCCTCGTAGTCCATCCAAGCGACCGTCACCTTCAGGTCGGCGAAGCCTAGGTCCCAAGTCAGGTCGGCGCCTAGGGTCACTTCCTCCAGATCCCGCATGGTGGCGGTATCGTCGGCAATCTTGTAGGGGCTGTCCTGGGTCGGCACGGCGGTGTCGAGGCCCGGGGTGGCCACGTCGTCGAAACCGGCCAAGTAGCGCCCGCAGGTGCCCGCGCACTCGTTGGACCGCCCGATGCGCGGCCGCATGACGCCGTCGACGCCGTTGGTGAGGCCGGTGGCGGGATTGACGGGAACGCCCTCGGCGAAGTAGCCGAAGTGGCCGAAGCCGTTGGAGTCGTCGTCCCAAAGCTCGGCGCGCAGGTTGAATTCCACGGCATCACTGGGCGTTGCGGCGAATTGAGCCCGGATGTAGGTCATGTCGGCGTCCTTGAGGCCGCCATCGTCACCCACAGTGACGTTCTCCACGTAGGGGTCGCGGTCCTCCCTGGCGGCGGCCACCCTAACCGCTGCCTGATCGCTCAGCGGCAGGTTAAGAAAGCCCTCCAAACGGATTTGGGAGTAGTCGCCAACCGTGGCCGCAAACCCGTAGTCGGTGGCTTGGTAGTCCGGTTTGTTGCTGACGATGTGAATTAGGCCACCGAAGGAGTTGCGCCCAAACAACGTCCCTTGGGGACCGCGCAGCACCTCCACTCGGTCCACATCGACAAAGCCTGCCAATGCTTGTCCGTGGCGCGGCCGATACAGCCCGTCGCTGTAGAAGGAAACGGCCACGTCATTGGCTTCCACCTGCTGGGTGCGGGCGCCGCGCAGGGCAGGCCGGGCGTCGGCACCGGACATGCCGAGCTGTAAGCCAGGCGCCAGCTTGTCCAAGCTCAGGGCATCGGTGATGCCGAGGTCAAGCAACTCATCGCCTGAGATGGCGGTTACGGCAACCGAAACATCCTGCAGGCTCTGGCTGCGCTTTTGCGCGGTGACCACGACTTCCTCGATGATGCCTTGTTGAGCCGAGACCGGTAGCGCCAAGGCGCAGAGTGCAGCCAGCAGCGCCAGTTGCGCTCCCAAGGTTGGCGAATGGCTTAGCATGAGTCTCTCTCCATTTGATGAGCCATTGCGGATGCCGCGCTAAGCGCATCCCTAAAGCCTTTATTGAAACAGGTGTTGTACTTCGAATGCAAGCCCTCGCGGCCCGGGGTAGTGGCTCAGTTTGACCTTGGCTGGGTTTGGAATCCGGCGCTCGGGCAAGCGCCGGTGCGAGGGCAAGATGCCCTTGACTGAGTTGCCACGATGACGTGAGTCAAACTGGGCCACTGTCCGGGCCGACGGGTGTTCCATCCGCCAAGGCGGCGAGCAAGGGCCCAAGCTGGCGCTCGTAGCGCCGCCAGCGACCGATGGAGGACAGGTACATCGGCGAACGGACCTGGCTGGCGCTGGGCGTGCGAACCGCCCTGCGAACGGCGTGGAACTCAAGGCAGGCGGGCTCGTAGGGGAGGCCGAGGAACGACAGCAGCGCGGTGATTTCCCGCTTCGGGTGCTGGACGAGGGATTCGTAGTCGATATCGTGGATTCGGTAGGGCAGTTCCCGGTGCCAGTGCGCCATGAGGTCGAAGTAGCGTCGGTAGTAGCGTCCCAACGTCCGCAAGTCGTGTGAATAGCCATGCGCCCTGCTCAGGGGGTGCTGGTAGATGGAAAGGCAAGTGTCCCTCGCGTCGCGCCGGCAGTGCACAAAGCGGGCCTTCGGGAACAGCAGCGCGATCAGGCCGACGTTCAGGACGTTGCCGGGCGTCGTGTCAATGATGTGGGAGACCCGGCCCTCTCGGTTCGGCAATTCGCTGAGCCACTGCGTTCGGACCCGGTCGATTGGAGCCGCACCGGCCTGCAGGCAGGCGGGGTATGGCTGCTTGGTGGCCTGCGTCAGGGCGCGCGCGGCAAGACCGGCGTCAGGCCGCTCCCCCAAGGCCACCGTGGCGCTGTGCGCCGCCAGCATTTGTTCCGCCAAGGTCGTGCCGCTGCGCGGCATGCCGAGAATGAACACGAGGCCCTGGCCGTGGTCGCCATCGGACGTCGTCCCGGCCGACTTTAGGCCATCAAACAACGCTTCGGCAGCCCGTTCATCATACCGAGCCTCCGCCGCCCGCAGCTCTTGGGCGGCTGCCCACGCCGCAAAGGCGGCCTCGAAGCGCTGTGCCCGTTCCTCGGCGCGTCCGAGTGCAAACAGCGCAAAGGCCCGCTCCTCCGCCGACAGTTCCGCCGCATCCGCAATCACGCGCATGGCGTCTCGCTCATGAGCGGTTGGCTCGTATCCCTTGAGCTGCAGGAGATGGTACAGTGCGCGACCGCTTTTCGGCCGCAGCTTGACGGCCTTCTTCAGATGCTCTTCCGCTTCCTTCAAGTTGCCTAGCTGCTCGCTGGCAATGCCTAGGTTGAGGTGCGCCTCACTGTGCTTTGGGTCCAACGCGACAGCGGCGCGCAACTGCCCGGCAGCGCCGTTCACGTCGCCGGTTCGGGTGACCGCCACGGCTAGGTTGTTGAGCGTTTCCGCGCTCGGTGGCGCACTGCCCAGGTGGGTTTGGAGCAATTCAGCGGCGGCCCCCGGCCGATCACGGCGCAACAGCAGGCGGGCTTGGATGTTCACCGCCAAGTGATGCGTCGGTGCGCAGTTGAAGACGCGCTTCAAGGTCGCTTCACATTCTTCAAGGCATCCGAGTTCGAGCTGGACAGTGGCCAGATTGGCAAGAATGTCCGGATGGATCGGCGCCAGTTCCACTGCCCGTTGAAGCGCCGCCAGAGCGCCAACCCCATCGCCTGCCAAGCGACGGGCGTTTCCCAGCGCGTTGTGCGCCTCGGCACTAGCGAGGCCTGTACCTATAGCGCGCTCGAACCGCACCGCCGCTTCCTGCCAACGTTCCATCGCCACCAGCGCCATACCGCTGTTGTACAAGGCTTGGCCGTCGTTCGGCTTTCGGCGCAGGCCCTCGTCGATCATGCGCAATGCACGCTGGGGTTGGCCTGATTGCAGGTGGACCAAGCCCTGAACATTCAACAGCTCGGGAACTGGACCATGCTGCTTGCGCAGCTTCTCAAGCCGCCGAGCGGCGCTGTTGACACGCCCATGACGCAGGTCGCTAACGCAGCGGCGCAATCCAGCTGTGAGCACCTCTGACGGACTCGCAGTTCTGCCCATGCTTTGTTCGGAGTTTGCCCTTCAATCAGCCATTTGCGGTACTTCGACGCCAAACGAACCCTCGCTGCGCCATCCGTGCCGAATCGACAAAAAAGGTTACTCCAATGTGAATGAAAAACAATGGGTTATTGCAATCGGCAGATTTCCTTCCGTTTCATTGCCGAAGTTGACTCCCCGGTTGGCACGACGAATCTCCCTTGACATTTCCCCTTGGCTTGTTGACTGGAAAGTGCATTCGAAGTACAAAAGGCGTTGGGGCAAGAGTTGCGCATGGGCGGCGCTGCCGACGGCGAACTCCATGCTGGGCACACCAACACACTAGGAGAACTCGTATGTCTGCAAGACCTCTCTTTCGTCTAAATGCGATATCGGCCGGTGTCGCTGTGGCGGTGAGCCAGATGGTGGGGCCTGCGGCAGCGGAGGAAGCTAGGGAAAACGTCATCGAGGAGATCGTCGTGACCGCCCAGAAACGCTCCCAAAGCGTTCAGGACGTGTCGGTCTCCGTGACCGCCCTCGGCGAGGACATGCTTGAGAAGGGCGGCATTGAGGACGTGTCGCGCCTTGAGCACTTGGTGCCGGGAATGCGCTTCGGGCAATCCGGCAACGAGGTTCGGCTGGCCATGCGCGGCACGCGAACCAACAACGTCGGCACCGAAGCCGAGCAAGTGATCGGCATCTTTGAAGACGGCGTATACGTGCCCACCACCACTCAGGCCCTTGGCGCCTACCTCGACGTGCAGCGGATCGAAGTGCTGCGCGGTCCCCAAGGCACGCTCTACGGCCGCAACACCTTCGGCGGCACGATCAACGTGGTCACCAACGAGCCGGACTTCGAGCAGTTCGACCTAGCGGTCAGCGGCCTGTACGGCGACTATGACCGCCGACGCTTCGAGGCGGTGGCCAACCTGCCCTTGCATGACACCTTTGCGGTACGGCTAGCCGGCGTGACCGAGCAGCACGACGGCTACATCGAGAATCATTTTCGGTCGGGCAAAACCGACGACCTGAACGACCAGGACCAGCAGATGTTCCGGGTCACGGCCCAGTGGGCGCCAATCGACGCGTTCGACGCCACCTTGCGTGTGGCGGTTTCCGACGTGAGCAACAACGGTTCCGCAATCTGGGGTTACCAGCAAGTCGGCGGCTACGTTGGGGGGGTGTTGCGAAATGGGCATCAATACGCGCCGGACGATGCCAGCGACAACTTCGACGAAGGGCCTTGGGACGTGCGGCGCAACCAAGAATCGCTCGCGGACCTCGAGTCCGTCTCGACCACCTTGACCCTGAACTGGGACATTGGCTTCGCGACCCTGAAACTCATCGGCAACCTGACGGACTTCGAGGGCACCCAACAGTACGACTCCGACTACTCCGACGGGGGCGACCCGCGCAACAATGGCTTCACCGGCTGGGATTCGGACCAAGAGACCTGGTCCACCGAACTGCAGCTCATCTCAAACGGCGATGGTCCCTTGGAGTGGATGCTCGGCTACTACTACTACGAGCAGACCTCCAATTGGAACTGGAATGCGCTCAGCGACGGCGCCTGGATCGAGCCGCACTGGGACAACCAGGGCGACTACGAGTCGGATTCCACCGGCTACTTCGCCAACGCCACCTACTCGGTGACCGATGACTTCAGGATCCTGGGCGGCGTGCGCCGCGCGGAAGACACCAAGCAGCAGCGCGACCCGCTGGACTGGAGCGTCTTCCCGCCGGTGCCGATTCCCAACGCTGGCAACGAAGGCGACTGGAAAAAGACCCTGTGGAAGGCGGGCGCTGAGTGGGATGCGAACGAAGACATCATGCTGTACGGCACGGCCTCCACGGGCTATCGCGCCGGCGGCATCAAC
This sequence comes from Gammaproteobacteria bacterium, assembly GCA_028820495.1. Taxonomy (GTDB): domain Bacteria; phylum Pseudomonadota; class Gammaproteobacteria; order Pseudomonadales; family Azotimanducaceae; genus Azophilus. The sequence continues at coordinate 18,786 of JAPPIX010000345.1, forward strand.
TTCATGGCGCCCAACGTGCCGCTGACCTACGACCCTGAGGAAGTCATCGCCTACGAATTGGGCATGAAGGGCGTGTTCCAAGATGGCGGGCTGGTGCTGAACGTCGCTGCGTTCCGCAACGAATACACCGACATGCACGCACAGTCGTTCATCTTCCTCGGCGGCGGCGGCGTCAGCGAGTTCACCGAGAACGGCGGCGAGGTGGATGCCCAAGGCATCGAAGTGGAGTTCAAATGGCTGCCTCCCAACACCAATCTGGATATCGGCGGCTTTGTGTCCTTCCTCGATGCCGAGTTCGGCGAGTACAACATCTCCCGGCTCGCTGGCCTCGGCACCGCGGGCGGCAGGCAGGACCTCAACGACCCAATGCGCCCACTGCTGTCTCTCAAGGGTTGGGAACCCGCCCTGTCCCCGGAGTTCTCCATGGGGCTGCAGGTGGGCTACGACATTCCCTTGGCTGGCGGCAGCGTGCTGACCCCCTACCTGCAAACCACCTACACCGGCAAGTACTACGCAGCGGACGTAAACGTGGACGGCACCGACCAGGATGCGCACACCAAGTCGGACCTGCGCCTCATCTGGACCTCTGCGGACAGCCGCATTCAGGTGCAAGCGTTCGTGCTCAACGTCGAGGACGAGGAAGTCCTGAACCGCGTGGTGGTGTTCAACCCCGGCGGCACCACCGACTTGGCATCCTTGCAAGCGAACTGGAACAATCCCAGAACTTGGGGCATCAGCGCCACCTACACCCTCAACTGAGCCACCTGCAATAAACTGCGACGGGTTGCGGCAGGGGACGAATTGCCGTCCCCTGCTGCCGCCGCCGGCGGGCCAGCCTACTGCCCTGTCAACCCATTGAGCAGCAGGGGGATGAGATGAGCGAGTTCGGCGGTTTCAACTGGACCATTTTGGCCACCTACCTTGGGGCCAATCTCTATCTCGGCTTCGCGCTAAGCAAAAAGGTCGAGACGGCGCAGGACTTCTTTCTCGGCCGCCGCTCGATGCCCTGGTGGGCCATCGGCATCTCGGTGATCGCCACCTACGTGAGCGCGCTGTCGTTCCTCGGGGGGCCTGCCTGGGTTTACAGCGAGAGCCTCGCCGTGATCGCCATACACCTGAACTATCCCTTGGTGATCTTTCTGGTCATCACCTACTTCCTGCCGTTCTTCTACAACTCCGGCGTACCCTCAATCTACGAGTACCAAGAACGGCGCTTTGGGCCGAGTTCGCGATGCGTGATGTCCGGCATTTTCATGGTCTCCCAAGCGCTCACGTCCGCTGCAATCCTGTACGCCACGGCGCTGGTGGTGGAATTCATCACCGGGGTGAACGTCAATGTCTCGATCCTCATCGTCGGCGTGATCGCGCTAATCTATACCATGCTGGGCGGAATCGCGGCAGTGATCTGGACGGATGTCATTCAGGCCAGCGTGCTGTTGTTGGGCGCAGCAATCATCACGGTGGCGCTGATCGGCGAACTGCCGCAGCCGCTCCAGGAAACCCTCGCGACGCTTGCAGCGTCCGGGAAGACCACAACGCTGGACTTCTCATTGGATGTGACCAAGGAAGCAACGGTCTGGTCCGGGGTCATCGCCATGACCCTGTTTCACACGACGGTGTATGGCGCCAACCAAATGATGGTGCAGCGCACGCTGGCGGCGAAGAGCATTGGCGATGCCAAGAAATCGTTCCTTATGATGGGCTTTGCCGCCTTTTTCATCTACTTCCTGTTCATGTTTCTTGGGGTGCTGTTCTACGCCTACTACGGCGGACGCGAGTTCGAGAACGGCAACACCATCATTCTGGAGTTCGCCTCCACCTATGGCTTGCCCGGCCTGATGGGCGTACTTGCCGCGGCGGTGATCGCCGCCTCCATGTCCAGCTTGGATTCCTCGCTGAACTCCCTGTCCACCGTGACGACCGTGGACTTCTACGAGCGCTTCTTAAGGCCCTCGGAATCACCCGAGCACTACCTCAAGGCGAGCCGCCTGTTCACCGTGCTTTGGGCGGTCGCCATCGTGCTGCCTGCGCTGCTGTACGCACGCAGCGAAGGCTCCATCCTGCAAACCTTGAGCCAAGTGGGTTCCTACTTCGTCGGCGCCAAGCTCAGCATGTTCGGCCTCGGCTTCTTTTCCAAGCACGCCACTGAAAAGGGCGTGCTCATCGGCGTGGCAGTGGGCTTCGCGGTCATTTGGCTGGTCGCCACCGAGACCGACATCGCCTGGCCCTGGTACTGCCTGATCGGCGGCGTCGTGAACGTGGCCGTGTCGCTGGCGGCAAGCCTTGTGCTCGACGGGCGCCAAGCGGAGCACTCCCCATACACCATTCGCGGCCAACGCCGGCACTTCGAAGCCAACGGCCTCGCGCACCAAGAAGACGGGTGGTACAAGCTGCCGGGGCGCGTGGACCCTGTGTCCTACCTTCTGCTGGTGTTCTTCGCAGCAACAGTGGCTGCGCTGTGGTGGTTTCAAAGCTGGTTCTAGGCAGGCGTATCTAACGCACCATGTGGCGGGCAAAGAAGGCAACGTCCCGCCTGACCGCAGCATCGAACTGCGACCCGGCAAACAGGTGGTCGTCTCCCGCATAGCTGTGGAAGTGGTAGGGCTTGCGCAGCCGGGCCAGTTCCGCCGCCAGCGAGCGCGACCAGTCGTAGGCGGCCCCGTGATCGCCAATCGCGTGATGGATGATCACCGGCGTGGCCAAGCGATCCAAATGGCGCAGCGGCTCACCGGAGCGCCAAACGAAATCAGACCCAAATCGCAGCAGGTCTGATCGCAGGCCCTCGACAGCGCCCTTTGCAAGATCCATCCGATCGTCGGCAAAGGGCTCCCGATGTCGGGCGTAGTAGTAGGCCTGATCCCAAAGCGAACCGCCCACCGAGGACCACAACGAGGCCCCCCGTATCTCATCCGCCACCAGCAGGGCGCGCAGCGTCACCTCGCCGCCCAGCGAATGCCCCCAAACAAAGACGTTGCGCTCATCCGCATCGGGCACGTCCTCGACGAGACTCAGGGCACCGAGCGCATCTTCGGTGTAGTAGTGCGTCGCAAGCAGGCCGTGCGCGTATTCGGCGCCCTCGGAGACGTTATGGCCGCGATAGTCCGGCATGATGACGAGAAAGCCGTTGCGGGCGTATGCGGCAGGCACCCTGCGGTAGTAGTCGCCGGGGCGTGAATCAACGCCATCGGCGCTGATGCCGTACTGCCGTGGGTTGGGGTGGGTGCCGTGGTTGGCGAGGATCACTGGATAGCCGCCCACTGGCGATGTGCCGTGCGGAGTGGCCACCAGCGCATGTTGGGTCAGGCCGCCGGAACGGTACGTCATCAGGCGGGCTGCATAGTCCGGCGTGTCGGCCTGCTCCAACCACCCGGCCAGCCTTGCTTGGGGCAGTGAACGGAGGTCGTCAATGCCCTTAGGCGGGCGCAGCTCCACCGCGATGCAGGACGCGTCGGCAAGCAGGATCGCGCCCAACGCCGCTGCGAGGACGCCGAGCCTCGCTGAGTTCGGGCACAGCCACCTACCCATATCGCTCCACCCGGGAATTGCTGGCGAGGTCCGGCCACGTTCGGCTTTGGCGGTCGATCAATGCCCAGAGGTAGCCGATGCCGCAGGCGCCAAAAGCGACCAAGGCCACCGCAAAGCGCAGGGTCGCCTGATGTAGGCTGACGCGCCCG
>JAPPIX010000208.1 GCA_028820495.1 Gammaproteobacteria bacterium
AGCGGATGCGCTCGCTGGTGGACCCCGGACTGCCGCTGGCGGCCTGACGCCGCCGTCCCCGAAAGCCTTCCCAACCATCGGCCAGGCAGGCCGGGGGCTCCCCTGCGCCCAGCGCGGCCAAATGCGAACGGTTGTCGTTTGTGGGGCCGGAATCCGGCCCCAAAACCGTCCCAACGACCCCCTGAAGCGAAAGTCCGGCCCCAACGGCCCACCGAACGCCGTCCCGACCAGCCCCGGCAGCCCCCGAACTCAACCAAAAAACCCTACAGCGCAAGTCCCTCGTTGAGAACTGTTGTTGACATTGCGGTCACGAGACCCCACACTCGCAAACATTAATGCCCCTCGGCTAGCCGCCCCATCGGGACATAACGGTTACCGCGCATGACCACCCCAGGGACGCTTCGGCGTCCCTGAATCCATCCGGCCACCAAAAGATGCCAGACGACACCCCGAACACCCAGCGCAATCGGGTGCGCGTGTTCGTCGACTTCTGGAACTACACGCTGTCGATGCGCCATGTGGACAGGGAGTTCCGTACGGACTGGTCCGCTCTCGGCCCAGTTCTGACTCAAGCCGCTGAGCAGTGCATCGCGTCGCAGTCTCCCGCACAGTACCAGGGCCTCAACTTCTACGGTTCCTACGATCCGGATAGCGCTGGCGACCGCTCCCTGCGTCGTTGGGCCACAACGGTCGTCGACAGGTTTGCTGGCGTTTCCGTGTCCATCGTGCCGAGGCAACGCAAACGTTCTGCGCCACAATGCCCCACCTGCCAGGCACCAGTTCCACTGTGTCCATCCTGCGGAGCCGACATGCGAGGCACCGAAGAGAAAGGCGTCGATGTCCGCATCGCTACCGATATGATTAAGCTGGCGTGGGTCGACAACTACGACACCGCTGTTCTCTTATCGTCCGATAAGGACTTCATCCCTCTGGTTGAGTTCCTTGAGACGCGTGGCATCAAGGTCCTGCACGCCGCATTTCCACCGCAAGGCGCACACCTCAGCCGGGCCTGCTGGGGCACCATCGACGTACCGAGACTGCGCAGTAAATTTGAACGCTGACCAAGCAGGCGGGCGAGTCCTACTGACTACGCACCGCTCCGCCTAGGTCTCCAGCCTGAGGAGTGCCACTTCCAGTGTCTCCCATCCTTGGATCAATCCTGATTCACGGCGAGTGCGAAGCGCCGTTCATCTGCTAGATGGACGCTAAGGAATAACGCTTGATGTTCCCTCCACCTGCGAAGCGCAGGGCCAAGTCAGTGAACACGCCGTAGAGGTTGGCGTGGCCGAACAGGCTGCGCTTGAACTTGCGGCGCAACGGCGGCGACAGCGTGACGCGCCCGTAGGGCGGATTGCCGACCACCAGATCGAACCCCTCCCCCGCTGGCGCCTGTTCGAGACTGTCGCACACGCGCACGACGGACCCAAGCTGCGCGCCCGCATCCCGGCACAGATCGCTCAGCGCCACGTCCAAGACCACTTGTGACATCCAGGCCGCGAACGGGTCCACCTCGAACCCGACCAGCCGACGCTCAACGTCCCGCAGCACGGCACGGGCATCAAGCCCTTTGCGGCTCGCCACCATCCGCCGCGCGACCGGCGCGAGGAAAGCGCCGCCGCCGCAGGCCGGGTCGAGCACCCGCGCCGAGGCCCAATCCACGCCGGCTTCCGTCGCCATGTCCAGCAGCCGTTCGCACAGCGCAGGGGGCGTGTAGTAGGCGCCGAGTTTCGCCCGGGCCTGCCCGGGCATCATGGTGGTGTAGAGCACGCCGACCAGATAGCCGGCTTCCAAGGGGTCCAAGTGGGCGACTGCTGCGCCGATGCGCTGGGCGAGGGCACTGGCCTCCTTGGGGATTGGGGTGGTCTCAACGCCGTCGGGCAGCGTGCGCAGAGGCCAAAGAAACTGGGGCGTGGATCCGATTTCACTCCAGTAGGTGTGAAGGCAGCCATGCACGACCGACCGTGCGAATTCGAGCCGCTCGGCTGCTTCGACCGATGATGCCAGCGTTCGTGCGGCCGAAAGGTGGTCGTCAACAGATAAGGGCGGCGGCTCGATTAATGCGCTTTGCTCAGCTTCAGCCATGATTGCGGGCGATGCTCGTCCAATACCGTCTTTGCTCGAAATAATGGATTTTCATACAGTGCATGTCAACGCCTTGCATTGGACTTCTTCGACTCAAGACGAGGGCGGGATATGATTGAGCCGAAGAATGGCCTCCGGCAAAGACCGGATCGAGGGCGGATTCGATGTGGCAAGCCGGACAACCCATTTGTTCCATGAGTCAGACGGAATCCAATTTTCGCCAACACTAGGATGACGTGAGTGTGTCTGCGCGTTGACCGTACGCCGCATGTCGACAACGTAACTACTCGCCCCCCAGCTTCTGATTGGGCGGGGTTTCCGTTGGCGGGGACT
>JAPPIX010000261.1 GCA_028820495.1 Gammaproteobacteria bacterium
GCGGTGGCCTCCCGGACCAAAATTCGATTGCAGTCCATCTTGAGATCACGACATCCCTTGGTCGTCGCAGCGTCCAGTCGGGCCAGACTCAAAGCCTCGTTGATGTTCTCCCACGCGCCAGGCCTCTATTCGACATCGGTTATCGCCCGCTCCGGCCCCACGCGATGCTTCGCAAAGGGTGGAACCAAAGCAATCAGCGGAACCCGGTGTGCAGGTCGCATGCACAGGCAGACCGATCAGCAGGCATATCAGGGCAATGCGGACCAACGCGGCTTAGCGGCCCACCCAGACACTACCCATAGTCCTTGACCAAGTGAGCCAAATGATCCGATCCGCCAACAATGCTGATTGCGGCGTATGACGCCACCTTCCCCACCGTTTCCATCGTGTCCAGCAAGCCGGTGTCAGGACTATGGTCGATTTCGGCGTCAATCTCGGCGGAAAGCTCATCAAGGCTTTTGCCATCCATGTACTTCATCGCCAGAGGCACCGCGAGTTGAAGCGCCAAGTTCAGTTCAGCGCGGTGGAAGGGCGCTGCGTTCACCACTTCACCCCCGAGTGTCATTTTCCGTGTTGGCATGTCGGTTCTCCTTGATCGTTTGGTCGGTTGTCAACTGTTCCACGCAACTCCCCAATTAAACCGACTTGTCTTCAAAATCGCGAGGGCGTGAGGGCGATTGCCGTAGATGCGCCGCTGATCTGGTCGGCCAAGGCCTTGGCGGTGGCCATTTCCAGAAAGACACCAAAAAGCAAGGCGATGGAGCGAAATGATCGGCAGCAGCGATGAACGTTGACTGGGGTTTGCAGGCGGATGTGGTGGTGCTCGGTAGCGGCGGAGCGGCGTTGACCGCGGCGCTGGCAGCACATGATTTTGGAGCCGGCAAGGCTGGTGTTTGCCGACCACGGCTGAATCTATTATTGTCATCGCCAACCGCCCCCTTGCGAAGTTGGATCAATGAAACTCGGGGAGAAAAAACCGCCCTTGGGGCGGTTTTTTCATGTTTGATGCGCGTCAATGCGCCAATCGAGGCTCGCGATCAAGACAATAGCCTACATTGATGGATTCAATGTGTACTTCGGCAGCCTGCAGGGTACGCCCTATCGCTGGCTCGATGTCTGTGCTTTGCAGGTCAGCGCTCAATCAGCTCTTTTGTCATAGTCGTTGGCGGGGGTGAGCAAAGTGCAAGCTGATCGAAGCAAGCCGAAGCCGCCCAACCGCCTCTAAAACCGCAACGGCGAAAAGGGCGTGAGGTCGATTGCCGGAGCTGCGCCGCTGATCTGGTCGGCCAAGGCCTTGGCGGAGCCGGTGGCCAGGGTCCATCCAAGGCCGCCGTGGCCGGTGTTGGCGTAAACGTTGGGAACGCGGGTCGCGCCGATGATGGGCAGGCCATCAGAGGACAACGGCCGCAGCCCGGCGAATGGCTGGATCGCGTTGCGGTCCATCACCTTGGCGAATTCCGGCAGCACGGCTTCCACCAGCCGGATCATGTAGCCGATGCGGCCGGGGTCGATGCGTGCGTCGAAGCCGCAGAAGTCCGCCGTGCCGGCGATGCGCAACGAGTCGCCCAGCACGTTGATCCCGGCGTGGACGCCGGTGTCCGCGATGACATGGCGCGGCGGGTCCGGCCAGTCTCCGAGCGGTATGGTCAGGGAGTAGCCCTTCGCCGGAGCGATGGGCAGCCGAACCCCGATGGAAGCCGCTAGGCGCCCGGAGTGCGCGCCGGCGGCGATGACCAGCGCGTCGGCGCGCAGTTCCTGAGTGCCGGCCCGGATTGAGACCCCGCCATTGTTTGTCGCAATGCGGGACACCTGCTGCCCGTATTCGAACTGAACGCCGGAGCGCACGGCCATCTCGGCCAGAGCTTGGGAGAAGCGGTACGAATCGCCGGATTCGTCGTTGGGAAACAAGATGCCGCCTTGGAGCGAGTCGCCAATCGGGCGCAGGCTGGGTTCGGACTGCAATATCGCGTCCCGGTTAAGCTGCTGCCATTCGGCCCCGTTCTCCCCCAAGTGGTCGAGGAGCGGCCCAAAGCCCTTTAGGGCGCCTTGATTCCTGAATATGAACAGGGACCCGCAAGCGCGATGCGCGTACTCGATGCTCGTTTCCCGGCGCAGGGCGGCCATGCATGCCAAGGTGTACAGAGCTAGCTCGCGGTTGTGCGCCACGTGACGAAAAAACGTCTCGGCGTTGGAGGCGCGCAGGAAGCGCACGCCCCAAGGCAGCAGGCGCAGGAGTTCGGCGGTGCGCAGCAGCTTGGCCGCGTTCTTCCGGTTGCGGCCGAGACTCGCCCACCACCACTTTGGCAGTACGCCCGGGATGCCCGGCTGGTTCCAGGTCTCCGGACATTCGGCCTGCAGATAGCCGCCGTTGCCGAAACTCGCTTCCAAGGCCGGGCCGTCGTTGCGTTCCAGCAC
>JAPPIX010000027.1 GCA_028820495.1 Gammaproteobacteria bacterium
AGGGCTACACGCCCATCATCCACGGCAACAGCTACATGCAGGTCATCAGTTGGGACGAAGCGGGCAACCTCGACCCCCGGGCCATGCTGACCTACTCCCAATCACCGGAGCCGGAATCGCCCCACTACAGCGACCTGACGGAAATCCACGCCCAAGGCGTCTGGATCCGCCTGCCCTTCACAGATGCGGAAATCGAGGCCGACCCGAACTTGCGCATCCTGAATCTGACGGAGTGAGATCAAGATGTTGGATTTTAGATCACATGCCTCGTCGGCCTGAGGCGAAGCCTCGCTAGGCAACCTTTGGCCTCTAAACGAACAATTTGGAGTGTCTGTTACCGCCATGGCCATCAGACTCCGAGAACTGAATTTTATTCGCACATAGAGTTCTTCCGCACATCTTTCAACGCTTGGTTGCCGGTTCACTTCAGCGACTAAACACAATCCGCCAAATGTCCGTCGCCTGCCTCGCCATCCAGTGTTGGTGCGCGTCGATCTTTTCCGGGGTCCAATCATCAAACTCCTCTGCCAGCCGCCGGGTGATGGCGAATTGGCTACCCCGATAGGTCTCGCGCTTGCCGTCGTAGGCGACGTTCCCCAAGTCCCGGTTCCTAGACGCCTCCAGAAGCGTCAAGTTGCCCAAGCGATGGGTGAGTGCATCGCGCTCCCGCTCATCAATGTGGTCCCAGTCGGCACCCGGGTTTTCCGGCAAGACGTGCTCAATGTTGTAGGTGGCGCTCTCGAAGTCGAATTCGCGTCCGGAGAGCTTCCACTCAAGCCGCAGCAGAATGAAGCGGATTACCCTTCGATCACGCCGGGAATTCAAGGACTTGTCCACAAACGCAGCACGGAACGCGTCGTTCTCCGGATACACAGGCCGAAGCGCATCTATCGCCTCCCCTGCGCTGTTAACTTCGCCATTCGATATCCGGCAAGCCATTTGGTTGTATAAAACCTCCTGCTCGTTGCTTTGACGCCGACAGATCAGGTTGTAACGGAAAGAAACGACGGCTATGGCCTTGAGAAAACGCTCAAAGCCACGACGGTCGCCTTCGCCAAACCGATCAAATGCCGCCAACAGCACCGCAAACGGTTGGCGCACCCCGTACAACTGAAGCTGCCGCAAACAGTCTCGTTCCGGCGGCATCCATCCCCCCTGCTCTGGATTGCGCAAGTCCGCATAAACTCGGGCCTGCTGGTCAAGGTCGCGAACCAGCGCAAAGGCCGCCGACTTGTCGCCGATGGAGGACCGAATGGTCTTGAACAGGCCGGTTTTGCGCACCAGCGGGTTGCGGCTGTTCCAAAAGACGCGCAGAAATCCCGGAAAACTCTCGCTGCCCAGCAACCCGATGATGCCTTCCCAACGCGCCTCCAAGGCCTTGATTTCGGAATCATGCGCACCTTCGCGGGCCACCACGGAAAAGAGGTAGTTTTTCAGGAGATCGGTGGCCGAGAGCCGAACGCCCCGGGCATTGAGCGTTTCGAAAACCCTAAAGGCATTCAGCTCATCGGTGACAGTGATTACCGTGAAGAACAGCCTGTCCACCAACTCATCTACAAAACGCGCCACCGCCGCTCCGTCGTCGCCAACGTAGGCCCCAATTCGCTCTCCAAACCAGACGAACGCCGAGCGCAACAGACGTTCCGAAGCATTGAGGCCACGCACTGGCAGCCGTTCCAAGGGCACCAGATAGTCCTGGTAGTAGCGGTCGTTGTGGCGATTGAGGCGAAGCTTGGAACTAGGTACCAAGCTCACGGGATCCAAGTAGCCGATGTAGTTGCCGCGCAGCTGTTGTGCCCGCCGGCGTTCCGGATCCTGCAAATCATCCGAAGCGGCCAGGCCTTCAAGATGCGCGATAGCGGCCAGCATCAGCAGGCTCAGCGTCGTCATGCGCTGCTGCCCGTCAATTATCTCGAAGCCCTTGTTGTCCGCCGACTGCAGGACGAGATAACCCAAGTAGTGCGCGGGTTCCCCGTCGTCCCCCGACAACGAAAGGATGTCCTGCCACAGGTCATCCCACTCGTCCGGCCCCCACGAGTAGTCGCGCTGGAATGCGGGCACCCGGTAGCTCAGGCCGTTGCCCATGAGTTGCCGAAAGGTGCTGTTTGCCGTATTGAAGTTCATGCCAAAAGCCTAGGTTTCAAGCCTGCCCTTCCCAATAGGGCGCCCGCAGCTTGCGCTTGTTGATCTTGCCCATGGTATTGCGGCCCAGGGTGTCCACCCAGTCGAAGGTGCGCGGGCACTTGTAGTGGGACAGGCGCTCGCGGCACCAAGCGATCAGGGCCTCTCCGGAAGGTGCGGTTTCCGGGTCGTGGGGGATGGCCAGGGCTTTGAGCTCCTCGCCCATTTCCGGGTGGGGAATGCCGATGCAGGCCACGTCGAGGATGGCATCGTGCTCGATCAGCAC
>JAPPIX010000050.1 GCA_028820495.1 Gammaproteobacteria bacterium
GTCAACGCCGATGTAGCTGGCCTGGTCGGCGGTCAGCCGGGTGAGGACGCCGCCGCAGCTTTCCAGCAACAGGTTGGCGTTCCAGGGCGCGCCGTCCTTGAGAACGGTCTGCTCGATGCGACACTCGTCTGCGACAGGGATATGGTCAGGGTCACGCCGGCATTGTAGAACAGCAGATGCGCATGGCCAAAGCGGTTGAAGACCGCCAGCCCCAGGACATCGCTCTCCGCGGCCGGTCGGTGGGGACGGACAGAACGGCCATGCCAGGGCGGCGCAGCCGCTCGGCCGCCTCCGACAGCAGCCTCCTCCACGTCCCGCAAGCGCGATGTGGCGGCCGAGGCCGGCCAAGCGTTCGGCCAGGGCGAAGCCGATGCCGGAGGCGCCCCCGGTGACGACCGCCACCTTGCCCTTGAAGTCGTACACCTCAGACGCCCGTCGATTCCTTGGAGCGCTGGCGTCCCTTCAGCGCTTGACGCTGAAGGTGGCCGTTGCGTGGGCGTAGAGATTGCCCTCGGCGTCTTCCAGCTTACCTTGCACTAGGGCGATGCGGTTGCGAACCTGAATGGTGCCGGCTCGGGCGAAAAGCTCTCCCGTGTCCGCTGTGGGGCCATCCAAATAGTTGATCTTCAGCTCCAGCGTGCGGCAGCGCGCCCCCACCGGCATTTCACTGTTGACCGCCGCGGACATGGCCGAGTCGAGAATGGTCGCCATGGCCCCGCCGTGCAGGGTCCAATTGTTGAACAGGTGGCTCCCCGGTGTCACTGCCAGCGTCACCCGCCCCTTGCGCACCTCCATGAACTGGTACCCAATGGTCTTTGCCATGGGCGCCAGGGGGATCCGCTGGTCGCGGAGCGCCTCGACGTACTCAAGGCCACTCATGGTCTTGCGCAGCTCCGTCAGCGGGGTGTCGTTGCTTGCGAGCCGCTTTGAGTCAGTCAATTTCGAGGCCCTGTGCCGTTGTTCCGTTGGCGCGCCGCGTCAGCGGCTGCTATCTCGGCAGTCCCAACACCCTCTCGCCGATGATGTTGCGCCTGATCTGCGCCGTGCCGCCGGTGATGGTGAACTTGAAGGAATTGAGAAACTCCCAGTTCCAGTCGTCGTGGGAGCGGATTTCCAGGCCGGCCGGGCCCATCACTTCCATGGACATGCGGAACACCCGCTGCGCCAACTCGGAGTAGTAGAGCGCGATCATTGAGCCCTCCGGCCCCGGCATCTCCTGGCGCTGGGCCTGGGAGACGGCGATGTAGGTCATGGACTTGAGTGCCGACACCTCGGATTGGAGCGTGGCAAGGCGCTGGGCAAAGTCGCCGTCGTCGAGGGCCATGCCGATGCCGTGCGCCGAGGGCGTGGCGCGCGCCAAGTCAATGAGTTTGCGCACCTTGTGCTCCAGGACGATCTGGCGGGCGATGAACGATTGACCGCGTTCGAGGCTCAGGGTGCACATGGCAACCTGCCAGCCGTCATCGATTTCGCCGACCACGTTGGACAGCGGAATCCGCACGTCGTCGTAGAACACCTCGTTGCAATGGTACTCGCCAGCCATCGACAGGATGGGACGGACGGTGATGCCGGGCAGCTTCATGTCGCAGATCACCCAGGTGATGCCATTGTGCTTGGGAGCGTCGGGGTTGGTGCGCACCAGCAGTTCCTGGTAGTCGGCATGCTGCGCATAGCTGGTCCAGACCTTTTGACCTGTGACCACCAGCTGATCGCCATCAACCACCCCCTTGGTGCGCAGGCTCGCCAGATCGGAACCCGAGTTGGGTTCGGAGAAGCCTTGGCACCAGACCGATTCTCCCCGCAATATCCTAGGCAGGTGAAACGCCTTCTGCGCCTCGGAGCCGCGCAGGATCAAGGTCGGCCCCGCATGATTGCAGGCCGGGAAGAGGCTGCCAATCTGCGGCGCGTTGGCGCGCGCGTACTCCTCGTGCCAGATCAGCTGCTGTGAGAAGCTCAGGCCCAGCCCGCCGTATTCCTTGGGCCAGTTGATGCCGGCCCAGCCGCCGTCGTACTGCTTGCGCTGCCAGGCGAGGTCGAACGCCACCGATTCCGGCCCGTCCAGCGGTCTCGGGTCGGCGGGGAGGTTTTCCCGCAACCACTGCCGCACCTCGGCGCGGAATCGCTTTTCCGCCTCGCTATAGCCCAAGTTCACAATCAGGCTCCCGTGTCTCTATGGCTATTCATCGTCCAATTTCAGGTACTCCCGCTCAAGCGCCTGCACCTCGCCAAAGCCAACCAGACGCTGCGCCACGCCAAAGCCACACAGCAGGCCGGCGTAGCCGCCGATGCCCCCGCATTCCCGCACCTGGGCAAACACGTTTCTCAAGGCGGCGATCTGTGCCTGCATGGCGGTGGAGGGCAGGCTGACCCGGGCGATGCCGGCCGCCTGCAGCTGCGCGAAGGTCG
>JAPPIX010000128.1 GCA_028820495.1 Gammaproteobacteria bacterium
CGCCGTCACGCACGTGCCCGTCCCGCTCAGGCTGAAGCATGTTTAGAGGCATGTTATATTAACAGTATAAAACCCCTCATGCAGGTCGTTTGCGTTGCAAGGAGGCCGCCTGCTCACGAACCCGCCAGCCCAAGCGGCGAAAACAACAGGTAGATGCACACCACGGCCAGGCAGAGACCCAAGGCGACCCAAGGCGTCCAACGCCAAGGGGTCATGTCCACTGGCGCGGATCCGCCGTCAACCGGATGGGGAGCCGGTGCCGGGCGAAGCCGCCCCCCCGCCCACATGATTGCCACCTCAAGGGCGAAGAGAATGGCGTAGAGATGAATGAAGTGGATGCCGGTGTCCCAAACGAACGTCGCCAGCGGATAGGCGATCAGGTGGAAGACCATTGCTTGAATGGCGGCCGAGGCCGGTGCCCTAGGCAGGCATAGGGCGGCGGTCATGATGGCGATGATGGGAATGTTGTAGAAGCCGGTGAATTTACGCACCACCTGCCAAAGCCCCTCATCTGCGAAGTGCAGCAGTGGCGCGATCGATAGGGCCGCCACCGCTGCGGCAAAGCCGGTCCAGCGGGCCAGGCGGATCATCTGCGCGTCGTTCAACGGCTTTTTTCGGACCTCCCACAGCGGTCCGAGCACATCCACGCACAGCAGGGTGGCGGCGCTGTTGAGCAGTGAGTTGAATGAGCTGAACACCGCCCCGAGCAGGACGGCGAGGAAAAAGCCGCCCAGAGCGGCCGGCAGCACGTCGGCCGCGAGCCGAGGATAGGCTTGGTCCATGCTGTCGAGGCTGGCGCCGTAGAGGTGGAAGGCGATTACGCCGGGAATCATCATGAACAGCGGGATCAACAGCTTGAACAGGCCGCTCAACAGCACGCCCTTCTGACCTTCCGCCAGGCTGTTGGCGCCGAGGGTGCGCTGGATGACGTATTGGTTGGTCCCCCAATAGAAGAGGTTGGCCAGGATCATGCCCGTAAACAGGGTGGAGAAGGGAGTCGGGTCGGTTGCCGAGCCGATGGCGTTGAGCTTCTCGGGGTGCGCCGTCAGCAGGGTTTCCAGCCCGGTGGCAAAACTGCCCTCGCCGAGCTTGATGAGGCCGAGCACCGGCACTAGGGTCCCAATGATAAGCAGCCCGATGCCGTTCAAGGTATCGGAGACGGCCACCGCCTTGAGGCCTCCAGCGATGGCGTACAGACCCCCCACCAGCGCAATGAGGCCGATGGTGAGAATCAGTGCCGTGTTGGGGTGCAGCGACAGCAGTGCCGACAGGTCGAAGAGCTGCAGCACGGCGACCGCTCCGGAATAGAGCACTGCCGGCATGGTGACCAAGCCGTAGCCTAGAATGAACAGGGCCACGGTGAAGCGGCGCACGCGCTGGTCGAAGCGCCGGCCCAGAAACTCCGGCAGCGTGGTGAAGCCACCGGTCAGGTAGCGGGGCAGAAGCACCATGGCCATGAGGATCATCGCGAACACGGCCGTCACTTCCCACGCCATGCTCGATAGATTGAAGGCAAAGGCGGAGCCGTTCAGACCGATGAGCTGTTCGGCGGACAGATTGGTCAGCAGCAGTGAGCCAGCGATGAAGGTGCCGGTCAGTCCGCGCCCCGCCAGAAAGTAGCCCGTTGCCGTTTCGGTCCCGCCTCTGGACTTGAGGTAGGAACCCCAGGCGATGAGCGCCATCACGGCGGCGCAGGAACCCAATGTGGATAGCATGGCGTCTGGGCGGCGTTCAAGCCAGCCGGTAGCTTGCCAGTTGATGGAGCATGAAGGTGAAGCCGGCCGTCATGATGCCCCAATTGGTGGCGGCTGCCTGCGCTGGGAAGCGCGCGTTGGTTCGCCACAGGCTGAGCAGCCCAAGCAGCAGGCCTAGGGCAGCGAGCTGGCCGAGTTCGACGCCGACGTTGAAGGCGATGATGTTGCCGACCAGGCCTTCCGGCGCGATGCGGGTCTCCTGCAGCTTGGTGGCCAGCCCGAAGCCGTGGAACAGCCCGAAGGTGAACACCGCGAGCGCTGTGTTGGGAGCCAGTCCAAGGGCCTTGAATCCGCCGAGGTTCTCAATCGCCTTGTAGGCCACCGAGAGGCCGATCACCGCGTCGATGAGATGGGGGTTGGCCTGAACGCCCCCCAGTACGCCGATCAGTAGGGTAAGGCTGTGACCCACGGCGAACAGCGTCACATAGGCGGCCACATCCCTGAGCCGCCGCAGAAAGAAGACCACGCCCGCTAGAAACAGCAGGTGGTCGTAGCCCGTGACCATGTGCTTGGCCCCTAGGTAGGCATAAGGCGCTACGGCAAGGCCGACATTGCCTTCGATGAACCCCTGGTCCGCGCCCGCGACGCCGTGGGACCAGGCAGCGGGAGCGGCTGCGATTAGGACGATGAGGCCAATGGCG
>JAPPIX010000194.1 GCA_028820495.1 Gammaproteobacteria bacterium
GGATGATCGATGGCGTGCTGCGCGCCGGGCGGCGCGTGCGCAGCCCGGACAGCGTATTCGCGACGATTGACCACATCATCGACACGGATCCCGGCAGGACCGACAAGACCAAGTTTCCGGGCGGCGAGGAGTTCATTGGCTTCTTCCGGGACAATGCCGAGAAGGCCTCGGTGGAGATATTCGACATTGATGACGAGCGTCAGGGCATCGTGCACGTGATGGCCCCCGAGCTCGCCATTGCGCAGCCCGGACTGACCATCGTCTGCGGTGACAGCCACACAGCCACGCTCGGCGGCGTCGGCGCCCTCGCGTGGGGCATAGGCGTCACCCAGGGGGAGCATGCGCTGAGCACCCGCTGCCTGCCGGTGAAGAGGCCCAATCAGGCGCTCATCAACCTTGAGGGAACTCTCCCCGAGGCTGTCTTCGCGAAAGACATCGTTCTACGCTTGAGTGCCGCAGAAGGAGGCAGCGTCACCAAGGCGGATGCGGTTGAGTTTGCCGGTTCGGCGATCCGGGCCATGTCCGTTGAGGGGCGCATGACCCTGTGCAACATGGCGGTGGAGTTCGGCTGTTGGACGGCGGTGGTGGCGCCGGACGAAAAGACCCACGACTACCTGCGCCATGGCAGATACGCGCCCAGGGGCGCACTCTGGGAACAGGCGGTCGCTCACTGGTCCGCATTGAAGTCCGACCGCGACGCAAAGTTCCACAAGGTGATTTCGATCGACGTGTCGGGTCTTCGGCCGCAGGTGACCTGGGGCACCAGCAGCGATCACGTGGTCGGCATCGACGGCGCCGTCCCCTTCCTGTCGGAGGAAGCCGATGCCACGAAGCGGGAGTCCATGAGGCAGGCGATGGAGTACATGGGCCTGCCCGAGGGCGCCGGCCTGCTCGGGCTGCCGATCGAAGCGGCCTTCATAGGCAGTTGCACCAACGGGAGAATCGAGGACTTGCGCGCCGCGGCCGAGCAGCTGCGCGGGCGCAGGGTTGCCGCCGGCATCAACGCCTTGTGCGTGCCCGGCTCGGCGGCGGTGAAGAGGCAGGCCCGGGCCGAGGGGCTTGACGAGGTGTTCAAGGGCGCGGGCTTCGAGTGGCGCGAGCCGGGCTGCTCGCTCTGCTTCTACGCGGGCGGGGAGACCTTCGGCGCCAACAAGCGGGTCATCAGCACGACCAACCGGAATTTCCAGAACCGCCAGGGCCCGGGGGTGAAGACCCATCTCGCCAGTCCCGCCACCGTTGCGGCCTCGGCGGTGGCGGGGCGGATCGTCCCGCCGTCTCCATCCGGTTGATCGGTCGACAGTGGGATTGGCGATGGAGCCTCTGACCAGGTTGCGCGGCATAGCGGCGCCCCTGCCCATCGACAACGTCGATACCGATGCCATTGTTCCCTCCAGGGAAACCCAGTCGGTTTCCCGTACGGGATACGCGGAAAAGCTGTTTGCGAACTGGCGGTACAAGGCCGGCACGCGCATCGTGAATCCCGATTTCGTGCTCAACAACAAGCCCTTCGATCAGGCGGTGTTCCTTGTTGCGGGGGCCAACTTCGGTTGCGGTTCGTCCAGGGAGGCGGCGGTGTGGTCGCTCAAGCAGTTCGGCATCCGCTGCGTCTTGGCCGAAAGCTACGGCGCGATCTTCCATAACAACTGCATTCGCAACAGCCTGCTGCCGGTTGCGCTTGCCAAGCGCGAGGTGGCGGAGATTCTCGCGCACATCGAGGCCAATCCCGAAGCGCCCGTCGTCTCCCTGGACCTCGTTGAACGCATGGTCTCGGCGGGTGCATCGCGCTTTGGCTTCGACATTGACGAGCGGGACCGGAACATGCTGCTGAACGGCGATGACGAGGTTGAGTTAACGCTTCGCAAGGCGGCGGCGATCGAAGATCACATTGAGCGGGACCGCGCTCGGCGGCCTTGGCTGTACCAGGCACGCAACTAACTTAAGCGGAGGCGCCTACCCCTGCCCGCCGCGTCCCGCGGCTTCGATGAACTCTTTCTTGAGCTGCGGCTTGAGGACTTTGTTGGCCGCGCTCAGGGGCAGAGGTTGTTGCCGCAGGGTGACGGACTTCGGGCACTTGTAGCTGGCGAGGTGGCGCCTGCAATGGTCGATGACGCCGGCCTCGGTGATGCCGGCGCCGCGTTCGTCCGGAACCACCACGGCGTGAACGCGCTCGCCCCATCGGTCGTCGGGGACGCCGATGACCGCGCAGCCGCGGACCCCGGGCAGGGCCGCAATCACGTTCTCGATTTCCAGGGAGTGGATGTTCTCGCCACCGGAGATGATCACGTCCTTGAGACGGTCAACGACGAACAAGTACCCCTCCTCGTCCAGGTAGCCGGCGTCGCCCGTTCGCATCCAGCCGTCCTTGATGGCCGCCTGGGTGGCCTC
>JAPPIX010000357.1 GCA_028820495.1 Gammaproteobacteria bacterium
GTTTCCGCCGCCATGATCGTCGCCATGACGGTCAAGGACCTGAGCAGCGGCCCCGGCGTTTCCTCCATGATCCAGCTCTCCGTGCGCTGCGCCGTCCCTTGGCTGTACATCGCCTTCGCCGCATCCTCCCTGCAAGTGCTGTTTCCCGGGCACTTCAGCCGCTGGCTGCTGCGCAACCGCAAGTACATCGGGCTGTGCTTTGCCGCGGCAATGGCCTGGCAGGGGCTTTTCATTCTCTGGATGGTCACCGTCCACACCGACTACTACGTCAACGAGGTGTATGTGCTGCGCGATGCCATCGAGGGCGTGGTGGGCTACGCCTTCCTGATCGCCATGACGGCGACCTCCTTCCCGAAAGGCCGCCGGCTCCTGACACCCAAGCAATGGCGCATCCTGCACCTTGGCGGCATTTACTTCCTGTGGGCCTACGCTTTCAGCGTTTACTGGTGGGCGCTGTTCTACTACTCCAACCCCGTTCCGCTGGACTACGCCTTCTACTGCGCAGGCCTTGCCGCCTGGGTGCTGCGCGCCTTTGCCTTTTTCCGCAAGCGGGCCAAGGCAGCGGCCAGGGCGTCCTTGGGCACCGCCGCGCACCCACTGGCCCGGGCGGTCGGCGTTGCGCTGATCGGCATCGGCCTGGTCGCTGCCGGCATCGGTTCGGCGTTGCAGGGAGTCGCGGATCAGTACCTGTACGGTTACACGCTCACCGCATGGCCGGAACTCTATCTCCCCTACTGGCCCTTTGAACCCTTCCTGGCGCTGGCGGTCATTGGCATCGGGGTTTACCTAGGGCGCTCGCAGGGCCAAGCCGCCAGATCATGAGCGCTCGCGATAGGGAACTTGGCATGGACGCGGCCATCACCCGCCGCGACTTTCTGGACGGAACCGGCATCGCCATCGGCGCCGCATTGCTGCCGCGGTTCGCGCAGGCAAAGGATGCCGGTGCCCAGGACCTGCCCGGCTACTATCCACCGGCGCTGACCGGAATGCGCGGTTCGCATCCCGGCTCATTCGAAATCGCCCACGCGTTGCGCGACGGTGCGAGCTGGACCGGGGCCAGCACCGGCGAGCATTTTGATCTGGTGGTGGTCGGTGGCGGCATCAGCGGGCTGTCGGCTGCCTACTTCTACCGCGAAGCCATGGGCACGTCCGCTAAAATCCTGGTCCTGGACAACCACGACGACTTCGGCGGCCACGCCAAGCGCAACGAGTTTCAGATCGACGGCCGCCTGATGATCGGCTACGGCGGCACCATGCTACTGGAATCACCCGGCGGCTATCCGCCGGTGGCGAAACGGCTCATCAACCAACTCGGCATCGACCCGAAACGGTTCTACTCGGCTTACCACCACGACCTCTACTCATCGTTCGGGCTATCGCGCGGCACCTTCTTCGACAAGGCCGCGTTCGGCACCGACCACCTCGCTGTAGGCAATCTGGCCGATCCGAAAATCCTGGCGGGCCTGCCGCTGTCGGTGGCGGGCAGGGCCGATCTGGCACGTCTTCTTGCGGACGAGCGCAACTACCTTGAAGGCATGACGGCCCAGGCGCAGGCCGACTACCTCTCCAGCACCGACTATCTGACCTACCTGAAGGAAAAGGCCGGCATGGGCGATGAAGCCCTGCGCGCCATCGAGTCGCTACCCCACGGCGTGTGGAACATCGGCATCGATGCATTGCCAGCCCGCACCGCCTGGAGCAGCGACTACCCCGGGTTTGGGGACCTCGACCTCAACATCTACGGCGACTCGGATTGGGTGGACGAACCCAACATCTTTCACTTCCCCGACGGCAACGCCACCGTTGCCCGGCTCTTGGTGCGCGCCATGATTCCCCGCTCGGCGCCCGGCGGCGACATGGAGGACATCGTCACCGCGCGCTTCGACTACGGCAAGCTTGATGACCCCGCTTCCGCTACGCGCATCCGCCTGAACAGCACCGCTGCGCACGTGCGCCACATCGACGATAAGCCAGCCAATCCACTGGAAGTCACCTACGTGCGCGGCGGCAAGGCCAGCACCGTGACCGGCGGCCAAGTGGTGATGGCCTGCTACCACGCCATCATTCCCCTGCTCTGCCCGGAAATGCCCGAAGCGCAGCGGGCGCTGCTCGGCAACTCCCTGCGCTCACCCCTGGTTTACACCAATGCCCTTATCCGCAACTGGCGCAGTTTCGTCGAACTCGGCCTGCACCGCGCCCGGTGCGCCGGCAGCTTCCACTACCGCGTGGCCCTCGACTATCCGGTGAGCCTCGGCGACTACACCTGCCCCAAGGACCCGGATGAGCCCATTTTGGTGCACATGATTCGCGCGCCCCTGCAGCCGGGCTTAAGCGCCCGCGAGCAGTTCCGCGC
>JAPPIX010000150.1 GCA_028820495.1 Gammaproteobacteria bacterium
GCGCTGTGCGGCAAACCATCTACCGGGACGGCGGTCTGGCGTTCGCCAATTACCCGGCCTACCCGACGGCAGTTCCACTATAGTCTTAGATGTGCAGAGAGATCAACTTTGAGTTCAGCGAATGTTGGCAACAAATAGATATGTCCGGTTTTAGAACAAATGAACTGTCCGGTTTCCCGATTGCTGGCATGGTTCCCTCCACGAGCGCTTGGAGGACGGGGTCGGCCTGCCCTGCCCTCGCCGCGCACCGGCGAGCTGGTGGTGCCCTAGGCGGGAGTCGAACCCGCACGGCATGCGGCTTCTGACTGCAACGTTCCCGGGGAGTGCCAGTCCCCTGCGTCTACCAATTCCGCGACTGAGGCCCCGGGGTTCGCGCCCATAGGGCGCGGGCCTCGGCATATTCGGCCCCGGCCGGCGTCCATCGGCCTGCCGCCAGCGCAGTTCGGCATCGCCACAAGGGCAATTTCTGTAGGAAAAGGCTGCAAGTGTTGTAAGCCATTGACCCTTTGGCACTGCAAATCGGCCACGTGGCCCGTGACGGTGAAGATGTCCACCGCAATTCCTGAGAATCGGTATAGTGCCGCCCCAAGCAAAGCGACGCGGAGGGAGCGAACCTAGTCGCGCATCCCTGACGGGTTTTGATGGCAGCAACAAACACCAAACTGAGGGCGGCGGTTGAAGACTACCTCGCTGACCTTCGGCGGGTACGGGCCTCCGGGGGCGCGACCGGCGAGCTTTCCAACCACGGGCCGTTGGCAAACCTACTGAACGCCATCGGCGCAACGCTCAAGCCCAAGGCGTTCTGCGTCGGCGAACTGGCCGACCAAGGCGCGGGCCATCCGGACTTCGGCATCTACGCCGCAAAGCAAGTGCAGCGGGGCAGGCCCCGCGAGGGTCAGTTGCCGGAATGCGGCGTAGTCGAAGTGAAGGCGGCGGATGATGATGCTTGGCTCACTGCCGCGGGCGATCAGGTGAGCCGTTACTGGGGCCGCTACCGGCTGGTGCTGGTCACCAACCTCCGTGACTTCGTCCTGGTGGGCGAGGACGGCGCTGGCCAGCCGACGAAACTGGAAACCTTCCGGCTGGCGGACAGCGCGGATGACTTCTGGCGCGAACTGGAGAAGCCCCGCGCCTTCGCCCAAGGAGCCGGCGCCGGCCTTGGCGAATACCTCGCCCGGGCGCTGTCGCACCGGGCCGCGCTGGCGGAGCCCAAGGATCTGGCGTGGCTGCTCGCCTCCTATGCGCGCGACGGACTGGCGCGGGTGGAAGCGGCGGGTGATGCGGCGGCGCTGGCGATGGTGCGCGCGGCGCTGGAAGAAGCGCTCGGCGTCCGCTTCGAGGGCGAAAAGGGCGCTCGTTTCTTCCACTCGACGCTGGTGCAGACGCTGTTTTACGGCATCTTCTCCGCATGGGTGCTGTGGGCGAGGCAAGGCCAGTCCGCAACGGAGGGATTCGATTGGCGCACGGCGGTCTGGCACCTGCGGGCGCCCGTGCTGGCAGCGCTCTTTCAGCAGCTCTCCCAACCCGGCAGGCTGCAGCCGCTCGGCTTGGTCGAAGTGCTGGATTGGACCGCCGCCGCGCTCGACCGGGTTGACCGCAACGCCTTTTTCTCGCGCTTCAACGAGGGTGAGGCCGTCCCCTACTTCTACGAGCCGTTCCTGGAGTCTTTCGACCCAGCGCTGCGCAAGCAGCTCGGCGTCTGGTACACGCCCACCGAGGTGGTCCGCTACATGGTCGCCCGCGTTGACAAGGCGCTGAAGGACGATCTGGACATTCCCGAAGGGCTGGCAGCGGAGAACGTGTTTGTGCTCGACCCCTGCTGCGGCACCGGCGCCTACATGGCCGAAGTGCTGCGCCGCATCGCCGCCAACCTGCACGGACAGGGGTTGGGGGCGTTGGCCGGCGCAAGGGTGAAGCAGGCGGCGACCGAGCGGGTGTTCGGCTTCGAAATCATGCCCGCGCCCTTCGTCGTCGCGCACCTGCAGGTTGGCCTGACCATGCAGGACTTGGATGCGCCGCTGGCGGAGGACAGCACCGAACGCGCTGGCGTCTTCCTTACCAATGCCCTGACGGGCTGGGAACCGCGACCATCCAAACCGCTCCCCTTCCCGGAACTGGAAGAGGAGCGCGACCGCGCCGAACAGGTGAAACGGGACGCGCCCATCCTCGTGGTCCTCGGCAACCCGCCCTACAACGGCTTTGCCGGCATGGCCGTGGACGAGGAGCGGCAGCTCTCCGAAGCCTACCGTGCCACCAAGCGGGTGCGGCGGCCCGAAGGCCAAGGGCTGAACGACCTCTACGTGCGCTTCTTCCGCATGGCCGAACGGCGCATCGCGGAGA
>JAPPIX010000035.1:0-11076 GCA_028820495.1 Gammaproteobacteria bacterium
TTCGGCGAAAACTACGCCCAGGAAGCCGCCGCCAAGATCGAGGCCTTGGCTGGCCTGCCCCTGCGCTGGCATTTCATCGGCCGGATTCAGTCCAACAAGACCGCCCTGATCGCCCGGCGGTTTGACTGGGTGCACACCGTGGACCGCCTCAAGATCGCCCGGCGCTTGGCCGGGCACCGGGCCGACGGCCCGCCGTTGAACGTGCTGGTGCAGGTCAACATCGACGACGATCCGGCCAAGGGCGGCGTGGCGCCGGACGAGGCCGGCGACCTGGTTGATGCCATGCGCGACCTAGCCGGACTGCGGCTGAGGGGGTTGATGGCGATACTGGAGCGGGCAGGAGACGCCCAATCGAGCTACCGGCGGGTGCGCACCCTGTTTGAGAGCTTGGCCGATCGAGGCGGCAGCGGCTGGGATGTGCTGTCCATGGGCATGAGCGGCGACCTCGAAGCCGCCATCGCCGCTGGCGCGACCCAAGTGCGGGTGGGCACAGCGATTTTCGGGCCACGCTAGCCGGCGATGGCGGCGAAATGCCGCTTAACCTCCGGGGCGAACAAGGGCACAATGTCGGCCCACCACAGCCCGGCGGCAATCGGGCGCGAACGGACGCGGACCTTGGAAGACCCACAAATCAGTTTCATCGGCGGCGGCAACATGGCCCAGTGCCTGTTGCGCGGGCTGATCGATGCCGGCCACGAAGGGCGTCGCCTCGCGGCGAGCGACCCGGACCCAGGGTGCCGCGAAGCCGTGGCTGGCTTGGGCGCCAACGCCCTCGAGCGCAACCAGGACGCCGTTGACCGGGCCGACGTGGTGGTGCTGGCGGTGAAGCCGCAAGCGCTGCCGGCAGTGCTGGACGGGCTTCGGGTGCCAGCGAACCGGCTGCTGGTGTCCATCTGCGCCGGCGTGCCCATCGCCGGCATCGCCGCCGCCACCTCGGCGGATCAGCCCATCGTGCGCACCATGCCCAACACCCCGGCGCTGCTGCGCGCGGGGGTCACGGCGCTCTACGCCAACGCCCAAGCCAGCGAAGGGCAATGCGCCCTCGCCGAGCGCATCCTGGCGGCCGTCGGCAAAACGGTTTGGGTGGCAGAAGAAGCGCTGCTCGACGCGGTCACGGCGGTTTCCGGCAGCGGCCCGGCCTACTTCTTCCACCTGATGGAGGCCATGATCGAGGCCGGCCGCGGGCTCGGGCTGACCGACAGCTTGGCCGCCACCCTGACCGTCGAGACCGCCTTCGGGGCGGCGCTCATGGCGCGGCAAGGCGCGCACTCGCCTGCCGAACTGCGCCGCCGGGTGACTTCCCCGGGCGGCACCACGGAGGCCGCGCTCAACACCCTCAGCCATCACCAGGCGGACCAGGCCCTGGTCGAGGCCATAGGCGCCGCCTGCGGGCGGTCCCGGGAATTGGCGGAGGCGTTCCAAGCACCATGAACAACGTGCTCTACTTCGTGGTCCAGTTCCTGATGGAGATCGTCTGCTTCGGCTTCATGGCGCGCTTCCTGTTGCAGGCCTGCCAAGCGGACTTCTACAACCCCATCTCCCAGGGCATCGTCAAGGCCACGGACCCGATCCTGCGGCCGCTGCGCGCCGTGGTGCCCGCCTACCGGAACCTCGACCTGGCCGCCTTCGCGGCCGCTTGGGTGACGGCTGGGCTGATGTTCTTCGTCCTTGGCCTGCTGGCTGGGTCGATGGGCGGCGGCCCGCTGCAGCTCATCACCGGCAGCCTGCTGCACATTCTGCTGCGCTTCCTGGACCTCTTCTGGTGGAGCATCCTGATCGTCATCATCGCCAGCTTCCTCGCCCAGGGGCGCTACCATCCGGCGCTGCAGTTGCTGCATCAAATCACCGAGCCGATCCTGGCGCCGGCGCGGCGCATCATCCCGCCGATGGGCGGGTTGGACTTTTCGCCCATCCTCGTCATCCTGCTGCTGGGCATCCTGCAGCGCATCCTGCCCCAACTCTTCGGCGCGGTGTTTTAGACCGTTTGCCCCATACCCAGCATGGCCAAGCACTCCGCACACGAAGGCAGCGTGGGCATCGTCGCCCCGCAGCGCTTCCACGCCACCGGCGAGTTCGCGCTGCAGTGCGGCGAGTCCCTGGACGGCTTCGAGCTGGTCTATGAGACCTACGGCCAACTCAACGCCGCCCGCAGCAACGCGGTGCTGATTTGCCATGCGCTGTCCGGCAACCACCATGCCGCCGGCTACCACGCCGAGGACGACGCCAAGCCCGGCTGGTGGGATACCTGCATCGGGCCCGGCAAGGCGGTGGACACCAACCGCTTCTTCGTCGTCTCGCCCAACAATCTCGGCGGCTGCGACGGCAGCACCGGGCCCGCCAGTTCGAATCCGGCGACCGGCGAGATCTTCGGGCCTGCCTTCCCCACGGTGACGGTCAGGGACTGGGTGCGCAGCCAGGCCGCTTTGGCCGACCACTTGGGCATCGAGCGGTTCGCAGCGGTGGTGGGCGGCAGCCTTGGCGGCATGCAGGCCATGCAGTGGGCCATTGATGAGCCGGAGCGGGTGGGCGCGGCGGTGCTGATTGCCAGTGCCGCCAAACTCTCCGCGCAGAACATCGCCTTCAACGAAATCGCCCGCCAAGCCATCACGTCGGATCCCCAGTTCCGGGACGGGCACTACCGCTCGGCCAATGCCAACCCGGACATGGGGCTGGGGCTGGCGCGCATGATCGGCCACGTCACCTACCTGTCCGACTTCGGCATGGGGCAGAAGTTTGGCCGCGAGCTGAAGTCCGGCAACGTCAGCGCGGCGCGCGACGTGGAGTTCCAGGTGGAAAGCTACCTGCGCCACCAAGGCCAGAGCTTCTCCCAACGCTTTGACGCCAACACCTATTTGCTGATGACCCGGGCGCTGGACTTCTTTGACCCCGCCGGCGAGTGCGGCGGCGACTTGGTGGCCGCGCTGGAAAGGGCGCAGTCCGACTTCCTGGTGCTCTCGTTCTCCACCGACTGGCGCTTCTCGGCGGCGCGCTCCAAGGAGATCGTCGATGCGCTGATCGCCGCGGGCAAGAACGTGGTCAGCGCCGTCATCGACTCCGCCCACGGGCACGATTCCTTCCTGCTGCCGCTGCCGCGCTACATCAGCGTCTTCAAGGCCTACATGGATCGCTTGGCCGCGGCCGCCGGCTCGGCAGCAAGTGCCGGCTCGGCAGAAAATGCCGAGGCGGGGAGCGCCGATGCGCCCTGACCTGGAGATCATTGCCGACCTCATCAAGCCCGGCGCCCGGGTGCTGGACCTCGGCTGCGGCGAAGGCGAGTTGCTGGCGGGGCTGCAGGCGGAAAAGCAGGTCAACGGCTACGGCCTGGACGTGGACCCGGACAACATCGCCATCTGCGTGCGCAAGGGCGTGAACGTGATCGAGCAGAACCTCGACCAAGGCTTGGCCAACTTCCCCGACGACAGCTTCGACATGGTGGTGATGACCGAGACCCTGCAATCGGTGCGGATGCCGGCGCTGGTGCTCGACGAAATGCTGCGCATCGGCCAGGAGTGCATCGTCACCTTCCCCAACTTCGGCCACTGGCGCAGCCGCTGGCACCTCTTCCTCAAGGGCCGCATGCCCATGGCCCCGCATCTGCCCCACGATTGGCACGACACGCCCAACATTCACCTGTGCACCGTCAAGGATTTCGAGCGGCTGGTGCGGGACAAGGGCCTGCGCATCATCCAGCGCTTCGTGGCCGGCGCCGACCACCGCAACCGCCCACGGATGAGCCTGATGCCCAATCTCTTTGGCGCCATCGCCTTCTACCGCCTCGGCCGGCCTGAATGAAGCTGCTGAAATGCCTGGCGTGGGCGCTGCTGTTGGCGCCGGGCATCGGAGCGGGCGAGCAGAAGCAGCGATTTGGCGACTTCGAGGCGCACTACGTCGTCTTTCCGAGCACCTTCGTGCAATCGGAGATCGCCCATCAATACGGCTTGCGCCGAGGGCCGGGGCTGGCCGTCGTCAACGTCTCGGTGCTGAATGCGGCGGGCAAGGGTGCCGCCTGCGCCATCGCCGGCCACTCGAAAAACCTGCTCGGCCAAATCTCGCCCTTGACCTTCAAGGAGGTGCGTGAGGGTGACGCGGTGTACTACCTCGCCGAAGTCCGCCACGCGGACCAGGAAGTGCTGCGCTTCTCGCTGACCATCACGCCGCCAGACGCCAGCCCCTTCGACCTGAACTTCCAACAGCGCCTCTATGCCGAGGAATGATCGGTCAACCGAGGCGGTGCTGGCGACCGGCAATGCCGGCAAGCTTCGGGAGATGGCGGCACTGCTGGCCCCCATCGGATTCGAGCTCAAGGCCCAAGGCGAACTCGGCATCGCGGCGGCGCCCGAAACCGGCGTGACCTTCGTTGAAAACGCCTTGCAAAAGGCCCGCCACGCCAGCCGCAGCGCCAAGCTGCCGGCCATCGCCGATGATTCAGGCTTGGTCGTGCCCGCGCTGGGCGGCGCACCCGGCGTGCGTTCCGCCCGCTACGCCGGCGACGACGCCACGGCCGCGGACAACAACCGAAAACTGATCGGCTCGCTCGCCGGCCTAGAGGACCGCACCGCCTGGTTCTACTGCGCCCTGGTCTTCATCGAACGCCCGGACGACCCCGCGCCGCTGCTGGCCACCGGCACCTGGCGGGGGCGGATCATCGACCAGCCGAGGGGCGAGGGCGGCTTCGGCTACGACCCCCACTTCCTGGTGCCCCACCTTGGCCGCACCTCGGCGGAGCTTGCCCCGGAGGAGAAGAACGCCCTCAGCCATCGCGGCCAGGCGGTCGCCGCCCTGCTTAAGCAGTTGCGCGAGCGACCCGCCCAGCCATGAACCCGCTGCCGGGCCCCGGCCTCTACGTCCACTTCCCTTGGTGCGTTAAGAAGTGCCCCTATTGCGACTTCAACTCCCATCCCTTGGCAGGGGAATTGGACCAGAAGGGCTACATTGAGGCGCTCACTGGCGACTTCGCGGCCAATGCCGGGGAACTGCGCTTTGCGACGGCCTTCCTGGGCGGCGGCACCCCGAGCCTGTTCTCCGCCGCCGCCATCCGCGCCTTGCTCGACCAGGTGCGGCCCCGGCTGGCCGAGGATGCCGAGATCACCATGGAAGCCAATCCCGGGGCGGTGGAGCACGAGGCCTTCGGAGCCTACCGGCAGGCCGGGGTCAACCGATTATCCATCGGCGCCCAGTCATTCTCCGCCGCCATGCTCGCCCGCTTGGGCCGCATCCACGGGCCGCACGAGACCGAGCGGGCGGTCGCCGAGGCCCGCGCCGGCGGCTTCGACAACATCAACCTGGACCTGATGTACGGCCTGCCCGAACAAGGCCCCGATGACGCCTTGGCTGACCTCGAACGGGCGGTCGCCCTCGAGCCCGACCACCTGAGTTGGTATCAACTCACCATCGAGCCGAAGACCGCCTTCGCCCGCCATCCGCCCCCCACGCCGGATGAGGACGCCATCGCCGCCATGGAGGCTGCGGGCCGCGACCTGCTGGCGAACGCGGGCTATCGACGCTACGAGATTTCCGCCTATGCCCGGCCCGGCGCCGAGTGCCGCCACAACCTGGTGTACTGGACCTTTGGCGACTACCTGGGCATCGGCGCC
Source organism: Gammaproteobacteria bacterium (assembly GCA_028820495.1). GTDB lineage: Bacteria > Pseudomonadota > Gammaproteobacteria > Pseudomonadales > Azotimanducaceae > Azophilus. Next base: position 5,595 of record JAPPIX010000035.1, read on the forward strand.
GGGGCGGCGGGGAAACGCCGCCGCGGCGGCAAAACCGTTCGCACCGGCAAGCCGCGGCAGCCGCGCTTGTATCTTGAGAACCCCGGCGCGATGTCGCAGGCGCCGGTGCCGAACCGGGAACTGCCGGGTGAATTCATGATGAACGCGCTGCGCTTGGTGGAGGGCGTTGAACGGCAGGCCTTCACCGATCGTTGCGGCCTGCCCTGGTCAGCCGTTGCGCCGACCTGGGCGCGCACCACGGCGCTCGGCCTGACGGAGCGGAACCGCATCCGCGCCACCGCCTTCGGGCTTCGGCACCTCGACCGCCTCGTTCAGTTCTTCCTCTGATAGGCGAGGTCGTGGATGCGGTGGCCCAAGCGCCGGCCGCGGTCCTCGAAGCGAGTGGCCGGCCGTTCGCCGGCTGGCGCGGCCACTGCGAGCAATGGCTCCGCCGCCAGCACATCCGCCATCCACTCGGCGTAGTCCGCCGCATCCGTGGCCAGCAGCAGCCGCCCGCCGGGACGCAGCCGTGAGGCCAGCAGCCGGGCAAAGCCGGGCTGGATCAGGCGGCGCTTGTGGTGGCGCTTCTTCGGCCAGGGATCCGGGAAGAGGATGCGCGCCTCATCGAGACTGCCGGCCTCGAACTTGCTGTCGAGCAGCAGCGCCGCATCCCCTTCGAGCAGGCGCAGATTGGGCAGGCCCAGGCGCTCGATGCCGGCCAACAAGGCGCCGATGCCGGGCCGGTAGATCTCGATGCCGACGATGTTCAGGTGGGGTTGACTGGCGGCCCAGTCCAAGGTGGCCTGCCCCATGCCGAAGCCGATCTCGACGCCGAGCGGCGCGGTGCGTCCGAAGACTGCGGGCCACTGGTCCGGTTCGGGATCGACCAAGTAGCGCGGCGCCAGTTCCTCAAGCGCCCGCCGCTGACCTTGCGTCATCCGGCCCCGACGGCGCAAGTAAGTGCGCGTGTTCACGGCCATCGACGCTCACGAAACGGCGCTTCGCGCCGTCCGAGGGCAAGATGCCCTCGCTCCGAGGGTCTACGCCCGAACCAGGCGTCATCCCCCGGAGCGAGGGCGTCCCGCCCTCGATTGGGCCGCTGGAATGCGCCTGCCATCGGGAAGATGGCACTTGTGCAATGGAATGGCTTGGCGCGGAAGCGGGAGTGGGCCAGGGCGGTTAGGCCGCTTGTTCGGGCAGGTCCGGCACCTCGTCGATGGCCACCGCGGCCTTCAGCTTCTTGAGGGCGTTCTTCTCCAACTGGCGGATGCGCTCCGCGGAGACGCCGTAGCGTTCGGCCAAGTCCATCAGGGTGGTCTTGTCCTCATCCAGCCAGCGCGCCCGGATGATGTCCCGGCTGCGCTCGTCCAGGTTGCCGATGGCTTGGCCGAGCCGAGCGCGGGAGATGTCCAGCCAGTCTTCGTTGGCCACCAGGTCGGCCGGGTCGGCGCTGCTGGCCGGCAGGTAGTGGGCCGGGGCGCTGGCATCGTCGTCTGAATCGACGCCGTCGAAGGCCACATCCACCCCCGCCAGCCGGCTTTCCATGCGCGAGACCTCCGCCTCGGGCACCCCCAACTCGTCGGCCACGGCCTTGGTTTCCGCCGGATTGAGCCACGCCAAGCGCTTCTTGGCGCTGCGCAGGTTGAAGAACAGCTTGCGCTGGGCCTTGGTGGTGGCCACCTTGACGATGCGCCAGTTGCGCAGGATGTACTCGTGCATTTCGGCCTTGATCCAATGCACGGCGAAGGACACCAGCCGCACGCCCACCTCCGGGTTGAACCGCTTGACGGCCTTCATCAACCCCACGTTGCCTTCTTGGATCAGGTCTGCCTGGGGCAGCCCGTAGCCTTGGTAGGTGCGGGCCAAGTGAACCACGAAGCGCAGGTGGCAGAGCACCAGTTGGCGGGCGGCTTCGAGGTCGTTGTCGTAATAGAAGCGCTCGGCCAACGCCTTTTCCTCCTCCGGGGAGAGGATGGGGAAGGCGCTAATGGTCTGCACGTAGCTGTCCAGGTCCGCTCCCGGGGAGAGGCTTTGTAAGGAAAGTACGTTGGTTGACATGGTTTCGCTTTCCGACATCGCCCTGTTAAGCCCAATTAACGTGGCAACGGGCATTCTACACCCATTGCCGCCCCGTGGTTAGACCCCGCGAACCTTCGGTTCGCGTGCAGCCAAGCCCCTTGTTCATGGGGGCATCGCCGCGGATTTCAACCCTCACCGGACTGCTCCAAGGCCTCGCGCACGGCCGGATGCACGAAATTGGTGATGTCGCCGCCCAGCGAGGCGATTTCGCGCACCAGGGTGGAGGAGATGAACGAGCAGTCCTTGGAGGTGGGCAGAAAGACGTACTCGATCTCCGGGTCCAGGGACTGGTTCATTTCCGCCATCTGGAACTCGTAGTCGAAGTCGGTGACCGTGCGCAGGCCGCGCAGGATGAAGGTGGTGTTGCGCGAGCGCACGTAGTCAACGAGCAGGGTGTTGAAGCCCTCCACCGAAACCCGGTCGCCAAACTCCGCCAGCGCGGTGCGGCACAGCGCGATGCGATCCTTGAGGTAGTCCTCCGGATCCTTCTGCGCCGAAGTGCCGATGGCGAGAATCACGTGGTCGAAGAGATTCAAAGCCCGCTTCACCAAGTCGGTGTGCCCGTTGGTGATCGGATTGAAGGAGCCCGGATAAACAACAATGGCCATAGTGCGCCTCTGCCCCTGCAAAAAAGGCCGTAATGCTAGCGACCACCCGACAACGAGGCAAGAAGCGCTAACCACCGTGCGGGCACCCTGGACTGAGTGCGTCCCGCCTCCGAAAAGGCTCCCGAGAATCCAATCGAGGGCAAGATGCCCTCGCTCCGGGGCGCCCAGCCCGGCCCCGGCGTCATCCCCCGGAGCGAGGGCGTCCCGCCCTCGAAAAGGCGAGCTCGGGGCGCCTAGCGCCGTGGATGCCGCCTGGGCCAAGCGTCATCCCCCGGAGCGAGGGCGTCCCGCCCTCGATTGAGGAACGGTGCTGCGCGCCGTCCCCCGCGTGGCAATTGCCAGCTCTACCGCCGCAGCAATCCGAACCGGCAATCCCCAGCGTGGCCCTCGCGTTCAACCTGCCAGCCCTGCAGATCCAGCGGCGCGTTGCGGCGGGCTTCAAAGTAGACCCGGCCGTCGGGCCTAAGCACCTGCCCTTCGCCGAGCAGCGCCAACGCCTGCGCCAACAGCCGGGACGCGAACGGCGGGTCGAGGAAGATGCAGTCCCAACTGCGAACCGGCTGGCCATTGACGAAAACCCCATCTCTGCCCGCTTGGCGCAGAAACGCCAACACGCCCTGCTTGCGGACGGCCAAGCGCGCCGCACCCAATTCAGCGCCATTGCCGCGCAGCGACTCGGCGGCGCGGCGGTCGTGTTCCACCGAGGTCAGGCTGCCGGCGCCCCGCGACAGCGCTTCGAAGCCGAGGGCGCCGCTGCCAGCGAACAGGTCTAGGCAATCTGCGCCCTCGATGCCAGGCCCCAGCCAGTTGAACAGCGTTTCCCGTACCCGGGCAGGCGTGGGACGCAAGCCGGCGCCGGCGGCGAAGCGGAGCTTTCGCCCTTTCCAAAGACCGCCGATAATGCGAACCTGATTCCTTGTCATGAAACGATGCGGCGCGGGCGTTCGTGGCAACCACCCTATCTCACCGGAGCGGGAATGAGCAACGCAGCGGAGCGCGAGCCGGATGCCCAACCGGGCCTCTGGCGGCGGCTCAAGGGGGGCTTAAGCAAGACCCGGGGCCGGCTCGCCGAAGGCCTTGGCGATCTGCTGCTCGGCAAGCGCGAGGTCAACGCCGAGGTCCTCGAGGAGCTTGAAGCGGCGCTGCTCATGACCGATGTGGGCATGGCGGCCACCGAGCGCCTCATGGCGGCACTGACCGCCCGGGTGCGGCGCAATCAGCTCGCCGACACCGCCGCCCTCCGCCAAGCCCTCGCGGAGTTGCTGAAGGAGCAAGTCCGCCCCTTGCAAGCGCCGTTCACGGTCAGCGCCGAGCGCCCCTTCGTCATCTTCATGGTCGGCGTCAATGGCGTTGGCAAGACCACCACCATGGGCAAACTGGCCAAGCGGCTGCAGGATGAGGGCTTGAGCGTGGTCTTGGCGGCCGGCGACACCTTCCGCGCCGCCGCCGTGGAGCAGCTCCAAGTCTGGGGCGAACGCAACGGCGTGGCGGTGGTCGCCCAGCCCCAGGGCTCGGACAGCGCCTCGGTGGTCTATGACGCCGTTGAAGCCGCCAAGGCGCGCGGCTACGACGTGGTGCTGGCGGATACTGCCGGACGCCTGCAGGCCAAGGCCAACCTGATGGCGGAGCTGGCCAAGATCCGCCGCGTGGTGCAGCGGCTGGAGGCGGGCGCGCCGCAGCAGGTGCTGCTGGTGCTCGACGCCGGCGTCGGCCAGAACGCCCTCAGCCAGGTTGCGGAGTTCGATGCCACCGCCGGGGTGACTGGGTTCGTCATCACCAAGCTCGACGGCAGCGCCAAGGCCGGGGTGATCTTCGCCATTGCCGAGCAGTTGCGCAGCGCCGGAACGCCGAAGCCCCTGTACTTCATCGGCATCGGCGAAGGCTTGGACGACCTCAAGCCCTTCGAAGCCGACGCCTTCGTCGATGCCCTGCTGGCGGTGGACTGACCAGGCGCGCCGCGATGGGCCGAATCGAATTTCTCAACGTGTACAAGCGCTATCCGAGCGGCTTCGAGGCGCTGCGGGATCTATCCGTGGTCTTCGAGGAGGGCTCCATGACCTTCCTCACCGGCCATTCCGGAGCCGGCAAGACCACTTGCCTTAAGCTCCTGCTCTGCCTGGACAATCCGACCCACGGCCAGATCCTGGTCAATGGCGTCAACGTCAGCCGCCTCAGCGCCCGCCGCCTGCCGCACTACCGGCAAAACCTGGGCGCGGTGTTCCAGGACCACAAGCTGCTGGCCGCCCGCAGCGTGTTCGACAACGTGGCGCTGCCCTTGCGCGTCTCGCACATGCGGGAGCGGGAGGTGCGCCGGCGGGTGAGCGCCGCCCTCAACCGGGTGGGGCTGCTGGAGCGGGAGTCGCTGCTGCCCATGCAGCTTTCCACGGGCGAGCAGCAGCGGGTGGGCATCGCCCGGTCGGTGGTCAGCCGCCCGAAAATTCTCCTTGCCGACGAGCCGACGGGCAATTTGGACCCGGAGCTCTCGCAGGACATCATGGCCCTCTTCCAAGGCTTCAACGAAGTGGGCGCCACGGTCATCGTCGCCAGCCACGACCGCGCCCTCATCGAGAGCCTGGACAACCCCGTGGTGGAACTGTCCCACGGCATGCGGGTTCGATGAGATGGCCATGAGCGCCCCTCGCTTGCCCCGAAACAGAGCGGCGCTGCGCGCCAATCGAGGGCGGGGCGCCCGCCCGCCGGGGGGGGGGCCCCGGGCGGGGGGGGGCGGGCCCCCCACCCCCCCGGGCGGCCCCCCCCCCCCGGCCCGAAAGGGGGTAAAGGAGTTAGACGGGCCCCCCCGCAGGGCGGCGGGCAAA
>JAPPIX010000035.1:11086-13437 GCA_028820495.1 Gammaproteobacteria bacterium
TTGCCCCTAAACAGCGGGGCGGTGCGCGCAAATCGTGGGGGGGCCGCCCTCGCTCCAAGCGTGCTCCCCGGAGCGAGGGCGTCCCGCCCTCGATTGGGCTATTGGAATACGCCATCCGCCGGGATGTTGGGAAGTTGTTCGATGCAAGGAGTGCTCCATGCCCGATAGCCCCAAGCAAGGGCCTTGGCCCCGCACATCCCGCCGATGGGGTTGGTGGCGCGGGCATTGGCGGGTGGCGCGTGACGTCCTGTCCTTCATCTCCAGGCACACGGGCACCAGCTTGCTGGTCTGGCTGCTGGTGGGCATCGCCCTGGCGCTGCCGGCCTGCCTCATGCTGTTGCAGACCAACCTGTCCCGGCTGGCGGCCGATTGGGGCGGCGGCCGTCCCAGCGTATCCGTTTACATGGAACTCGGCGCGCTCAACGCCGCCGAACTGGCCGCGCAGCTTGAACGCCGGGCGGAAGTGGCGGCGGTGGCGCTGACCACCCAGGACGAGGCCCTGGCGGAGTTCACCGCCTACACTGGCCTTGGCGATGCGCTCACCGGGCTTGAGCGCAATCCCCTGCCAGCTTCCCTGCGTGTGACCTTTGCAGCCGGTGCCCAGGCTGACGCCTTGGAAGCCGTGGCGGCATCGATGCGCGCAGCGGACGGGGTGGCGGACGTGGTGGTCGAACGCACTTGGCTGGAGCGCATCAACGCCATCTCCCGGCTGGCCAGCGCCCTCGGCTGGGTGTTCGGCGCCCTGTTCGGCGTCGGCGCGATCTTGGTGACGGCGACCACCGTGCGCTTCGCCATCGATTCGCAGCTCGACGAGCTCAAAGTGATGAAGCTGGTCGGCGCCAGCGATGCGCAACTGCGGCGGCCGTTCCTGTACTTCGGCGCCCTCTACGGCGCCGGCGGCGGCCTGGTGGCCGCCATGCTGGTGAGCTTAGGGCTCATCATCCTGGAAGCGCCGCTGCTCGACCTGCTCGGCAGCTTCGACCAAACCCTCGCTCTGGGCGGCTTTGACGTCACCTTCGTGGCCGCCCTAGTTGGCCTTGGATCGGCCCTCGGCATGGCCGGCGCCGTTCTGGCCGTGCGCCAACGCTTGGCCGCACTTGACGTGATGTGACCGCGTTCCCTATAGCGAGCGGTGCGCCGCCTGCAGCAGCCGGAAGCCGCGCAGGTCGCCCATCAGGTTGCCTTCCATGCGGTTCATGACGTAGGAGACGCATAGGCGGGCGTCCAGGTCGATCACCGCGGTGGAGCCGCCCCAGCCGCCCCAGTAGGCGATGTTTGGGTTGGGCCCCATGGGCAGCAGATCGGTGGTGATGCCGTAGCCCATGCCGAACTTGACCGGCACGCCCAGCACCAAGTCCTTGCCGAAGGTCTGTTCGTCGAAGATGGCGCGGCAGCCGGCTTCGGACATTAGCCGCTTGCCGAAGGCGCTGCCGAGGTTGGCCGCCAAGGTCTGCACCCGCATCACCGAGCGGGCGTTGCCGTGGCCGTTGGCGGCCGGGATTTCGGCCGCTCGCCAGGCGCGGGTGGACGCAGCCCGCGCGGCAATGAACGGATTGGCGAAGGTGCGGGCGGCGATGCTGTTTTTGCGAGGGGCAAGCCCCTCGCGCTCCCCAAGCTGAGGGCTCCCGGGCTTTGCCTCTCCGGCGGGCGCGGCCTCCGGCGGGATCAGCTCGGCGATGCGGTGGTCGCGCTCCGGCCCGGTGCCGATGTGGAAGTCCGCGTCCAAGGGCTCGGCCAACTCCCGGCGAAAGACCTGCCCGAGGCTTGCGCCGGTCACCCGGCGCACGACTTCGCCGATGAGATGGCCTTGGGTCAGGGCGTGGTAGCCGCTCGCCGTGCCCGGCTCCCACCAAGGGGCCTGCCGGGCCAGGGCGGTCACCATTTTCTCCCAGTCATAGACGTCCTCGCTGGACATCGGCTCGTCCATGCCGGAAAGCCCCGCCGAATGGCTGAGGAAGTGTCGCACCTCCACCTTGTCCTTGCCGTTCTGGGCGAACTCCGGCCAATAGCGCTTCACCGGCGCGTAGAGGTCGAGTTCGCCCCGGTCGGCCAGCAGCAGGGCGGTCAGCGCGGCCATGGTCTTGGTGGTGGAATAGACGTTGACGATGGTGTCCTGCTCCCAAGGCAGGGTGCGCGCCCGGTCCCGGTAGCCGGCCCAGAGATCGACCACCGGCTCGCCTTCGACGCTGACCGCGACGCAGGCCCCCACGTCGCCGCGCTGCTCGAAGTTCTCCTCGAAAACGGCCTTAACGCCCTCAAACTGCGGTTTGCAGGTTCCATGAATCTCCAATGCAGCGTCCCTCGATTGCGCAATGGCCGCGGAACTTACCCTACAATCGCGCGCCAGTCAG
>JAPPIX010000035.1:13537-21759 GCA_028820495.1 Gammaproteobacteria bacterium
ATTCGCTCGGGCCTCATCTACGACGGCAACGGGGCGGCGCCCTACGTGGCGGACTTGGCCATCGAGGGTGACCGCATCGCCCTGATCGGGCGCATCGATCCGGCTCGCGCCCGGCGCGTCATCGACGCCGGCGGCCTCGCCGTGGCGCCGGGCTTCATCAACATGCTCAGTTGGGCCACTCAATCCCTCATCATCGACGGCCGCAGCCAGGGCGACATCCGCCAGGGCGTCACCCTGGAAGTGTTCGGCGAAGGCCGCTCCATGGGGCCGCTCAACGCGTCGATGAAGGCGGAGATGCTCGCTCGGCAAGACGAAGCGAAGTTCGACATCCCCTGGACCACGTTGGGCGAGTACCTTGAACACCTGGAGCGCAAGGGCGTCTCCCCCAACGTCGCTTCGTTCGTCGGCGCGACCACCGTGCGGGTTCACGAGCTCGGCTACGCCGACCGGGCGCCGAGCGCCGAGGAACTCGCCCGCATGCAGGGATTGGTCCGCACTGCGATGGCGGAGGGCGCCCTCGGCGTCGGCTCATCGCTGATTTACGCGCCGGCCTTCTACGCCCAGACCAGCGAGCTGAGCGCCCTGATGCAGGTGGCCGCCGAATACGGCGGCATGTACGTCTCCCACCTGCGCAGCGAGGGCAACCGGCTCTTGGAGTCGATCGATGAGTTGGTGGCGATTGCCGAGGCCAGCGGGGCGCCGGCGGAGATCTACCACTTGAAGGCCAGCGGCGCGCCGAACTGGCCGAAGTTCGACCTGGCGGTGGCCCGCATCGAGGCCGCCCGCGCTCGGGGCTTGCGCATCACCGCCAACATGTACGCCTACCCGGCGGGCTCCACCGGCCTCGACGCCGCCATGCCGCCGTGGGTGCAGGAGGGCGGCTACGAGGCTTGGGCGGCGCGGCTGCAGGATCCGCAAATCCGTGCCCAGGTGGCCCGGGAAATGGCCACGCCCACGGACGACTGGGAGAACCTGCTGCTCGCCGCGGGCGCCGAGGGCGTGCTGTTGGTGGGCTTTCGCAACCCGGAGCTGCGCATCCACACCGGCCGCAGCCTCGCGGCGGTCGCCGAGGAGCGGGGCACGAGCCCGTTTGAGACCGCCATGGACTTGGTGGTGGCGGACGGCAGCCGCGTGCAGGCCATCTACTTCCTGATGTCCGAGGAGAACGTCGCCAAGGGCATCGCCCTGCCGTGGGTAAGCTTCGGCTCCGATGCCCGGTCCATGGCCACGGAGGGGGTGTTCCTCAACACCAGCACCCACCCCCGGGCCTACGGCAACTTCGCCCGCGTGCTCGGCAAGTACGTCCGCGACGAGGCGGCGCTTTCGATGCAAGCGGCGATCCACAAGCTCACCAAGCTGCCCGCCACCAACCTGCGGTTGCGCGGGCGCGGCGAACTCAAGGCGGGGCACTACGCCGACGTGGTGGTGTTCGACCCGGAACGAATCCAGGACCACGCCACCTTCGCCGAGCCCCACCAGTACGCCACCGGCATGGTCCACGTATTCGTCAACGGCGAGCCGGTGCTGGCCAACGGCGAACACACCGGCGCCCTGCCAGGCCGAGTGGTGCGCGGCCCAGGCTGGACCGGCTGGCAACGCCCCGCCCCGCCCTGACGTCGTCCCCGGATGTGGCTCCCGGAGCGAGGGCGTCCCGCCCTCGATTGGGAACCCGTGGTTCGGTTACAGGGCAAGATGCCCTCGCTCCGGGGCCCCGCTTGGCCCAGACGCCGTGTGCGGGTCGAGCCGGCTCTTCGGAGCGAGGGCGTCCCGCCCTCGATTTGATGCCCGCTGGGACTTTGGACTAGGCCATGCCCTCGGGCACTTCAAATCCGAAGAAGCGGGCGGCGTTGAGGCCGAGGATTTGCGCCCGTTCGCCATCGGTGAGAAAGCCCATGGTGCGCTCGATGGCGGCCGCTGAATGGGGCCAGGTGCCTTCGTGGTGGGGGTAGTCGTTGGCCCACATGAAGTTGCCCGCCAGGTCATGGGCCTGGGCGTCGCGCAGGCCCGGCTCGTCCTCCTGGAAGCTGGCCATGCCGTGGGTGCGGAAGTAGTCTGAGGGCAGGCCGCCGAGTTTCGGCTGCACCCACATGTGGTGCTTTTTGTACGCTTCGTCCATCGCCGCCAACGCCCAGGCCACCCAGCCGATGCCCGCCTCGATGGTGGCGAAGCGCAGCTTCGGGAAGCGTTCGAAGACGCCGGACGCGCAGAGGTTGGCCAACGGCTCGATGGTCGGCGCCAGGGAGTGCGAGACGTAGTTGATCACCGCGCCGCCGTTGCCCTTGGCGGCCCTTGGGTCGCGCCCCGTGGAGACGTGAAAGGTCATCGGCAGGCCGGTGTCCTGGATGGCCGCCCACAGCGGGTCGAACATCGGCAGGTTGTAGTTCGGCTGCCGGGCGTCGTGGGGGCTGAAGATCGGCTTGCTGGGCAGGGTCAGCCCGCGAAACCCGAGCTTGGCGGCGCGCTGCACCTCCGCAATGGAGCCTTCCAAGTCGCCGGTGGCGAGGCAGGCCATGGGCGACATCCGGTCGTTGTACGGGCCAAAGGTCTCCCAAGCCCAATCGTTCCAGCAGCGGCAGCAGGCCATGGCGAATTCGGGGGCCGGCGTCGCCCATATCGACAGCCCCTTGTTGGGAAAGATGATCTCGGCGTCCACGCCGTCGGCTTCCATGTCCCGCAACCGCTCCTCCGGGGTGGCGCCGGAAGCGTTGCGCAGCCCGTCCTCGCCTTCGAGCGGCCGCTTGAAGCGGATGCGGCTCGGGCGGTAGCCCTCGGTGATCTGCCAGCGCTCGCCCTTCTCGTCCACCTCCACCCGGGGCAGCCGATGGGCCAGCTTAGGGTCGATGCGCTTGGCGAGAAAGTCGTTGGGTTCGTTGGCGTGGCAATCCGCCGACACCATGAAGTACTTGTTCGCCGCGCCCGGCCGGGCGGAGCGCGGCCATCCCGCATTGCCCGGCGATTCCCGCCGCCACGCATTCGCCGTCTCGTCCATCCGACACCTCCCTTGACGCTGAAACTTTCTCGAACGCTGGCCCGCCGCCAACGCTCGCCGATGTTACCCCACCCAAGACGAGGGCGGGACGCCCTTATCTCGAGCCAAGGGATCAGATCAATTCAATAGCCGCCAATGCAGCAGGGTGAAGGGCGCATCCGGGTCGTCGTGGTGCTCGAAGACGCCTTCGACGGGCGCTCCGAACGGCACCGCCTGGTGGGGGTCGCCCAGCAGGTTGCCCACCAGCCGCACACTGCCCGCTTCGGGAATTTCGACCAGCGCCACCAAGTAGGGGCCTTGGTCCTTCAGCGCCGGGTGCACCGGATGCCAGACCCGCTCGTAGCTGTAGATGCGTCCCTTGGGCGCCACCGGCTCAAAGCCCAGGTCAAAGCTCAGGCAGTGGTGGCAGATCCACTCCGGCCCCCACTGCCAACCCCCGCACGCCCGGCAGCGCTGCAGGCGCAGTTCGCCCTTGGCCAGCCCCTTCCAGTAGGGCGCGTCCAAGCCGTCCGGCGCGGGTGCCGGCTGCGGCAATCCGGGGGCCAGGTAGGGGGCGCTCACAGGGTCGCCTCGCCACCGAAGATGCAGCAGCTCACCGGCGTGACCATCGGGCCGGAGATCACCATCGACACTTCGGCGTCCGGCACTGGGTTGCTGGATTGCCCGCGGATTTGCCGCACCGCCTCGACGTTGAGGCCCAGGCCGTGCATGTAGCACTCGGCGAGGTTGCCGCCGCTGGTGTTCAGCGGCAGGTCGCCGTCCGGGGCCAGGAAGCGTTCCTTGACGAAGAACTCGTTGCAGCCGTCCGGCGGGCAGAAGCCATGCTCGACGAGGCTCATCAGCACCCCGCCGGTGAAGTTCTCGTAGCTTTGCAGCACATCGACGTCGCCGGGGCCCACCCCCGCCATCTCGTAGAGGCGCGGGGCCAGGGTCTTGAAGGTGGAGGTGGCGTAGTCCGGCGTGTTGTGCACCGATGCGCCAGCGCGGAAGTGGGAGCCGATGGCCGCGCCGAGCAGGTAGGCGGGCGCATGGGGGAAGTCCTTGGCGCGTTCGGCGGGCAGCAGCACCATGGCGGCAGCGCCGTCGTTTTCCAGGCAGCAGTCGTAGAGATGGAAAGGTTCGACTATCCAACGGGAGCTGTTGTAGGTGGCCTCGTCGAGGGGCCGTCCGTGCATCACCGCCCTTGGGTTGTTCTGTGCGTGATGGTAGGCGGCCAGGGAGATGGCCCGCAATGCCTCCTGGCCCACCCCATGCTCGTGCATGAAGCGCTGCACCTTCATGGCGAACATTTGCGCCGGGGACATCAGCCCGTAGGGCGCCGTGTAGGCCCCTTCGCCGAAAATCGCCCGGCGCCGGGGGCCTTGGCCGAAGCGGCCAAACTGGCCTTGGGCCAGCGCCCGGAACACCACCACGCATTCAGCCAGCCCGCCAGCAATGGCGGCCGCGGCGTTGCCGATGGCGCCGGAACCGCCGCCGCCACCGCCGCCCCATTGCATGTTGGCGAACCGAAGCTCCTTGCAGCCCAAGGCGGCGGCGAGGCGCGACGGGTCGCTGCGGTCGTTGCTGTAGGAGGCGAAGCCATCCACCTCCCGAGGCGAGATGCCCGCGTCTTCGCAGGCCGTGATGATGGCCTTGAGGGCCAGCTTGAACTCCGGATCCGGCGACTGGCCGCGCTTGAAGTAGGCCGTCTCGCCGACTCCGGCCACCGCGACCGAACCGCGCAGGGTTCTGTTCATCGTCGGCTTTGAAGCCTCATCGGCTCAGGCGCTGCAACGCCAGCTTGGGTTGCCGGCAGCGCTCAGTCTTCGAAGTTCTCTTCCCGGCCGAAGGCGGCTTCGATCTCGGCGTCTTCCCGCGCGGCCTGCTGGGCGTCGATCACCTCGTGGGAGATCAGCCCCTCGGCGATTTCCCGCAACGCCAGCACGGTGGGCTTGTCGTTCTCCACCTCCACCATGGGTTCCGCGGCGAACTGGCGCATCTGCCGCGCCCGCCGGGCGGCCAGCATCACCAACTCGAAGCGGTTATCCACGTTATCCAAGCAATCCTCGACCGTTACGCGCGCCATCGCTGGCTCCACCGTTGTGCAGGGCGCGGCAGTTTAGTCGCCACGGCGGCTTGGAGCAAGCACAGCATCCCCACCGCTCCCATATCGCCGTCATTGGGTAGAATCCGGCCCCTCAACGGAATTGGCTTCACGGACGGAGAACACTATGGCCCATGAGCAGCTTGGCTTGACCAACGATGAACTGTTGAGCACCACCAGGGCGGTGCGCAAGCGGTTGGACCTTGACCGCCCGGTGGGCATGGATGTCATTCGGGAGTGCCTGGAGCTGGCGGTGCAGGCGCCGACCGGCTCCAATGCCCAGGGCTGGCAGTTCGTGTTCGTCACCGACGCGGACAAGCGCCGCCGGATTGGCGAGTACTACCGCCAGGCCTACGCCATCTACCGGGACATGCCGGTTGCCATCCACAAGCTGCACCAAGGCAGCGGTGATGCGCAGCTCACCGCCAGCCAGGCCCGCTCCGCTGCCTCCGCCGACTACTTGGCCGACAACATGGGCCAAGCGCCGGTGCTGATGATCCCCTGCATCGCCGGCCGAACCGACAACCCGGAGGGGGCGATGGCCTTCGCCCAGACCGCGGTGCTCGGCTCGGTCATTCCGGCGGCTTGGAACTTCATGCTGGCCGCCCGGGCGCGCGGCCTCGGCACCGCCTGGACCACGCTGCACCTGATGCACGAACGGGAAATCGCCGAGTTGCTGGGCATTCCCTACGCAGACTTCATGCAGGTCGCCCTGATGCCCATCGCCTACACCAAGGGCACGAGCTTCAAGCCCGCCTACCGCCCGCCCATCGACAGCGTGATGCATGTCAACGCTTGGTGAGCAGGGCGCGGTCACCGCGTTGGCGGCGGTAGCAGCCGCCCCGGATGGGCCGTTCGAGTTTCAGGAGGTGGAGGTGCTGCCGCCCCGCGCCGACGAGGTGCGGGTGCGCATCGTGGCGGCGGGCATCTGCCATACCGACGTGGCGGTCAAGGAGCAGTCCGTGCAGTTGCCCTTGCCCATGGTGCTCGGCCACGAGGGGGCGGGGGTCGTGGAGGCGGTGGGCAGTGCCGTGCGCCACCTGCGGGTGGGCGACCCCGTCGTGCTGGCCGGGGATTCCTGCGGCGAGTGCCGCCGCTGCCATGCCGGCTTGCCCTTCTATTGCGATGAGTTCGTGGAGCGCAACCTCACGGGATTTCGCGTGGATGGCACAAGCCCGCTGAGCCATCAGGGCGATGCCCTGCGTGGCCGCTTCGTGGGCCAGTCTTCTTTCGCCACCCAGGTGGTGGCCACTGCCCGCTCGGCGATCAAGGTGCCGGCGGATCTGCCGCTGGAACTGTTGGGCCCCCTCGGCTGCGGCCTGACCACCGGGGTGGGCACCGTGGTCAATGCGCTCAAGCCGCCGGCGGGCTCCAGCATCGCCGTGTTCGGTGCCGGCACCGTTGGCCTGGCGGCGGTGATGGGCGCTCGGCTTGCCGGCTGCGCCCGCATCATCTGCGTGGACGTCCGCCCGGCCCGCTTGGCGATGGCCGAGGCGGTGGGCGCCACCGACGTGGTGAACGCGGCCGAGGAGGACGCTGCCGAGGCGATCCTGGGCCGGGTTCCGGGCGGCGTGGACTTCTCGGCGGAGTGCTCCGGCGTTGCCGAGGCCGTGGCGGCCGCCATCCGCTGCTTGGGTCGGCCTGGCTGGTGCGCCCAGGTCGGCGCCACCCCGGCCGGCACCGAGGTGCCCCTGGACATGGATCACGTCGGCTTCGGCCGCGGCATCCGCGGCGTGGTGATGGGCGATGCCAACACCCAGACCTTCGTACCCTACCTCGCCGCCTTGTTCCGCGACGGACGGCTGCCTTTCGACCGCTTCGTGCGCTTCTACGACTTCGACGCCATCGACCAGGCCGTGCACGACAGCGCCGTCACCGGCGAAGTGATCAAGCCGGTCCTGCGCATGCCCGCCTAAGCGCCGTTCCTCCCCGTCCCCGTTGCAGGCACAAAGGGCCAATGGCTTACAGCAACTGCAGCCTTTTCCTACAGATTTCGGCTTGATCTGAAGCCACACTGCCCCGAACGCTGGCCGCAGAACAGCGGCCGGACTGGAAAGCACGAGGCCCGCGCCGCAATGGACGCGGGCCCCGGGGCCTCAGTGGCGGAACTGGTAGACGCAAGGGATTGGCACTCCCTGGGACTGTTGCAGATCATCCTCTGCATGCCGTGCGGGTTCGACTCCCGCTTAGTGCTCTGTCAACCCTAAACGTGCGTGTCAGCGCGCTTTGGTTTTACAGAGCACTCGGCACCACCAACCCGCCGTTGCGCGGCGAGGGCCGGGCAAGGCCAACCCAGCCCCCAAACGCTCGTGAATGGAGCCATGCCACCAACCAGCGCGGTGGTCAACAGCCAACACCCCACCCCCAAACCGCTTGCCGTTTCGGCGCATTCGGCGCGCCATTGCGCCAGCCCGGCAACCTGGAGGCTTCGTCTGGCCGCGCACCCGCAACTTCACACAAAAAGGACGAGCCCATCGAGGCCGCCTTCAACGGCGTGCCCATCGTCGCCTTCATCAACGAGGTGTTCGGCACCCAGCTCGGCATGTCGTTCGTGATCTCGCCGGGCCAGCAGGAGAAGACGGACCTGGTGACCCTGCGCCCCGCCAGCCCGGTGCCGCCGTTCTAGTTCCTCGGCATTTAGCAAGGCCCCGGTCCCAGCCGGCGGACATTCCCCCGGCCGGTTGTGGGACATTGGCCCCTCGCCGCTGCAAACGGGGCGCAGCGGTGCCATTGCCCTCGCCGACCCAACCCGGAAAGAGCAAGGCAATCATGGGGTTGGGAGCCTAGGAACTCGAACCCAAGTCCGGGCGCAGAAAGCGTCATCGCCTACAGACGGACCCCGGCCCCGCCGCCATCATGGGGGCATGGAGCACGACGCCCTCAGCAAGCTTTTCTTCGCCCTGCCCCGGGTGCAGGCCGACGTCCTGCGCATCGTCGCCCAGGGATGGGTCCACCTCCTCGACCTCGGCACCCTGGAGCGGGTCAGCGCCGAGCACGCCGACCCCGGCCTCAGCCAACGGGCCGGGGACCAAGCTTGGCGTGTGCGCTTCCGCGAGGGCGCGGCGGAGGGCGAGCCGCCCTGGCTGCTGGTCCCGGAGGAGTTCCAGTCCACCGACGACGCGGACATGGACGCGCGGGTCCGGGAGTACG
>JAPPIX010000265.1 GCA_028820495.1 Gammaproteobacteria bacterium
TAGATGCCGACACCGGCAGGAACAACTTGAGGGGCGCCATGGACGAGGATGTCGGCTCCAAGATCGCGCTGGTGACCGTGACGCTCTCCGGCATGCGCTTCGGATCCGCCAAGGAGGTGACGCTGGTGGTCGGCGGCGGCACCGCCACCGAGGGCACCGACTACACCATAGGCTTTGAACTGTGGCCGAGGTACTCCGCCAAGAACGCTGCTTACGTGAGCCGGTTGCACCAGAAGCTGTCGCAGTTGTTCAAGGATGTCCTGGACGCGCACGACTTGGAGGACCAGGTGAAGGCTGCACGCGCCCTTGGCGCTCAACGAGCGGTGGTTATGGAGAGAATGTTCGAAGAGGGGTTTATCGTCGCGACCGACATTGTCTTCACCTATTGCTACAGGGTTCCCGATAGCGAGCCGTGGAACGACGACATCAAGAGCAGGCGGCGGGAGGCCTACTGCGAGAAGGAGCCCTTGGCATACTTCTGCCCTGGGTAGCACTTGCGGCCACAGGGGTTGCGCGGGTCCCTCGCCCTATGCACGATGCCCCCAGACGCACTTCGGGCCAGACCCCGCAAGGTCCAGCCCGAGGCTCCCCGATGGTTCCGAGGCCGGTGGGGAAGGCACCGAGGCGAAGATACTACCGCGCCAGCATCGCATCAATCGGCCTTCGCTCGAGTAAGGGATCGGAGGCCGTTGTCATGTCGACATCCAACATCACCGTATACTTCGCGACCAATCGCAAGAAGACCAAAGGGAAGCAGTACTTCGGCGCCGGCATGCGCAACAAGCAGGCGCCACTTCACGTCGGTCATGTCGATGTGACGGTGAAGGCCAGTGTCCGCAACAACCATGGAAAGTCAGCTCCGGGTCAGGGCACACGATGATCGTCAAGGGGAGCTTCCAGCTTGCAAGGCCTCTGGAAAGCGGTGCGGCTGGATCGGATACCAGACTCGCTGAGCTCGTGTGCAATCAAGAGGCGGACGTCCTCTTTGTCCTGCCGGGCTATGACTACACGTTCCGGGAGTCAGTCAGACGAGCAGCACTCCTCTCTGCGCTTTATTCCAAGGACATGAATCGTCCGCTGATCCCCGTGGTCTTCTCCTGGCCTTCTCTCGGAATGTGGACCAAGTACGAGAAGGATCGGGAGCGCGCTTCGGCTTCGGGCGATGCCATAGCCCTTGCCATGCAGGGTATGGCGAAATGCAAGGGGCGGCGCATCCACCTGGTGGCCCATTCGACGGGCGCCCATGCGCTGCAGCACGCTCTCAACTCTAGCCGCCACAAACTCAAGGGCAGAATCTTTGAGACGGTGATTCTCGCTGCCGCCGACACCGACCACGACGCGCTTGATTCCCCAAACAAGTTGGGTCGGCTGGCACGTGTCGCAAAGTCGGTGCATTGTTACATCAACGCAAGAGACTACGCTCTTAAGTACGCGCAAGTGGCTATGGTCCAACCAGACCGCTTGGGAGACGATCCGGGAGGCGCGCCTCTTGGGAACAACTTCAAGGGCCGGATTGCGATCGTCGATTGCCGCAATGTGGACTTCAAATGGTGGGAGCCGAACCGATGGGCCCCATGGCGGGATGAATTGCGACACCAATACTACCGCATGAACCCCACCGTAATCCGCGACATCCAAGAGGCCATCCATGGAAAGCGGAAGAGGCAGGGCAGATACCGACTTGTCGAAAGCGGGCCAACGCGACACTTTCCTCCTGAAAGGAGCCCCCGGTGATGGTGGCAGGAACCGGGGCGTGATGCGCAGATTGTCATTCGCGTTGGTGCTGAGCCTGATGCCTGTGGCTGCTTTCGGGGACGATGTGGTGCCCCTTGAAGAGGTCGAGGCGGCTCTTGAGGAAGTGAATGACTGCATCGGCGAAGACGCAGAAACCGATGCCAAGGCCGTCACGTTCCTGCTGGCCCAAGAGACATACCCGGAACCGTACGCACGAGAACTTGCCACGCCCGCTGAGGTGGCGGCTGCCTGCAACTTGCTTAGCCCGGATCCTGCACCAATCTCTGTTTGAGGGGATGGATTCTGTGGTATATGTGAGTGAGTTCCGACACTTACATGTACCGAGGAGCCCATCCCCATGGCGACACACTGTACAGCACGACAACTGGAGTTTGAAGGCCTCGGTCGACGCCGGATTGTGGCCACATTCGACGGCGGCCGCATGACATCAGACGGCGGTGCGCTGCTGCTTCGGGAGGCCGACAGTCTCTTCAATGTCACAGAACGCGTTGCCGGCGCTTTTGTCGATTATCGTGATCCGGGACGCATCGAGCACGACGTGACGACCCTGGTGGCGCAGCGCATCTTCGCCCTGG
>JAPPIX010000028.1 GCA_028820495.1 Gammaproteobacteria bacterium
AGGGCGTCCTCATCACCGTCGGCGACGCACAAGGCGGCGTAGCGCAGCAGGGCGGCGGTCAATTCCGCTTGCCTGTTCTGGCTCACGGCCTTGCCGCGGCAAGCTCATGGCCCTGCAACGCAGCAATCATGCGTCTTCGGGCACGGGTGACTTGTATTGCTCCGGATGCAGGACCAGCGTCCTGCCCGGGACTTCGCGCAGACGGCCTTGGGTGCGGGAGGCCAAATCGGCAGTGTGCGCCTCGATGCGCGCTGCCAGAGGAACGCCGGCATTCCGATGCCGGCCGGCCAACTGGTACAGATAGGGGACGGTGGTGTCGCAGCGCTCAGCCACTTCGGCCCGCTCGCGCTTGCTGGCGGCTCTGAGGAATTCGGTCATGTTCATGGGCGGGAATACTGATTTTTTGTACAGCATAGTGCAAGGGAAATTCCATGCCAAGTTCTTATCAAACTGGTAAGTGCCCGCGGGAGCTGGCGCGTGGGCCATTCAGTTGGCTCGGCTGTCAAGGAAACCCCCACGGATTGATGGGCGTGCGCGCCAGTTGGCCAGCGGGCGCTTGCTCAGGGTGCCGCCTTTTCCGGCGAGCGGGGTGCCGATTGCCGGGTCTTGACCACCACCGTCACCTCCGCCTGCACCGGCCGCAGGTTGCACGCCTCGATGCCGAATGCCTCGACGCAGTAGGTGAGCGAGTAGGTGTAGGAGCCGTCCGGCTGGTCGGCGATGGCGTGGGAGGCGCCAAAACCCTCGAAGGCCAGTTCGCCGTCCTCGAACAGGCGGTACTTGGTTGCGCCCGCCACATGGGACCAGAACAGCGTGTAGGCGCCGTCTTGCGAAGGGTTGGGCTGCGCCGTCAGCATACTGATGCCTGTGGGCATCATGGGGGCCGCGCATCCGAACAAGCCAAAGTGAACCAAGCTGGCTTGGGCGATGCGCCGCCAACGGTTTGCTGCCGCTGGCCTGGCATTCGTCACGTTGCGGAGGAAACCGTTCATGGGTGGCGATTGTGGGCGGGCGCGGGGAACGCCGCCAGCGAAAACCCCCGCAAGTTGTGTCGGGATTTTCGTCCGTGGAGGCAACGGCATTGGCAACATTGTGGGCGCGGGCATGCCTCACAGGCCAAGGCTCCTGCCGCTTGACACCCGCGGGTGGCCCCTCACAATGCACTCAAATGGCGGACACCACCATGCCGGGCAACGAGACCTCAAAGAACATCGACCCCGAAGCTTGGGCCAGCCTCCGCTCCGCCATCTCCCGCCCCTTCCCCAAGCCCAACTCCGACCAAATCGCCTTAAAGGCCATCGACCACTTGGGCGACGAAGTAATGAAGGTGATCGATGTCGCTTAGCAGCTTGGCCGCGTTTGATGGGAGGCCGCCAACGATTCGAGCGCTGCCAGTCGCTGTCTTGTGCATCATTGGATCGGTGGATGCCGGCGCTGACCTTGGTGAAGCCCGCTCGCCCGATGCAAGTGAGGGACTTGATTTGAGCGAGACGGCGAGCACCGCCGTCGGCACCATCCTCGACAACGACGGCGGCCTGTTCATGCCGGACAGGCAGCTTCGCGAGGCGGTCAACTCCGCGTTGGGCAGGCCGGGCTACGCGGAGATAACCGAAGTCGACCTGGCCGGACTGACCATCGTTAGCGGTGTCGCTGTCAGGGACCTCCGAGGACTCGAATTCGCGACGGGCCTCCAGAGCCTCGCCCTAGCTTCTTCTCCGGTGTCAAACCTGTCGCCGATCGGTCACCTTGCCGCCCTGGAACGCCTCGACACAGATATGAGCGTCGCGAAACGGAACCGACTGCGGGCTTGGGACATGTCCCGCCTGTCCGGGCTGCGCAACTTCACTGAACTGGTTCTCTCGGGTTGCCCTGTGTTAAACACTGCGCCATTGGCCGACATGACCGGATTGGTCACGGTGCATCTTACGCACGCGCTGGCAACGGACCTCGAACCCCTCGCCAACCTGACGGGACTCGAGGATCTGGACTTGAGCGGCAATGTCGTCGCCGACCTTGGATTCCTGGCCGCATTGACCAACCTCAAGACCTTGGCTCTCGAAGGCAGCAACGTCAGCAACCTGTCGCCGCTGCAGAACTTGGCCTCGCTTGAACGGTTGAGCCTCCACAACAACGCGGTGTCCGACGTGGAGCCGCTGGCGGCGCTGTCGGGCCTGAAGCGGCTCCACTTGGGCGGAAACAACGTCATGGACATCTCGCCGCTGCTGGAAGCCGGGGTCTTGGCCGATGATGGCCAACTGTACGTTCACGACAATCCGCTGGATGACGTGTCGGCCAACGCGCACGTCGCCACGCTCCGCG
>JAPPIX010000149.1 GCA_028820495.1 Gammaproteobacteria bacterium
CGTCATCAAGCCCGCGAAGGTCGATGGCGGCATCAGCAAGCAGCCTCGACACGCCAGCGTCGGCAAGGGCGTCGAAGGTGCCGGGCAAGCCGAAGGCGCAAAAGGTCATGTGCAGGGGCGAGAGTCCCTGATGCAGCGTCGAGAGCAGCATGGGGTCCGCGTCCGGCGTGTCGAGCGATATTTTTTGAGCTTCATCGAGCATTAGGGCGACTTGCCAGTCCGACCAGTCGCGCTCGCGAAGGTCGGCCACCTTCAGCAGGGTGCTGCGGGAACCATCGCCTTTGGCTCCGATGCTGAAGCCAAACGCCGAGACCCCGCGGTCGAGAACGCGCTTGGCGGCCGCGATGGGGTCTGCGGTGTCCTTCAGGCCCAGGAAGCGGCGCAAGGCGGACGCGGCTGGCTCCGGAACGCCCTCCTGTCCCGCCTGCTCAATCACATCTTGGGCAAGGCGCCGGGCAATGGCTTGGTCCACGGCGAGGATGAGGTCGTCTGGACGCACAGCGGCGCCTCCGTCCATGACAACCGGCAGCCAGCGCCGCGATGGGCTGCCGATGGGCGGGAGCGCTCGAAGCTCTTCAAGAAACTGGCAAAGCAGGGCGCTCTTGCCGGCGCCCGGCGGCCCTTCAACCGCAATGGTGGCGTTGCTTTTTCGGCCAAGGGCGATGGCGTTGACCATGCGCCGGAAGGTGCTGACCTCCGCCTCGCGCCCGGAGAAGAAGGGCCTGCCGCGCAGGCTGTCAGGCCCCGCACGGTCTGAGTCGGCCAAGTACTCATCCAAGGGCACCCGATCTTGCTCACGCAGTTCGCCAGAGTCGATGTAGTTCGGGTCAGCGATGTCCATGATGCGGGTGAGTGTACGCTTGGGACTTTCGGCGGGCAAACCGCTTGCGCCCCCTTGACCTCCTGAAAAGGCGCGCCGCTGCGTCCCTCCCTTGTTGCGGCTGCAGGAAGGGCGCCGCTCAAGGCGCCGATGCGCGGGCGGGTTCGGGCAGCGGCTCCGGGGCTTCGCCCAGGACGTGCCCGGCGAAGGTCGGAATGGCAAGGTGGACGGTGCCGGGAAGTTCCCCCGGCGTCAGCAGCCCGCTGTGCTTGGCCGCCTTGAGAAAGGCGTGGGAGGCAGCTGCGGACAGGCGCAACGGCGGCGCGCCAAGCGCGTCGTGGATGGCGGACTCAGGGGCGTTGCCGCCTTCGCCGCGCAGCATTGGAAGGAGATGCCGCGCGCACTCCAAGTGGTTTTGGCCGGTTCTCGTGAGGGTTCGCAGCCGGGCGTTGTAGTATTTCGAGCGCAGGCGGTCGCCGGATTCAAGGGCCTGCGCGAGGCAGTCGGGGGGCGCGCCCAAGTCGTGGCCGCGCCCGGCGCGCGCCTGAACGGTTTTGAGGGCGGCGGTCAGGTGGGCGGAAAGATGCTGCGGCCAGTTGCAACTGCGCGCCAGGATGGCGTCGCGCCAGGTGCCATCGTCAACCAGCCCGTACTGCGCGAAGCAGCGGTCAACCACCTTGGCCGCGCTCTCGTCATCAAGCCCGCGAAGGTCGATGGCGGCATCAGCAAGCAGCCTCGACACGCCGGCGTCCGCAAGGGCGTCGAAGGTGCCGGGCAAGCCGAAGGCGCAAAAGGTCATGTTGAGCGGCAGGACGCCCTGATGAAGTGTCGAGAGCAGTGCGCGGTCTGCGTTGGCGTCTTCGGCGGAAATGCTCTGCGCCTCGTCGATCATCAGCATGATCTGCCAATCCTTCCAGCGAGGGGAACGCGAGCGGGGAACATCCCGGAGGACGTTCGGGTGCGGCTCGCCCATCTTTGCCCCAACGTTAAGGCCGAAGACAGATACGCCCCGGTCAAGGACTGACTCAGCGAAGATCTTGGCCTCTTGGACGGACTCCTGGCCTAGGAATTCGGCCAAACACTCCGCGAACCGGCTCCGGTCCACTTCGCGTTCGCTGCGCACGGCATCTTCGGCAAGGCGGGTGATGATGGCCCCGTCAACGGCGTCCACGATGGCTGCCGGGCGCATGGCCTCTGCGCCGTCCACTAGGACGGGCAGCCAGCGCCGGGGCGGGCTGCCGATGGGCGGGAGCGCTCGAAGCTCTTCAAGAAACTGGCAAAGCAGGGCGCTCTTGCCGGCGCCCGGCGGCCCTTCAACCGCAATGGTGGCGTTGCTTTTTCGGCCAAGGGCGATGGCGTTGACCATGCGCCGGAAGGTGCTGACCTCCGCCTCGCGCCCGGAGAAGAAGGGCCTGCCGCGCAGGCTGTCAGGCCCCGCACGGTCTGAGTCGGCCAGGTACTCATCCAAGGGCACCCGATCTTGCTCACGCAGTTCGCCGGAGTCGATGTAGTTCGGGTCAGCGATGTCCATGATGCAGGTGAGTGTACGCCTAGCGCGCGCAGGCGGCAAACTCTCCCCCGGACCCCCCGGACGGCTAGCCGTTCGGATTTTTTGGGCAAACATAACACAATATATTGAATATAAAGGAGTTTTAGCCGTTTGTCTGTTGTCAGTTAAATGCGAGCACGTTAATCTAGCCCTCAATTCGGCAATGGCGTTACCCTCTGCCGCTGGCTAAGGGGGAACCCCTAATCCATTGGAAAATGAAAGGTTTTAACTCGCCCATAAGTTGCACATTAACCCGGCAGGCCTAAAGTGGCCTCCCATTGCCTGTGGCTGCACTCGCTAGTCCAGGGAAGGGCCATGCCATGCCGAGGGCGGTGACCGGCGGCTTGAGCGGCATCGAGGCTGCTGGGAGCCGCCCGGAAAGGGCGGGCAGCTCGTCGCGTGGTACAATCTCATCATCCCTCTTCCGAACGGAATGGCAGGAACCACAATGCCGAGCGCAATTTCGGAGATTCAACAAAACATTTTTTCGGGCGTGGCCACGGATGAACTGCCGAAAAAACGGCGAGGGGAGGTCAGGGCACAGTACCTAAAGGCACGGTTTTCGAACATCTTTCCAACCGGGTCATCAAAGGAACCCGTCCTTTTGGTTGGCAGGGAAGGCCAAATGCAGCAACTGGCCGCACTGGCGGATGAGACGCTTGAAGTGGCGCCAGGGAAAAGCGCTGCCTCCATCATCGGCGTCGTTCTGCACGGCCCTAGGGGCACGGGAAAGACGGTTTTGCTCAACGCCTTCTCGGTGGGCATGCAGGGCCGAGGCGCGGGCGTCCTGAAGATGACGGGCAACAACGCGCTTGGCTCCGAGGGGAAGCTCATCAAGACTTTGGTTGAGCAGTTGCCGGCGCTGCCCGAAACAACCGAAACGCTCCGTGGCGAGGGCGAGGTGAAAGCCAGCGTCATGTTGGTGGGGGCAGACGGCAGGATGGGCGCTGAAGCGAGCACCCGAAGCCTCGGCGGCAAGCAGCGCTTCGGCACGGTTGAGAGTGCCTTGCGGGCAGTGCTGTCCCAGGAGGGCGCCGCGGCGGGCCTGCCCTTGGTCATTGCCATCGACGAAGCCCATGCCTCCGACCCTGCCGCGCTCGGCCAACTGCTCAACGCGGCCCAGAGCCTTTCCGGCCCCGACGTGGGGCTGGCCGTGGCAGTCGTCATGGCGGGAACCCCCGATGTGATTGATGTTTTGCGGAACGAGGCGTGCCGCGCCACTTGGTTCATGGACCGGGCCGGGCGGAACAAGCGCCTGGCGCCCGTGCCCAACGACCTTCCGCCGCAAGCCTGCGCGCGGGCCATCGCATTGACGCTGGACGCGGCCGGGGTGGCGGTCAAGGACGCCAAGCATCTTGCGGCGATGGCGGCGGAGTGCAAGGGCAGCCCGTACTTTCTTCAAGTGTTGGGAGAGTCGGCCTTGGTCGATGCCTCAAAAAGCGGCAATGTTGCGGATTTCTCGTCGGGTGGCGGGATTGACTTGGCATTCAGGGATGTTGTCCTAGCTCGGTATGAAGAGGCTTGGGGAGACTTGAACGAAAAGGGACTGTCGGGCTGCGCCCGCCAGCTCGGCGCTCTTTGGCGAGCGCGGGGCGAGGGAAGGGGACGGATCACCGACGGTCTCGTAAAGGCCGCCATTGCGTCAGGTGTCGAGCACGCGCCCAAGGGCATCGGTTCGGACAGCCCTTGGACGGCCAAGAAGGCTGAGGCGCACTTTCGGCACCTTGGGCTGCTATGGTCGCCCACCGGAAGCCCAACCGGACCATGGGGGATGGGGCTGCCCTCCATCTTCGGCTACGTTGACCAGGTTTTTTCCTCCTCGGACTTCCCCCAGCACTACGCCGCCCGGCCTGCGCTGGAGGCGGACATGGCAAGGATCATTGGCTTGGCGGCCAATCCAAAAGCTGATGCAGCGGAGGAAAGTCGGGACAGGGACTCAAGCAGCCGCCAGCCAACCTGAACAGCGTGAACGCTGACGGCGTTCTCGCCAACGGACGCGCCAAACTCCGGCATCTAGACCGCATGGTTGGGGTGGGCAGGCCGCTACCCGCCGCAAGCCGCCGGTGGCCAATCCGGCCCGGAACGCTCCGCCAACGCCTGCCGCAGCACGTACAGGGCCACGTGCCCGTGCCGGCCGCAGGCGGCGAAGCGGCGCCGGAACGATTCGGTGACGGGCAGTTGATGGCGTTCGGAGGCTGTGTTCACCAACAGCGCGTTGCGGCCGAACCGCTGCAAATGCGCCTCGACCGCTCGGCCGTCGCCTTCGAGCGCCGTTAAATCCCTGTAGCGGGCAGGACCGTAGGGGCCTCCAACCACATCCCTGCCGATGTCCCAGCGCGCGTGCATCAGGTCCAGCTCATAGATCTTCAGCCAATCGCGGTGCCCGAATTCGCGCAGCACGCGCTGGACTTCAACGCCATCGATTCTGGCTGCGCAGACGACTTCGCCGCAGACGATTCGCGTGGCAACCGCCAGGGCCGCAACCCCGCCAATGGCCCAAGCCGCGCCGATTGCGATGACGGCGCGCCTGGCGGCGCCGCTGAATTCAGGCGGCTTCCATCCCAGGCTGGCCACGCCGGCGGGCAGGCGCCGCCTGACGGCTTGGCCGGCCTTGACGAGCACCCACCCCGAAGCCAACAGGATGACGGGGGCGATGGAGAGCAGGAAGCGGTCATGAAAGGAGGTCACGACCCAGGTGACCAAGCCGGCGCAACTGGCGAACGCGAGGCCTGGGGCGACGCCGCCCTTGGCGCGAACCAGCAGCGGCATGGCCAATGCGGGCGCGACCAACAGCCATTCCATGGCGCTGAGCCCGGAACGCTCGTCGAGCCACTGATGCATCATCGCCAAGTCGCCGGCGTTCCAGCCCCAGTGGCCCAACCAGTTGCCGAGCAGCGGATGAAACGGGTCCCCGGAAACCAGGAAGTTGCGCAGGTACCAGAATCCGCCCACGAGAAGCGCGGCCAGCCCCGCCCCGGCCACCGGACCCAAGCGCCCGATGCGCCAGGCGGCAACGGCGCCCAGCGCGGCGAAGGCCGGCACGCCGACCCAGGCTTGGGTCTTGATGCCGAGGGACACGCCCATCAGCAGGCCGGCCAGGCACAGCAGGCGCCCGCTGGCTTCGGTGAGCGCGCGGGCCAGGCAATGGTAGGCGAAGGGCGTGAAGACCGCGGTTCCATACCCCACGTAGGCGGAGGCGAGCACGGCAATGTGGGAGTGGATGCCAGTGGCCAGAACAACGAACAGCGCCGAGGCGATGAACGCGGCTAGGCGGCCCACCCAAATGCGCCCCAAGTAGTAGATGCCGGCCGTGGCCAGAACGGCCGATGCGGCGTGCAGGGCGTTGGCCAGCCGGTCGTCCCACAGCAGCAGTGCGCTGGCGTACAACAGGTGGTAGTAGTGGGGATGGAGCGGCACTTGGAGGTGTTCGTTGACCGCCAGCCGCCCGCTGTCGGCCATTTCCCGCGCTTGGGGCAGATGGTAGATGTAGGAGTCGCCGCCCAAGGGGCCGATTATGGCGAAGACCAAAACCGGAAGGGCGGCCAAGGCGATGGCCCAGCCGGCCGCCGCATTGGGCGCAACCCAGCGTCGCATCGGCCCCGCCAGCGTTGCCTTGAATGTCAGGCGCTTCCCGGCCCGCCTGCATTCGGCCAGCCATTGGGCGGCGTTGGCCAACAGGGCAACGCCGAAAATGCCCGCCAGGGTGAGCCGCGTCAGCAGCCCGGACGCGCCGGCCGCCGCCAGCAGCGCCATGGCGCAGCCCATGCCGGTGGCCAGGGTCAGCAGCCACCGCTCCGCCCGGTTCGACGGAGCGCCGCGCATCGCCCAGCGCAGGACCGGCTGGCCGATCAGGTGGAAGCTGAGGGCGAGGAACGCCAGCAGCCCAAGCGTCGAGGCGATGTAGGCAGCGTCACCCATTGCGTTATACTAACTCACAACTTGATGTGAGCATGGTGTTCACATGGACACGGGCGACATTGCGACCTTGGCCGTAGGCTTGGCCATCCTTGGCTTTCTGTGGAGCCTTCACCGAGACATGGCTGGCCTCCATCGGGACATGGCTGGCCTTCGAGAGCGCATGGCCAAGCTGGAGGGCACTGTTTCGGGACTGCAAACCAACATGGCGGGGATGCAGTCCAACGTCAACTCCCTGCTGCAGTACATGCTTACCGCCGACCGTCAACCGAATCAAGGGGGTTGAGCCTCGGGTAGCGCATCAGTTTGAAATCGGCTTTATGCCGCTTCGCTGACGCTAAGCGCTTCCAGCGCAAGGCCGCGCACCCGCTTGCCGCCCCCAACGGGGCTGTCAAGTCTTACGGCGCTGCTTCAGCAATTCCCGCTGGTCGCCCCTTCAACGGCAAAAACACCTGTTCAATGTCAAGAAGCCCAATCTGACGGCAAAGGAGAATATGTCTCTCCCGGTTGCGGGCGCTGTTGGGCCGGGCCTGCCAAGTGGGCAAGGAACGAAGGGATGGGCGAGAACAAGTTATCATCGCCATCGACGGCCAGCAGGCCGCAGCGTTTGGCTTCCGTCAGGAATCCCTTGGCCTGCTCGACGGGAATCTCTTGTTCTTTGGCCACCAGCCGGACGGTCTCTACGGCGTTAAGCGGCCTGCCTGTTCCGATCAAATGCCGGGCCAGCAGCTTGGCATGGTCCACGAAGAACGGGTCAGTCGATTCCAAGGCTTCGATGCGGTCTTGGTAGTACGCTTTGCGGTCCTGGTCGCCCGCTTGCAGGATGGCCGACACATCCATCGCGGACGCATCGGCAAAGCCTTGGCTCTCAATCGGAGGCTTGGCGACCGTTAGGGTGGCGTCAAGATAGACGGCCAAGTGTTGGGGCCATCCATTGGCCTGCTTGACGATTTGTTGTTCCAGTTGGCCGGATTGCCGTAGGTCAAATCGGCGGAACGCTCTGTGGACGGCCATTTGGGCTTCGTTGTCGCTGAGGCCCGAGAGTTTGAACTTTCGTTTGGATGAGGGCCGCGATACACCCACGTTTCGCAGGGCTTGCATGGTGCCGGGCAGGCCGAAGGCGCAGAAGATGATCGGCAAATCGACCATGCCTTGGTGGATTGACGACAACGTGGATTTGTTGGAGTTGGGTTGTGACGGGTCGATTTGTTGGGCCTCGTCAATCAACAACACGATGTTCCATCCGGCCCATTGGTTTCCTCGGATGAAAGGCAATTCGGTAACGGAGGTCGGTTGGTTTTCTTGGGTTTTGGCCCTGACACCAAGGCCAAAGGCCGAAAAACCCCGCTCGTTGATGTCCTTGAGTTTTTCGACGGTCCATTCGAAGGGTTGGATTTGGACAAAGGCATCAAACAGCCTTTTGGCTTGTTCGATTTGTTCGTGTTGGGGTGCCCGCATGGCTTGTTGGGCGAGTCTTCGGGCAAGTGCGCTATCAACGGCCCGCATGATTTCGGCCGGTGACATCGCATTGGCGCCATCCAGCACGACGGGCAACCAATTGCGCCCATTGCGCGCCGGATAGCTGTTGAGTTCGGCGGCATACTGCATCAGCAGGGCGGATTTGCCGCATCCCGGCGGGCCTTCCACCACAATGGAGGCATTGCTTTTGCGCCCGGTTGCCAGTTTGCGGGCCGATTGCCGAAAGGCGTTGATTTGGACGTTTCGGCCCGAAAAGAACGGAACGCCCAAGCCCGTTGTCTCGCTTCGGTCTTGGTCGCCCAAAAACTCATCCAAGCCGATGTCATCCTGTGACCTTAGCTCGCCGTCATCGGCATACTGTTCGTTCCAAATGGGCATCGTGGGCGTGACGGTTTCGCAAGGGCATGCGGGCATCATACCACGGTGCCGTGGGGGCCGGATTGGGGGCGGGAAGCCACGCCCTTGATGGCCTTGGCGGTCAGATGAACGTCAGCGTGCGCCTGGTTCGCGTGACGCCCGCAAGGGCCATAGCCCCGGCAATGGCCCAAGCCGCGCAGATGGCGACGACAGCGCCCCTGCCGACGCCGCTGAGTTCAGGCGGCTTCCAAAATGGGGGTGGCCACGCGGGCGGGCAGGCGCAGCAAGGGCGTCTGCGTGGTCACGGAAACGTTGTCAAACTCACCGTTGAAGTAGTAGAAGCCAGCCACTCCGACCAAGTTCGGGTTTCGATTTCCAAAACAAAACCCTTGACGCCTTGATCGAAGACCAGCCGTCCTTCATCCTGGAGGACGGTCTCGAAGAAGCCCCAAACGACTCGCCCAGCCCTTGATGAGAGTTTACGGAACAAACTCAAATCTCGGCTTCCCGGTCAAGTTCGCCGGGCTATGGTCCTCGGGGTTCATCCCCTCAGCCTGTCGCTTCATGGCTTTTCTCCTTGGCCGGTTCCGTACCAGCCGCCATAAGCCCCTCGCCAGCTTGACGCAAGCCCTGCCTGATGGGAGCCATGCCCTCCTGCAGCTTCACTTCCAACGCGCCAAGAACGATGTTGCCGACATGTTCGGTGAACTCCAAGCCGAAAAGCTGCTCGTGAACCTCCTCACGAACCTCAGTGCGCACAATCTGCCGGATTGCCTGAAAGTCGGCCTCCGCAAGGGTTCGGTTCCTGCCGTTGTCAACTGCCATTTCGCACTCCGCCAGAGTCGTTGCATGGAAACGCAGTATAGCAAGGTGGGGCCGGATTTGGGGCGGGAAGGCGGTTTTGGCGCTCTCAGGTGCGAAAAAGCCCGCTTGCGCGGGGCAAAGGCGTTGGGCGCGCGGGGCGGAAGAAAGAACTTGGGCAGGTCCTACGAGGCCAGCAACGGCAGGCAAGGCATCAGCCTCGAATGCTCCAACGAAGCCCTAGCGCCTTGGGAAGCGGAAGGCAGCCATTGGGCCACTTGGTAGAGGCGCAAAAAAGCCGCCGAAGCCCCAAATGCGACTACAAGCAAGCACTGTCACCACCCCCCATAGCGCGAAGCGGTGGGGCTGCGCAAGCGTCGAACCGGGTGCGCGCGCGCTCACGCATCCCGCGAAAACCCTGCGGGCCTAAACCCAACACTGGACCGCGGGAGGAGGCGCAACAGGGCTGAACCCAAGCGGCGAGGTTGTCCTCGGTGCGCTCAGGGCCTTGGCGGTCAGATGAACGTCAGCGTGCGACGCACTGCGAATAATTGAAGAAGGGTCTGCTCCAAGGTGCCGGCGTTCGGCGTTACGAACAATCTGGTGTCCGGGTCGCCGCCCGCGGCGGCGACACAGCTTCGCAGGTACTCAACATCGTCGTTTGTGCCACCTAAATAAACGGCATGCAGAGCGACGCCACGCTTCCCTACCATTTCGCAAACCTCATCCAACCAACCGTTCAGCTTGCGAGTTAACCCTTGATGGACGGTGTGGTTGTTGGAGCCATATCTATAGTACCCGTTATTATGCTCGAACGGCGCCTGACCAAGCGCTGGCGGCCTTCGCGGTCCTGCATTGCCAACGCCGTCCGTTCCAACCAGCACCAGTTCGTCAAAGCCACCGTAGGGGCCGAAGGGAATTTGCGGTTTGCACATGCCGCTACCGATTTGCACCGGCCGACCAAAGCCTCTTTGGCCACCGGACGAGAGATCCACGAATTCGTTGGCCGGATCCATGATGGCGTCAGCCGCGGCTGGGCCGGTCGAACCATCTCTTGGAAGGCTGAAAAACTCCCAAGGCGTGAACTGCCGGAGTGCGTTGGCCCGCGCCGCGCGGCGTGTCGTTGAACTTGCCAAGCTTGGATATTGATCTTCATAGACCTCAAACGCTTCCAGGATGCGGTCCGACGGATCGGCGGGGTTGGGATTGAACCGGTTTGATCGCGTCAAGTTCACGCGACTCCGAAAGGCACCATTGAATTGGCGCTCGTTGCTTCGGTACCAAGCATAGGAGTAATCCTGCAATACGGCTTTGGGAATAGGATCGCAATATGGATCTAGCGACCGACCTTGCCACCGACTTGTCATCGGAGGATTGGCGTCCCTAGCTTGCGCGCTGGTCGTGGTCGTGTTCGGGAAAAAAAACCGGGTAGCGATACTTGTCCCGTCGGAAATCAGAACAATCGACTTCCTGGTTCGAACATCGCAGCCTGCGGTCTCGCCAGCCGCGCACGTAACCACTGGGCGGTTGCGCATTTGGGCGTCCTGCACCTTCCAGACGGACTGCCACAGCGGCGAAAGCGTCCGCAATGCCCATACCACGCCGCGGACGAGGTAGGTGGCCTCATGGCCAGGGTCGCCCAGGTTCACGCCCCCATGAAGTCTTATCACTCTACGCGTGTACGCATCCACACCAGGGCTTATTGGAACCACACTATTGGCAAAGGCTTCCACTATGTCGGGATCATCGGTCAGGGGAATGAGCGGGGATTCCGGGCACATGGCGTTGCCGCCGTTAACCGCATTGCCGTTGAGGACCCGGCTATCCACAGTCCAATCGTTGTAGTGTCGCTTTCCGATGCTTTCCAGGTTGCGGACTCCTTCGCTCAGCGGCAGCGATACGCCAGGACGCCTGAGCATCCTTGCCATCACCATTTGCAGCCAATGGTCCGCCGAGCCCGGCCCACGATTGGTATCGACACCTCCCGCCCCAGGATCAATCGCGCTGATCGAGGCGTCGGGCCAGGAATAGGCGGTGAACAACGTGTGGGGCTGGGCGGCGTCCGGTGGCACGTCAGACAGATGCAGCGGCACGCCCTGCAGCTCGGCACCCCTTGGGGACCATTTGGGCGCATCCATCGTCACGGGCCAGACCCTGTTTTGCGCGGTGTCATTGCGCGTTGCCCAATAGGCGCCCCAGCGCGCCATCAGGCAGCCATTCCAGAAGTCGATGTCATCCACGACCCAATCGGGCCTGTTGGGCCGTTGCGCGCTGATGTCGATTTGCTGATTCGTCCGGCGGAGATTCCAGTCCCGGTTCTCCAGCAACGCCGTCGGCAGGCCTTGGCTGCGCAAGGGGCCGAGGTCCTCGCCGTCGCCGTAGCGCTGGAAGGTATCCACCCACTGCCCATAGGCGTTGTCGGCCGCCGCCTTGGCGTAATGCAGCGCACTCCCCGAAGTGGCGCTGGAACCGATGTCAATGGGGTTGCCGCCGTTCAGGGCGCCGGCGAGCATGCGCACGTAGCGCTCCTTCGCCGCAGTGCGTCCAGGTGGCGCGCTGGGACTCGCGAGAGGCAGGGGAGAAGCCGTGTCGGCCACGTTCACCAGCGAAGCGAACGGTACGATGGCGGTCATGAGCGTCCCCGGCTGGGCATTGTTTGCCCGGCGCATCACGGCGACCACCTCCCTAAGGGCGCTCTTCAATGCATTCATCCTCGTAGGGCCCACTGAAAGCGCTGAAGCGTCGAACCCTGATCTCATTGAACCGCTGACATCCATCGCCAAGGCCACTTCGTAGCGATCGAAATCCAGTTTCACCACGACCTCGGAACTGGGCAGGCTCACGGTGCTTCCACCCCCGCCCCAGAGGTCACTCAGCGTGAGGGTGCCGCCCACAAACGTCACGGTGATCGTGTCATTCGGGTTCTGGGTGATGGTCACGGCGCTCGGAGTCAAGCCAGGCTGCAGGGCCGCCAGCACATCTTGGAGGACCTGTTGCGCCCTTTGTTGTTCCGTTGGCGTACTCGCCTCCAGCAAGTCCCCCAAAGCCGCGACGGCCGCGCGCTGGGCCGCTCGGTACTCCTCCCACTGCGCCTCCCGCCATGCGTAGTTGGTCATCTGCGTCCCGACCCCCACCAGCAGCAGCATGAGAAAGGACAGGGTCACGACCATGGCCGCGCCTTCCTTGCCGCGGATGAACGATGCGGCCTTGCGCCCGGCACCGGAAGCCAATCCGCGCCGCGGCGCCGGCGGCTGCGGGCCTTCATGGGAGCCTTCAGCTTGCCCCGGAAAGGAACGCCGCTGACGCCACAAGGACAACCCGCCAGCCGGTGGGCTGGCGCCTCTGGTTGCATGGAAATTGCTGCTCATGGTTCGCACCAAATGCACTCGTTGAGGAGTTGGAGGGAGCGCCAAGCGCCGCGCAGCCCAAGGGTCAAGTCGGAGAAGTCCAGCGCCTGCATGCCGGCGTGGATCAGGCGGCCGGTGAACAGCCCGGGCCCCGGCTCCAGGCAGACGTCCACGACCACCCACCATTCAAAGTCGTTGAAGTCGCGGCTCAGCCAGCCGGCTTCGGCGAGGCCGCCGGCGCCTTCATTGCGCAGGACGGTCATGCCGGCCCCAAAATGGTCGCCCTGCGCGGGCAGGAGCGACCTCGACACGCCGTTCTGCTGGCAGCCGTTGCCGCCCAATTGGGCAACGCAGGATGGATTGGTCGCCGGGCAGCGCTCCGCCCAAAGGCCGTCCTGCGCGTTGGCGGGCTCGGGCCAGCGCCGCAGGACCCGGGGCCGGCAGAAGCGGTCGGCAGCCGTCTCGTCGTAGGGGTCGATGCAGACGCCGCCGCCCGGCTGTTCGGTGCCGCGGGCCACCACGGCCACGTCGATGGACCCCGCCCCGCTGCCCGCGAAGCGGTCCGCGAAGGCGGCCGCCATCGGCTCCACCAAGTTGGTGTCGCTGCGGTTGGAGATCACTTGGGCCACCACGAAGACCTCGCGGGCGAGGTCGGTGCGGTGGGAAACGTAGTCCCGCAGATCCCAGATGACCCCCGACAGCACCAGCACCAAGGGCGCCAAGGCCACGAACTCCACGGCCGCCGCGCCGCCGAACCGCCGCCGGAAGCCGGCCTGCCCCTTGACGCCTCGAATGTCCATCGCCCCAACATCCCCTTAGAGATCAAAGCCCATCGAACTGCGGTGCTCGCGCTCGAAGTCGCCCGGCCACAGATCAACGCCGGTCCAGGTTGCCACGCCGACGCGGGCGCGCAGCTGCAGCCAGCCATGGTCCACGCCGAACGCCGCGCAGCCGGTGTCGGCGCAGCCCGCCGACTGCGAATCCCAGCAGACCGCGCCGTCGCGCGGGTCGTCCCAGTCCACCACCACCAGCACCTCCTCCGCCCCCAAGGGGCCGTCGGCGGCGGCCCGGGTGTCCGGGACGCGGATCGTGACGCTGCCGTCGTCGTCGGCATCAAGCAGCCAGCCCGCCAGCAGGTCGTCCTCGAAGGCGCTCTCGATCTCGGCCTGGCAGTTCGCGGGATTGCCCTGCACGGCCAGCGCGGCGTTATGGGTGGCCCGGGCCAGCGCCTGGTCGATCATCGACAGCCGCAGGAACTCCGCCAATGGCGTGACCAAGGCCAAGGCGACGAACATGATCATCACGAACTCCACAAGATACGCGCCGCGCATTTGCCGGGCGCCGCGGCCGCCGCAACGGGCCACGGCCAAGGGCCGCGGCGCAACAATGCGGCCTGACGGCGAGCGGGCCGAACCGAACCGAGGCCGACCCATGAACGCCTGCGCGGCGGAGGACCGGCGGGCGTTCCTTCGGCGCTTGGTCATGGCATGGCCACCTCATCAGCTTGGGCATGAAAAATATAGCACAGGTCGAGGGCCGCTGCGACACTCACTCCACTCACTCCCCGAGGGACTTGCGCGTTCAACTCGTTGACGTGCTACCATCCCTGCATGGACACCAGCGACATCGCGACATTGACCTTGGGCTTGGCCATCCTCGGTTTCCTGTGGACCCTGCACGAGGACATCGCCAGCCTGCGGGAGCGCATGGCCCGCTTGGGGGGGGGCGTGGACCTGTTGGCTGGGGTCATGCTCAACGGCAGGACCGGTCGGCCAGAAGAGGCGCAACCGGCCCACCGGACCTAACGGCGGGAAGCGCCCAGCCGACACGGTGGCCAACGCGGTCCCAAGCACCAATGCAAGAGCAAGACCATCACGCCACATGGGCGGCGCTCCGGGCCGCAGCCGCGCAATCCTTGGCCGCTTGGCCGGAGGCGGACGCCGCCGTGCTGTTCGGCTCTCGCGCGCGCGGCACCCACCACGCGGGAAGCGATTGGGATGTTGCTTTCCTCGTCCCGAACGGTCAGGGCATCGACCTGCCCGAGGCCGCCATCGCGCCCTTGGCGCGGGCCGCCCCCAATGTGGAGTGCGGCGCCTTTGACAGCGAGTTGGCCGCTGCGGAGGCGGTCACGGTTGGCACGATGGGCCGCGCCATCGCCCGCGACGGCAAGCTGCTTGCCGGGCGCTGGCAAAAGCCACCCGCAAAAGGAAGCCTAACCATGCTCGAATCCGCGTACCACAAGTTGCTGATGGATTCGATCCTGCTGGTCAAATACGCAGGCGCCTGCATCGGCGACATCGGCAGGGACTATGAAGACATTGATGGAGACGCAGCCTTCTGCGCCAGAGCCGTCTCCGCATCAGCCGATGCTGCGGAACGCCTGGCCAAGGGCATGCTCTGCCGGCTCAAAGTCGATTACGACTTCACCCACGACCTTGCCGAGCTTGCCGGGCAGGCCCGCTCCCAAGGCCACCGCAAGGAGGCCCAGGCCATCGCCTCGCTCAACGGCAAAACCAAGCGCGACCATACCATGAGCTATCGTGAGTCCCCGCCCGACCCGCAGGCTTGCGCCCATGCAGCCGACCGCCTCGCCCGGACGATCAACCTGCTCCGCGACGAGGTGGCCCGCCATGCGCGTCACGCGCTGCGCCCGGAAAAGGCCGGACGGCTGCACTCGGCCATTGAAGACCACTTCTCGCTGGCCAGAGGCCACTTGGAAAACGCAGCGCAGCGATCCCATGCCGAAGACGAAAGCGCATCGAGCCGCGCCGCAGTTGACGCCATGATCAGCAAGGTCGAGGACGTGATGGACGCCATTGATGAAGTGATCGGCAAACGGCCCGATCAAGTGGGCGCACCGGCCCCACCGTAATTCAGGTTGCCCGGAAAGTGCGGTATGTTCCGCCGCATGGCGCCGGCAACCCAAGCGAGCACCCAGTCCGAACCGCCGCCGTTGCGCGGCCTGCTCGCCTTGGGCCTGGCCGGCCTCGGCAACCTCGCCCTGCTCGCCTTCCTCGTGTTTTTCTCGCGGCTCACCCTGCAAGGCGGGGAAGGGCTGTTCGACGGCGTCGGCCACCCGATCGGCCGGGACTTCATGGTGTTCTGGTCGAGCGCGGTGCTGGCCACCGGGGTCGGCCCGCTGGCGCTGTTCGACCCGGCCGCCCTGCAAACGCTGTGGGCGGAGCGATTCGCCCCTTGGGATGCCCAGGGGTACTCCTGGGCCCACCCGCCGCAGATGCTGTTCGTGATCTGGCCGCTGGCGTCGCTGGAGTACCTATGGGCGCTGGCGGCCTGGTCCCTGGCCGGCTTGGCCGCCTATGGGCTGGCGACCCGGAAGGCGGCGCTGGCGGCCGCGCCCGCAACCTTCATCAATCTGTTCATGGGGCAAACCGGCTTGCTGGTCGGGGCGCTGTTCTTCGGCGCCCTGCGGCTGGCCGCCCGCTGGCCGGTGCTGGCCGGCGCCCTGTGCGGCCTGATTGCCATCAAGCCGCACTTGGGGCTGATGATTCCCATAGCCGTGCTCGCCGCCCGGGCCTGGCGCGTTGGCTTGGGCGCCACCCTCGCCGTGGGCGCCCTGGTGCTGGCCAGCGGGCTGGCCTTCGGCTGGGAGGCCTGGCGCCTGTGGCTCGGGCAGGCGCTGCCGCACCAAGCATCATTGCTGCAGGAGGACCTAGGGGGCGGGGTCACCGTCTCGGCCTTCACCAACGCGAAGCTGCTGGGCCTGCCGACCTGGGGCGCCTGGCTGGCGCAGGCGCCGATCACCCTGGCCGCCGCCCTGGCCACCTGGTGGGCGTTCTCGCGGCTGCGCCGCGGGCTGGCGCCGGCCCCTTGGGCCTTCGCGATTCTGCTGCTCTCCACCTGCCTGGCGACCCCCTACCTGTTCGTCTATGACCTCACCCTGCTGAGCCCGGTGGCGCACCACGCGCTCGGCCAGTGGCGCCGCGGGCCATGGACGCGGGACGGCATGAAGCCGGCCGACTTGGGGGAGCTCCTGGTCTGGCTGGCCGTCTGGCTGCTGCCGCTGCTGGCCATCGTGCTGAATCCGCGCGGCCTGCCCATCGGCAGCGCCGTGCTGCTGGCCGCGCTCGGGCTCAGCATCTGGCGTCTGCGCCGCTGACCGGGCTGCGGCGTTCAGGCTCATGCCTTATTGGACTGCCGATGGCGGGGGCCGAATTGCGGGGCGGTCCGGGAATGGTCGACGCAACGCTCGCCGGCCATTCCCGCGCCTTGAAGGTGAACTTCATGGAATGCGGCCGCCTGATCCCCCTGCCGACCCGCAAGCCGACCGTGGCGCCCAATGGCGTGGCGGTCGCCCATCCAGTGGACTTGGTGGCGGCGAAAATGGAGGCTTGCTGCAATCGCGGCGCTCAGAGGGACTACGAGGACGTCGCGGAAGCGCTTTCGGCATGGCCGCGGTGGTGCCGGGAGGGGGCGGGGAAGGCGTTGCCGAACCGCAGTTGGACGGAGATCGGCCGAGCGCTGGCAGCGCCGCCCTCTGAGGTGGCGGCGGCGCTGCCGCCGGCAGCGTTACGGGGCCTGCAGGCGTTTGCCCGGAGCCTTGGGCGCCCTGACCGCGGCTTGGGACGATGAAGGAAACGGAAGCCGTCCTAGGGTACGACCCGCACCCGGAGGCGGTTCGATGGCGGGGAACGCCGATCCCGCCGATCGACGAGCCTCTGGCGAAGACCGCCAAGCGGTGGGAGATCGCTGGCCGCGTGTGGTGGAACGGACCGCCTTGGACGGTGCTGCGCAACGGATCACAGTACCTATGGCACGTGATGGACTACGGCCGGGACGGGGACATTGAGCACACGCTGCGCGACCTGCCGCCGTCCCTCTGGACGCGCGCTTTGGACCGGGCCAGGCCTGGGCTGCTCTCGAAGGGGTCTTACGTGCTATGGTCCTTGGCGTTCGACCGCGTCTCCCTTGGATGGCAATGCGACTGGCCGGATGGGGCGCACGCACTGGACTGCAGAATGCTGTCCGGGGAATGCCGGGAGCGGCTTCTGGAGCGGCAGCGCCGGGTCGATCCTGAGCTACCCCGGCTGGTGCCCTGACATCACGGGCCGCAGCCACGCTAGGCGCTTTTCTGGTAGGCTGCGCAACGGAGCGCAATCCGGCGCTCGCGCGTGAGGGCGTTTGCGATGGGCGTTGAAATCAGCGTCGTCGTTCCGGTGTACGACGAAGAGGGATCCATCGACAAGTTCCTGGCAAGGCTGCTGCCGGTGCTGGCCGAGTTGGGCGTTGGCCATGAAGTGCTGTTCGTTGACGACGGCAGCCGCGACGGCACTTGGCAGGCCGTCCAGCTGCACCGCCGTTCAGCTGGGCTGGACGGAGGCGCCCCCTGCATTCGCGCCTTGCGCCTGTCGCGCAACTTCGGCAAGGAGATTGCCCTGGCCGCCGGCCTGGATGCCGCCCTGGGCGATGCCGTGGTATTCATGGATGTGGATCTTCAGGATCCGCCCGAGCTCATCGCCGAATTCGTCAAGCTTTGGCGGTCGGGCTACCAGAACGTCTATGGGCTGCGCGTCAACCGCGACCGGGACTCATGGATGAAGCGTCTGTCAGCAGCCTTGTTCTACCGCATGTTCAACTGGGTGAGCGACGTCAAGATACCCCTGAACGCCGGCGACTTCCGCCTCATCGGGCCGGAAGTGGTCAAGGCGGTGCGCGCCTGCCGGGACCGGCGCCGCCTGATGAAGGGCCTGTACGCCTGGGTGGGCTTCCCCAGCGTGGCCGTTCCCTACGAGCGCCCGGAGCGCGCCTGCGGACGGACCAAGCTCACCGCGATGAAGCTCCTTTCGGTGGCCATGGACGGCATCGTCTCCCACTCCACCGCCCCGCTGCGGGCCTGGACCTGGCTTGGCCTGCTGTGCGTGGCGGGCGCCGCAGTCCTTGGCACGGCGCTGCTGGTCGAGTGGTTCGCCGGCGACCGCGACCCGCCCACCGGCTTCTACATGACGGCGCTGGTCGTGCTGGCCTTCTCGTCGCTCAACTTCCTGACGCTCGGCATCATGGGCGAGTACCTCGGCCGGATCTACGGCGAGGTCAAGGACCGGCCCCTCTACTTGGTCCGAGACGACGAAGCGGACGGCGGCTGATGGAAGGCGATGCCTACCGGGACATGATCGAGGCGCAGGAGACCCACTGGTGGTTCCGCGCCCGCGGCAAGATCCTGGCCCGGCTGCTGCGGCGGTTCGTGCCGGCTGGCGGGCGGGTGCTGGAAGTCGGCGCCGGCACCGGTGCGAACCTCCCGCTGCTTGAAGGCTTCGGGACGGTCACCGCGCTGGAGCCCAATCCGTTCGCCGCCGACCACTTGGCCCGGCGCTTCGAGGTTGAGGTGGTGCGCGAGGCCGTCCCCGCCGCCACCCATCCCAGCCTGCGCGGATTCGACCTGATCGCCGCGCTGGACGTCCTGGAGCACATCGAGGAGGAGACGCGGGCGCTTGAGTTCATGGTCCGCCGGCTGCGCCCGGGCGGCTGGCTGGTGGTGACGGTTCCGGCCTTTGCATGGCTCTGGTCGAGCCACGACGAGCGGCTGCGCCACAAGCGGCGCTACCGCAGGCCGGAACTGGCCGCCAAGCTGGCCCGTGCCGGGCTGGCGGTGGAGTTTCAGTCCTACTTCAACTGCCTGCTGTTCCTGCCGGCGCTGGCGGTCCGGCTGCTCGACCGGCACCGGCCGGGAGTCGCGCAGGCCGGGGCCAAGCGCCCCCCGGCGATCCTGAACCGCTGCCTTGAGTTCACCTTCGGCCTGGAGGCGGGCCTCCTGGAACTGCTGCGCCTGCCGTTCGGCCTGTCGATCGTGGCGCTCGCCCGGAAAACGGCCTGACGGGAAGCGCTCTCGGCGAAACCGCCTATGCAGCGTCGCAGAAGACCAGTTCCCAGCCCCGGAACACCAAGGCGATGCCCACATGCTGAACGGGGTGGCCCTCGATGGCGGGGTCCGCCAGGTAGCGCCTGAGCTGCGCCATGGCCGCTTCGCCCACCTTGGCGATTCGCTCGTCGCCCGCCCGCTCGCCCCGGCGCAGGTACTTGACCTCAAGGACGTAGCCGTAGGCCATGCCGGGGAAGCGTTGCGGGCGCGGTTCAAGGTAGAGGTCCGCATAGCCCTTGTTCAGCTCCCATTCGGAGTGCATCACGTAGTGGTCCGTGAGCGCGAAGTGGGCCGCCAGAAAGGTCTGCGCCACCCGCTCGCCGTCGATGTAGTCGCGGATGCCGGTTTGCCGCGCCATCGCGTCGGCAAGGTGCTCCACCGCCGCCCGCCACTCGCCGTCGTAGGCCATGTTCGACATCAGGGTCTCGAAGGCGTAGAAGTCCACCGAGAACAGCTTGGCGTCCTGGAAGGCGTCGCGCAGGTGGCCGTAGGTCAGCCGCCGCACGGTCTGGTTGGGAACGGCCAGGCGGGGGACGCCGCGGGATTCGCCGCGGATGGACAGCAGCCCGAAGTAGTGCATCAGCGACAGGAAGTTCTCCCGCCGGTTCAACTCCTGCACCGGGAAGCTCGCCTCGATGCGGCTGTCCGCCCGGCCCTCGGACACCGCCCGCCGGAGCTGGTCGAAGTTGCCGTTCAGGCGCTGGCCCGTCACCAGCAGGTGGCGCAGCTTGCCGTAGTCGATGCGCACGTTCACGTCGATCAGGTCCCGCGGTCCCGGTTGGTTCGGCACCGCGTACTTCAGGTAGAAGAGCACCATGTCGGTGTTGTACATGTCCGCAACGGCCCCTTCAGCGAATCGGTAGCCGTTGTACCACTCGCGCATCAGGGCCATGGCCTCGTCCGGGTCCGGCCCGAACACGCCGCGCCGGTGGTAGATGTCCACCAAGGCCCGCGTCTCGGCTTCGGTGAAGCCGACCACCTCGTTGAAGGCGGGCGACAGGCTCAGGTTGGCGCCGATGTTGAAGCCGCTGGTCACGTCGTCCATGGCGATCGGCGAGACGCCGGTGATGAACAGCCGTTCGACGCCGCCCCCGCTCTTGGCCGCGCCGGCCTTCAGCGCGGCGAAGAAGTTGCGGTAGAAGCCGCCGCCGTGGGTCAGTTCCTCGTAGGCGTCCTCGCCGTGGTAGGCCAATACCGTATTGGCGAAGTTGTCGTACTCGTCGATCAGCACGTACAGCGGGATGTCGTGGTCGCTGCAGTAGCGGAAGAGTTGGGAGAGTTTTCCCGCGATGGATACCGGTGCCAGAATGCGCTGCAAAGCGGCTTCCGGGAACAGATCCGGGTTGCGTTCCAGCGCTCCGCGCAGTTCGATGAAGCAGTAGGTCTCGAACTCCCGCTCCAGCGTCTCCAGCTTGTCGTTCACTGCCGAGAAGTCGAAGCGCAGCACCACGTAGCGGTGATGCTCCGGGGTAGGGTCGCGGCCAATGTCGGTGCCGCCGAACACCGCCTCGAACTCGTCCTTCCACCAGCGGTCGTAGTAGTTCTCCAAGAGCGACACCCAGCACGACTTGCCGAAGCGCCGGGGGCGGATGAGGAAGGCGTAGCGCTCCTCCTCCAGCGGGCGCAGGAAGCGCGTCTTGTCCACGTACAGCCAGCCGTTCAGGCGGATGCGCCGGAAATCGGCCTCGCCGTAGGGAACGCGGGGATAGGCGGGCGGGGAAGGCACGGGCTGCTCCGGCTGGCCATCGGCAACCACCCCACTTTAGCGCCTCTGCCCAACGAGCGGCAACAACAACCAGCGACCTTAGTCCAAGGGAGTGCAGTGAGTTAGGGTCATTTCGCACTACGAAAAAACCGCCTTGCCGGGGTGGAATCGAGCCCAAATTGGCCGCTTAAGGAGAGTCTGAAGGGGCTTGGGGCGGCAATCGGGCTAGCGTGAAATGGCCCTCGCCGTGACTCGCCGCGACAGTGACTCGCCGTGAGGGTCTCGCCGTGAGGGTTGATGAGAATTGCAGCCCATGTTAGGTTGCTTCGCACGTTACCGGCCACAAGCAGCCGTCCCCATGAGCAGCACCGTTGTAGGCCAATTCCAAGGCTGCATTCGTCTCTCCGGCAAGCTCCGAGAATCGGGGAAGCGCCTCCCCCAAGTCCATGATGACCGCCTTGAAGCCATCGCCAAGAAGTTGGCAGCAGCCTTTGGAGGGTGTGCGTCCCAAGGTGGCTCGCCCGCTTCCTTGGCGGTTCCGGAACTGGCGTTCCCGCCCTCGGTTCGGGCAGCTTGAATTGAAGCTGGCCGTCCGGCGCTGCGATTCCCGCCGTCCCGGCGCCCGGCCTTACCGGTCGATCCTGGAACGATCGCCCGCACGTCAATGAAGCCCAAGGTCGTTGAGGTGCCGATCGAGGCGGTGTACGGCAATGAGAAGAGCGGCGTCAGCGTGCTTC
>JAPPIX010000177.1:0-15311 GCA_028820495.1 Gammaproteobacteria bacterium
GAGTGCTGCAAGGGCGTCCCTCTATGGGTATGATGGCCTTCTTTCACTCAGCAACCATCTGCATGCCCGTCAAACACATCCCTATCTCGCCCGCTTGGGCGGTTTGCGCCACTTGGCTTTGCTTGTGCGGCCCCGCTCTCACTTGGGCCGAAGAGGCCGCCCCCTTGGCACCCTTGGACGTCCATGGGCGCACCAGCCTGACCATCGTTGAGCAGTTGCGCCACAACCACTACCTGCGCAAGACCTTGGACGACACGGCCTCCAGCGAGATATTCGACAACTACCTTGAGGCTTTGGACGGGGCACGGGTGTACTTCACTGCCGCCGACGTGGCCGAGATGGAAAAGCACCGGCATGAGCTTGATGATGCGCTCAAGCGCGGCAACCTCGGCCCCGCCTTCGACATGTTCAACCGCCATCAGCGGCGGCTGATTGACCGCTTTGAATACCTGCTGGCCAAGCTGGAGGATGGCGTGGAGGCGCTCGACTTCGGCGCCGACGAGACGCTTGAGGTGGACCGCAAGGACGCGCCCTGGCCCGCGGACGAAGCCGCGCTGGACGCGCTTTGGGACAAGCGCCTGAAGGCTGCGGCGCTGAACATGAGGCTCAACGGCAAACCCGACGC
Source organism: Gammaproteobacteria bacterium (assembly GCA_028820495.1). GTDB lineage: Bacteria > Pseudomonadota > Gammaproteobacteria > Pseudomonadales > Azotimanducaceae > Azophilus. The sequence continues at coordinate 626 of JAPPIX010000177.1, forward strand.
CGAAATCCAGGAATTGCTGACCAAACGCTACCGCAACCGCCTCAAGCAGGCGCGGCAGACCAAGAGCGAAGACGCCTTCGGAATCTACGTCAACGCCTTCACCACTGCCTATGACCCGCACACCCGCTATTTCTCGCCGCGGGTCTCGCAGAACTTCAACATCAACATGTCCCTGTCCCTTGAAGGCATCGGTGCCGTGCTGCGCAGCGAGGACGAGTACACCTCGGTGGTGCGGCTGGTGCCCGCCGGACCGGCGGCCAAGACCGGCAAGATCAAGCCCGCTGACCGCATCATCAGCGTCGGCCAAGGCGAACGGGGGCCGCTGATCGACGTGGTGGGCTGGCGCCTTGATGACGTGGTGGAGCTGATTCGCGGGCCCAAGGGCTCCAAGGTGCGCCTTGAAATCGTGCCGGACAAGGCTGAGGGCCAAGCGGCCAAGGTGGTGCAGATCACCCGCAACACCGTCAAGCTGGAGGAGCAGGCGGCGCGCAAGAAGCTGTTGACCCTGCGCCGGGGCAGTCACGACTATCGCATTGGCGTGATCGAAATCCCAACGTTCTACGTCGATTTCAAGGCCTTGAAGCAGGGTGACCCCAGCTACCGGAGCACCACTGGCGACGTGGCGCGTCTCGTTCGGGAACTCGAAGCCGAGGGCATGGACGGCTTGGTGATCGATCTGCGCAACAACGGCGGCGGCTCCCTGCAGGAGGCCGACAAGCTGACCGGCCTATTCATCAAATCAGGGCCCACGGTGCAGGTGAGGGCGGCGAGAAAGCGGGCCAACGTCTATGCCGACGACGATGAGTCCTTGGTTTGGGACGGGCCGCTAGCGGTGATGGTCAACCGGCTGTCGGCCTCCGCATCGGAAATCTTCGCCGGCGCCATTCAGGATTACCAGCGCGGCGTCATCGTCGGTGGCCGCACCTTCGGCAAGGGAACCGTGCAGACCTTGGTGCCCCTGAATCGAGGCCAGCTCAAGATCACCGCCGCCAAGTTCTACCGCATCTCAGGGCAAAGCACCCAGAACCGGGGCGTCCTGCCGGACATCGAGTTCCCCGACCTCTACGACGTCGAGCACATCGGCGAAAGCAGCTTGGAAGACGCCATGCCGTGGGACGACATTCGACCGGCCGCCTACCCGCGCAGCAACAACATTCGACCCGCCCTTGGCACCCTGCGCGCCCAACACGCCGAACGAACGCTGGACAACCCGGACTTCGTGTACCTGCGCACCTTGGCTGACCGCATTCGCCAGGACAGCGAGAACACCGAACTGTCCTTGAACGAAGCCGAACGGCGCCGCCAAAAGGCCGAGGAGGACGCTTGGCGGCTTGAGGTGGAGAACACCTTGCGGCTGGCCAAGGGCCTCTCCCCGCTCAAGGACTTGGACGAATTGGAAGCCGAAGACGACCCCGCAGACGAAGACGAGGCCGATGATCCCACCAACGAGGCCGTGCTAGCCGAAGCCGGCGAAGTGCTGCTTGACCTGATCGGCTTCCGCCACCAGGTGGCGATGATCGGCGACGCTAGCGACGTACCTGCCACCGCTGTCGCCCCGGCGCTGAGCGGCGAATCCGCTTCCCGTCAACAGCCGAACTAAGACGGCAGCAGAAACTCCCTCGACCGGGCGTTGATGGTCTCTAGCAGCGCCGTCTGAAAGGCATCCAAGGCCAAGGTGTGCTGAGCCTTGTGGCCGTGGCGGCGCAGGGTCACGGTGCGCTCCTGCTGCTCCCGCTCGCCGACGATCAGGACGTTGGGAATCTTCAACGTGGCCGCTTGGCGGATTTTCTTGGACACCGTATCGGTGGAAGGGGCGAGCTCGGCGCGCACCATGCTACCCCTAAGCGCAGCAACGATCTCCGCGCCGTAGGCGTCAAATTGCTCCGAGACGGTGACTACCTGCGCCTGCAACGGAGCGAGCCAAGTGGGAAATGCACCCGCGTAGTGCTCCAGCAGAAAGGCCACCATGCGTTCGTGGGTGGAAAAGGGCGCCCGGTGAATGCAGTAGGGCCGGTGCGGTTGGCCGTCGGCGCCCACATACGTCAAGCCGAGAGCTTCGGGTTGGGAAAAGTCCAGTTGCACCGTCGACAGCGACTCCTCGCGGCCAGTGACGGTCAGGAATTGAATGTCGATCTTGGGGCCGTAGAACGCCGCTTCGCCAATGCCATCCACGTAGTTGACGCCCATCTCCTTCAACACCGCCTCCAGGATGGCTTCCGATGCGGTCCAGGCTTCGGGGTTGTCAACGTACTTGTCCCGGCCCTTGGGGTCGTCCGGGTCCCAGCGCGACAAGCGCACCACGTAGTCGTCGAGGCCGAGGATGTCATAGGCTTCTTCGTAGAGCCGCATCACGGCCTTGAACTCATCCTTGATCTGCGCCTCGGTGCAGTAGATGTGCGCATCGTTCATGCACATGCCCCGCACCCGCACCAAGCCGCCCACCGCCCCGGAATCCTCCCAGCGATAGACTTGGCCGTACTCCGCCAGACGCACGGGCAGATCCCGGTAACTCCTTGGAATGGCTGCGAAGACCTTGTGGTGATGGGGGCAGTTCATCGGCCGCAGGCGGTAGGCCTCCTTTACCGCACCGCCCTCGCCCGCCGCGCCATCCATTTCCTGCCCATCGCCTGAGTCCATGACCTCCATGGGAGGATACATGTCGTCCGCGTAGAATGGCAGATGGCCAGACTTGAAGTAGAGGTTCTCTCGGGCCAGGTGCGGCGTGGCAACCCGCTGATAACCCGCCTTGAACTCCAGTTCCTTGGCCAGTTTCTCCAGCTCATCGCGGACCACCGTGCCGTTCGGCAACCACAGCGGCAGTCCCCGGCCCACATCGTTGTCGATGGCGAAGATGCCCAGCTCCCGGCCCAGCTTCTTGTGGTCGCGGCGCTGAGCCTCCTCCCAGCGCGCCACGTGATCGTCAAGCTCAGCCTTGGCGGCGAAGGCCCAAGCGTAGATGCGGGTCATCATCGTATTGTCGGAGTCGCCCCGCCAGTAGGCGCCGGCCAGGCCGCGGAGCTTGAAGGCGTCGCGCGGCAACTGCTTGGTATCGGACACATGCGGCCCCTCGCACATGTCCAGGAAGGGGCCATTGCGGTAGAAGGACAGCGTGCTTAAGCCTTGCTTGGCGATCAGCTCCGCGCCGTATTCCCGCTTGTAGGGCTCGCCCATTTCCTCGATGCGCGCAAGCGCCTCGACAGCGGGCAGGTCTTCCTGGTAGAAGCGCTGGCCCTTCTTGATGATCTTGCGCATGCGCCGTTCGAGCTCAGGGAAGTCCGCCTCAGTCAACGGCTCGCTCAAGAGGAAGTCGTAATAGAAGCCGTCCTTGATGGGTGGGCCGAAACCCAAGGTGGAGCCGGGGCGCAGTTCCAGCACCGCCTGCGCCAGCACGTGCGCCAAGCTGTGGCGAATTCGGTACAGCTCATCGTCCGGCTGCTCCGCGCCGCTGTGTTCGGCGCGTTGCCCCGCGCGTCGATCCAAGGAGGCCATTGCTCACCTCTCCAAGGCAAGTCGAGGAAAATCAGCGTCCCCGAACGGCGCAGCGCCGCCCGTGGCTGGAAAAGTGCGGATGATATCGGCAAGCAAGCCGCTTTCCTACACCCAGCGTCGCTTTCGGATCCGCCATCTATTCCAAGTCGGCGCCCCCTGCACCGCGCGAGGTCGAGAGATTGGTCAGGTGCTTCGTGGGGCTCTCCATCAGGCTCATCACCTGGATCCGGCTGTTCGACTCCACCGTCAGCCGCCACTTCCCGGAGCGATCCCCAAGCGCCCCCTGCACGCCGATGCCGTTCTCAAGCTGCTCGGCGGTCAAGGTGAGGACGTTGCGCGCCCCGATCGTTGCGCGCACCTCCGACTCCGCCGCCACGCCCTTGTCGTCCACTCCCGAGATCATCACTTCCGCCGCCTCAGCCCCCGGGTTGACCAGCCTAAGCCTGCTCAACTGATTGAAGTTGCTGGCGGGGTTGAAGAAGGCCACCTGGGCGAGATGGCCCGACTTGGGTGCCCGATCGTGCATGGAGGTCAGGAATCCGTCCCAGTGGCGTACGTAGCTCAGCACCTCGATGTCCAAATCGCTGGTCAGTTCCAGGAACCAGTCGCCCTCTCCGGCTCCGGTGCGGCCCAAGAGCCCCTTGCTGGCGTTGCCCATCTCCAGATCGTGCGAGTTGAGATGCACCGCTTGATTGGCGGGAAGTGCCAACCTAAGGGGGTCGTAGGACCAGTTCGATTCGTCGAGGGCCGCTATCCGAACTTCGCCCGCCTGCGCAGTCCGGTTGATGATGCGCAGGACGCCCTCTCGGCCATCGGCATCCCCGGCCGACGGGAACAGGGGTACGCCGAATGTGCCTTGCCTCTCGTTCACTGGGAAGGAGGATAGATTGGTTAGGTGGCCCGTTGGGTTGCTGAGCAGGTTCATGACGCCTATGGGTTGACTCGACTCCACCGTCAACCGCCACTTGCCCTGGCCGTCGCCGAGAGCCCCGGCCACGCCGACCCCGTCCTCCAAGTCTGAGGCAGACAGCGTGACGGCAGCATCAGGCGCCACGACGATGCGAACCGGGCCGCCGGGCGAATTGCCATGGTCATCCACGCCAGTGATCGTGACGTCCACCGGCTCAGTGCCCGCGTTGATCAACCGCAGAAGGCTCCTTTGGTTGTAATTGCTGGCGGGATTGAAGAACGGCAGCCAGTGGCTCGTTGCGGTGCCTGGAACGACATCGTGCATCGCCGTCAGGAACCCGTCGTTGCCCCGGACGTAGGACAGCACCTCGATATCCAGTTCGGTCAGCAGTTCGAGGCGCCAATCCCCCTGGCCGGAACCGCTGCTACCGGATATCCCCTTGTTCGGGTTGCCCCGCTCCAGGTCGTCGGAATTGAAGTGCGCAGCCTCACCGGAGTCGAGCCGCAGGCTTATGGCCGGGTACCGCTGGCCGGCATCGTCGATCGGCACGACCTGCACCTGGCCCGACTTCGGTGAATGGTTGATTACGCGCAGGAAACCCTGGCCTGAAAGATCGGCTGTGGCCGGAACCAGCGGCGCCACGGAGTGCAAAGGAATCCATGGAGCGCTATTCGCTCCACCCTCGTTCCCCTCGTCGCCTTCATCCACCTCATCTCCCTCGTCGTCTTCATCGCCCTCGTCCCCTTCGTCGCCCTCGTCGCCGTCGTCGTCCTCGTCGCCTTCGTCGTTCTCGTCCCCTTCATCGCCCTCGTCGTTTTCGTCGTCCTCGTCCCCTTCGTCGCCGTCGTCATCGTCTTCATCATCGTCTTCGTCGTCATCGTCTTCATCGTCGTCGTCTTCATCGTGCTCGTCGCCGTCGGCAGCGTACGCTTCCTGCACGCCTAGGATCGAGGGGGCTTTTACGCCGAGAAAACTCGGAAACAGGCTGATCAGCATCGCAGCCAGAAACAAGATCAGTCGCTGAAACATGGAAGGCTTGACTGACTTCATGGCGGGTCACCCGCTGGGCGATGCTGCTGTGGCTTTCTCCGCCTCACTTGAGACAGGTTGAAGCTCAGGATAATCCGATCCGCGTCTTTGCCGCCGGCCGTGGATTTGTTCGGACCCACGCCATGGTAAAGCCAACTGGGGAAGATCAGCATTTTTCCGGCCAGGGGCTTGAAGCGGACCTTCGTCCAGCAGTCGCGCGGGCGCTTGGTGCCGGGAATGTACTTGACGGGACTCATCAGGTTCTCGGTGCGCGGATCGATGAATTCGAGCCCGCCCGAATTCTCCGGTGCCTGAACGTAGTAGACGCCGCTCCAGATGCAGCCGGGATGAACGTGGGCACGGTTCGAGCCGCCCGGTGGATTGACGATCGACCACATGGTGCCGATGTTCAGCCGGTAGGATTCGTGGTATCCGAGTTTGCGGCACATCATGTCCGTGGCCGCGTTGACGTATTGCACCAATCCGGCAAACGCGGCGTTCTTGTGCAGCTTGGTCTGGCTGTGCCACCCCCCAAGCTGCGGGTAGTTCGACTTGCGCACCCCCGTTCGGTCGCGTTCCTGTTCGGCGTGGATCGCCTCGATCAACCGCTCGTTCAGAACTTGGCAGCCCGGAACCTTCACAGAGAAAATGTGGGTCGGAAAATAGCGGCCCACCTTGAGCGCGTCGTCGGACAGGCCGACCTCCCCCGCGCCGTCCGAGGCCACGCGATCTGGAGCTTCACCCGTCATTTCATTATCCCAACGGTCTGTTGCGGGACATTGCCGGCTGCCATCGCGTTTCGCCGCCGAACACACCGAGAGCAACTGCAACCCCGATCGATTTCCTCACCACCGCAGCATGAACGCATTGCCCCCGCCGAATGCACACCAAACTTATACCTTCCCAAGATCGCCAAGTCAACCTTAACTTACTGACATATAATGATAATTTTTTTCATTTGCTCTATTGGTATGAGTCGCAGCCGCGAACCGATCGCGTAGTGCAACGGCGCTTCGCGCCATCCGAGGTCGCGAACCCTCAGTTCGTTATGCCCTTGCTCTGGAGGAGCCGGCTGACTGGAAAGGAGTTTCGCGCCAGCGAAACTCCAACGCGAACCGAACGCACCGAAGGTGCGCGTTCGCACCGTCCCGCCCTCGATTAGGCTGCTGGCATGCGCTTTCCGTCACGAGGTTGGGAATTTGATGGAGACCTGCGCAATCGCCTTGAATTTGCGATGCGCCTAGTCGATGCTCCGCCTCTCTAGTTTGCTCGACCATGGGAAATCGCACCCTAAGCTGCTGACCGCCATGCCCGAGATTCCAAACCCCCACGCGCTGGCGTCCATGCTGCTGACGGTGGTCGCCCTCTATCTGTTCAGCCGCGAGCGGCTGCGGCTGGAGATCTCAAGCATCGGGCTGATCAGCCTGCTGGCCATAGGCTTTTCGCTGTTTCCCTACGGGGACTTCCGCCCCACCGAGTTTTTCGCCGGGTTCGGCCACGAAGCGCTGATTGCGGTCAGCGCCCTGATGGTGATGGGCCAAGGGCTGGTGCAGACCGCAGCACTGGAGCCGGTGGGGCGCTTGCTGGCCCGCTTCTGGAACCGGCAGCCCTTTCTTTCCTTCATGGCGACTCTCGTGGTGGGCGCAGTGCTGTCAGCTTTCGTGAACAACACGCCCATCGTGGTGCTGCTGCTGCCCATTTTGGTGAGCGTGTGCCTGCGCACCAACAACTCGGCCACCAAGATCCTCATGCCAATGGGCTTCGCCACCTTGGTGGGCGGCATGGCCACCACCATAGGCACCTCCACCAACCTGCTGGTGGTGAGCGTGGCCTCCGACCTAGGCCTCCCCGAATTCGGCATGTTCGACTTCGTGCAACCAGCGGCCATCGCCGGGGCGGTGGCCTTTGTCTACTTGTGGCTGATCGCCCCGCGGCTGCTGCCCGAGCGCGACATTCAATTGGCGGGCGCCGCACCGCGCCTGTTCGAGGCCCGGCTGCGCCTGACCGACCAATCGCCAGCGGTCGGCAAGCCCCTGTCCGATGCCATCGCGCTCTGCGACGGCAAGCTGCGCACGGCGCGCATCCGCCGCGGCGAAATGCTCCTAATGCCGTTGCCCGGCGCCTTGCTGAAGGCGGGCGACCAGTTGCGCGTGCGCGACACCCGGGAGAATCTCAAGCTCTTTGAGGACACCCTCAAAGCCAGCCTGCACAGCGTCAATTCCGGCGACAACGGCAATGGCCTCGTCTCAGAGCAGGGCCAGAGCCTAGCGGAGATCGCCGTGGTGGCCGGTTCACGCCTAGACGGCGCCAACTTGCGCTCCGCACGCTTTCTGGACCAGTTTCAACTGGTGGTGCTGGCGGTGCATCGCGCCGGCAAGGAAATGATGAGCTTCGAGGACAACATCGCTCGGGTGGTGCTGCAGCCCGGCGACATTCTGCTCGTCCAAGGCGCTGGGACGCAGATTGCCCGCCTCAAGCGAAGCACCGACTTTCTGGTGCTCGACGCCACTGCGGACCTGCCCGAACCGCACAAGGCCAAGCGGGCGCTGATCATCTTCGTGGGCGTCGTCGCCTGCGCCGCCAGCGGCCTGATGCCCATCTCCGTGAGCGCCACCGCCGGCGCCTGCCTGCTGCTTTTGACCCGATGCCTGAACGTCGGCCCCGCCATTCGCGCCATCAACTCATCGGTGTTCTTCATCATCGTGGCCAGCCTTGCCCTGGGCAGGGCGCTGGTTGAGACCGGAGCCACCAACTACCTCACCGAGGTCTTCCTCGTCGCCACCCTGGGCGCGGAGCCGCTCATTGTGCTCGGCGCCCTGATGGCGTTGCTGGCGGTGCTGACCAACGTGGTCTCCAACAACGCCGCCGCCGTCATCGGCACGCCCATCGCCATCGGCATCGCCAACAGCCTTGGCCAGCCACCGGAACCCTTTGTGCTGGCGGTGCTGTTCGGCGCCAACATGAGCTTCGCCACGCCCATGGCCTACCAGACCAACTTGCTGGTGATGGCGGCTGGCAACTACCGCTTCCTGGACTTCGTCAGAGTGGGCGTGCCGCTCACGGTGATCATGCTGCTTACCCTGACCTGGGCTTTGGGCAGAATCTACTTTTAGCTCTCTATTCCTGATCGCGGGAAAAGGTTGCCGTATGAATCAACTCTTGCGCCCGGCGACCGCCATCCCATCGGTCTAGGGCATCGCCTCGTTAGAACGTCAGCCGCTGTTCGTGGGCGTAGGCGTTCAGCCGACCCTCGCGCAGAAATCCGACCAGCGTCTGGCCGCTGCGGTGAGCGAACTCCGCCGCCAAGCTGGACGGCGCCGACACCGCGCATACGATGGGAATCCGCGCCGCCAACGCCTTTTGCATGATCTCAAAGGAGGCGCGGCCGCTGACCATGAGCGAATGTTCAGCAGCGGGCCAAGGTCCATGGCGCAGGGCGTGACCGAGCACCTTGTCCACCGCGTTGTGGCGGCCCACATCCTCGCGCACGATCAGCAGCTGGCCCTGGGCGTCGAACAGCCCTGCCGCATGCATGCCGCCGGTGGCGGCAAACTCGTCCTGGGCGGCCCGTAGCGCGTCCGGTAAGGCGAGCACCGTCTGGACAGGAATCCGCAATCCGCTCTCAACCGGTGGGAACTGCTTGTGAACCTGTTCGATGGTTGCCGCACCGCACAGCCCGCAACTGGAGCTCGCGAACACGTGGCGGGTCAGCCGGCCCACATCAAAGCGCACCTCGGGCCGCAGGAAGACGTTGATGAGGTTGAATCCGCCGGCCCGTTGCGGCGCCTCGATCTTGACGATGTCCTCGGCCGATTGGATAACGCCTTCGGTGAGCAGGAAACCGACCGCCAAATCCTCATCATGACCCGGAGTGCGCATGGTCACGCTGATGGGCCGCGCCCGGACGCGGATTTCCAACGGCTCCTCCGGGGCCAGCCGGTCATCGGTGCTCTGCAAGGGCTGGCCGCGACGAAATCGAAGGACGCGCTGGCGTGCCTCTCGGCGCACCCCGTGCTCTCCAATCATGGGGCGCCTTCCCCGGCGATCCCGTGCAACTGCCGAACCGCGGCCTTCAGGGCGGGCGAGAGTTGATCGGCGTCGCCGTTAGCGACCTCGGCCAAAGCCTTAAGCATGCGCGGGTCCCAAAAGCGGTTCAGATGATCGGCCACCCGCGCCGCCACCAGCTCAACGTCATCGGTGTAAGCCATGTTGGCGGTGATCTGCTCGGCCATGCGAACCAGCTTGGCGCCATCGACGGTCATGACTCAAGCCTCGCTCAGGGCCTGCTCCGATAACTGCTGTTGCGCAGCGGTGAAGCGGCGGAACATCTCCTGCCACTCGGATGGCTTGCTAACCGGGTAAGCCTGCACTGCCGTCACCTTGTATTCCGGGCAATTGGTGGCCCAATCGGAATTGTCGGTGGTGATGACGTTGGCGCCTGACTCCGGATGGTGGAAGGTGGTGTAGAGCACCCCGGGCTGCACCCGCTCGGTCACCTTGGCACGCAGCACGGTTTCGCCGACGCGGCTCTTCAGGCCCACCCAACTGCCATCGACGATGCCCCGCACCTGGGCATCCGTCGGATGAATCTCAAGAATGTCCTCCCGGTGGTAGGCCACCGCGCCGGTTCGCCGGGTTTGCGCGCCCACGTTGTACTGCGAAAGCACCCGGCCCGTGGTCAAAAGCAGCGGATACCGGGCGTTGGCTCGCTCGTCGGTCGGCACATAGGGCGTCGGCGCGAAGTAGCCCTTGCCGCGCACGAACTCATCAACGTGCATCAGCGGCGTCCCGGCTGAGGCCTCTTCCCAGCAAGGCCATTGAATGGAGCCGAGTTCAGCAAGCTTGGCATAGCTCACGCCACGGAAGGTGGGGGTCAGGCGGGCGATCTCATCCATGATCTCGCTAGGGTGCGAATAACGCATCTCGTAGCCCATGGCGGTGGCCAAACGGCAGGTGATGTCCCACTCATCCATCCCGGACAGGGGTGCGATGACCTTGCGCACGGGCGAAATGCGCCGTTCGGCATTGGTGAAGGTGCCGTCCTTCTCCAGGAAGGAGCAGCCCGGCAGGAAGACGTGGGCGAACTTGGCGGTCTCGTTCAGGAACAGGTCCTGAACGATCACGCATTCCATCGCTGAAAGCGCCGCATAGACATGCTGGGTGTCCGGATCGGATTGGGCGAAGTCCTCGCCCTGCACGTACAGGCCCTTGAATTCCCCGCCGATGGCGGCATCGAACATGTTGGGGATGCGATAGCCGGGCTCGGGGTCGAGCGCGACCTGCCACTCCGCCTCGAACAGCCGCCGGGTGGCCTCGTCGGACAGATGCCGGTAGCCGGTCAACTCATGGGGAAAGGAGCCCATGTCGCACGCGCCCTGCACGTTGTTCTGGCCGCGCAGCGGATTGACGCCCACCCCCGGACGGCCGAGATTGCCAGTGGCCATGGCCAAATTGGCGATGCCCATGACCATGGTGGAGCCTTGGCTGTGCTCAGTGACGCCTAGGCCGTAATAGATGGCGCCATTGCCGGCCCCGGCATAAAGGCGCGCCGCGGCCCGCACCTGCGCCGCCGGCACCCCGCTCAAGGCTTCGGTAGCCTCCGGAGAATTGCGCGCCTCACTGATGAAGGCGCGCCAGATCCGGTAGGCCTCCAGGTCGCAGCGGGCACGGATGTACGCCTCATCCTCAAGGCCTTCGTCGATGACGGCATGAGCCAAGGCGTTGATGACCGCCACGTTGGCACCCGGCTTCAATTGCAGGTGGTGGTCCGCCCGCACATGCGGGGATTGCACCAAGTCGATGGCCCGCGGGTCCACGACAATCAGGCCAGCGCCCTGGCCCAACCGCCGCTTCATCGCGGAAGCGAACACCGGGTGGGCCTCGGTGGGGTTGGCGCCGATAACCATGATGACGTCGGCCTCAAGCACCGAATCGAAGTTCTGGGTACCGGCAGACTCGCCCAAGGTGGTCTTCAGTCCGTATCCCGTCGGCGAGTGGCAGACTCGGGCGCAGGTGTCCACGTTGTTGTTGCCCGCTGCGGCGCGGACGAACTTCTGCACCACATAGACCTCTTCGTTGGTGCAGCGCGACGAGGTGACCCCGCCGATGGACTTACGCCCATATCGCGCCTGAATCGCCTGCAGTCGCTCGGCGGCGGTGCGGATGGCTTCATCCCAACCCACCGCTTGCCATTCGTCGTCGATGCTGTTGCGCACCAAGGGCGTCGTGATGCGGTCCTGGTGGGTGGCGTAGCCAAAGGCAAACCGTCCCTTCACGCAGGCGTGGCCGTGATTGGCGTGGCCATCGCGGTTCGGCACCATGCGCACGAGCTGGCCGCCCTGGGTTTCCGCACGGAAGGAGCAGCCGACGCCGCAGTACGCGCAGGTGGTGATGACGGCGCTCTCCGGCTGGCCGTGCTCGATGACCGACTTTTCGATCAGCGTGGCGGTGGGGCAGGCCTTGACGCAGGCGCCGCAAGAGACGCACTCGGAGTCGATGAAGGCTTCGTTCTGGCTGGCGACGACCTCGGAATCGAAGCCGCGCCCATTGATGGTCAGGGCGTAGGTGCCCTGCTGCTCCTCGCAGGCGCGTACGCAACGGGAACAGACGATGCACTTGGCCGGGTCGAAGCTGAAATACAGGGCGGACTCGTCCTTGGGCTTGTCCAAGTGATGGGCGCCGTCGTACCCGTAGCGCACGGTTCGCAGGCCCACTGCGCCCGCCATGTCCTGCAACTCACAATCGCCGTTGGCGGCGCAGGTCAGGCAATCCAAGGGATGGTCGGAGATGTAGAGCTCCATGACGTTGCGCCGCAGTTCCGCCAACCGGGGCGTCTGGGTGTGCACCACCATGCCTTCCTCGACCAAGGTGGTGCAGGAGGCCGGATAACCCTTGCGCCCCTCGATGGTCACCAAGCACAGGCGGCACGAACCGAAGGCGGCCAAGTCTTCGGTGGCGCAGAGCTTGGGTATGTTCGCTCCGGCCAAGGCTGCGGCGCGCATCACCGAGATGCCTTCGGGCACCGCGACGGACCGTCCGTCGATTTCGACGTTGACCGTTGGACTGGCTTGCGCCCCGTTGTCAGCGGCAGGCGTACCCAGATCCCGCTCAGCGCCCACCCGATAGTAGAGGTTCATACAGCAATTCTCACTTTGGCTGTTAAACTGACATCGGGTGGATCTTTCCGGAACGAGGGCGTCCCGCCCTCGATTGGGTTCGCTGCGGTTCGGTACGAGGGCAAGATGCCCTCGCTCCGGCAAAATGAGAAGTGCTGAGGTTCATGTCACGCAATCTACACTGCCTAACAACTCGTCTGCAAAGTGCGCCACGACCCTCTGCACCGTCACAACGCCTCACAACTCGTCCGCAAAGTGCGTCATGACGCTGAGCACTGGCAAGGGCGCCATGCCGCCGAGACCGCACAGGGAGCCGTCGATCATGGTATGGCAGAGGTCCTTGAGCAGCACCCGGTTGTCCGCCGCCGCCTCCCCCCGCCGTATGCGATCGACCACCTCGACGCCGCGCACGGCGCCAATGCGGCAGGGGGTGCATTTGCCGCAGGACTCCTCGGCGCAGAATTCAAGGGCGTAACGGGCCATGGCGCCCATGTCGGTGGTTTCGTCAAAAACCACCAGGCCACCGTGGCCGATCATCCCGCCAATGGCCTGAAAGGACTCATAGTCCAAGGGTGTGTCGAAATGCTGCGGGGGGATGTAGGCACCCAAGGGACCGCCCGCTTGCACCGTCTTGATCGGAAGGCCGCTGGCGGTGCCGCCACCCAAGTGCTCAACCACCCAGCGCAATGGCTTGCCGAAGGGCACCTCGAACAGCCCGCCCCGGCGCACGTTGCCCGCCAACTGAACGGTCAGCGTGCCCCTTGATCGGCCCACCCCGAAACTGCGGTAGTGGTCCGCGCCCTGGGCCAGGATAGCCGGTACCGAAGCCAAGCTGATGACGTTGTTCACCACCGTCGGCTGGCCAAACAGTCCCTTGACCGCCGGCAGCGGCGGCCGGTAGCGAATCACGCCGCGTTTGCCTTCAAGGCTTTCGAGCAACGCCGTCTCCTCGCCGCATATGTAAGCCCCGGCGCCCTTGCGCACTTCCAGGTGGAAGTCGTCCAGGTAGCCCGCGCCTTTCGCCAAGCGGATCGCCTCGGCCAGGGTGTCGATCGCCAGCGGATATTCGGCCCGGCAATAGATGTAGCCACGGTCGGCGCCGACGGCGAAGCCGGCAATCAGCATACCCTCGATCAGGCTGAACGGGTCGCTCTCCATGATCATGCGATCGGCGAAGGTGCCCGAATCGCCCTCATCGGCGTTGCAGACGATGTACTTCGGCTCACCTTCCGCCTCCAGCACGGTGCGCCACTTGATGCCCGTTGGGAACGCCGCGCCGCCTCGTCCGCGCAGGCCCGCATCGGTGACCGTTTCAACAATCGCCGGAGCAGTCAGGGCACGGGCCCGTGCGAGGCCTGCAAAGCCGCCGTTGGCCTTGTATTGGGCGATGGACAAGGGCTCGATGACGCCCACCCGCGCCATGGTCACGCGCGACTGCTTCTCAAGCCACGGCAGTTCGTCCACCAAGCCTAGACAATCGGGATGGTCGACGTTCGGCGGGCCGTTGGCGAACAGCGCCCGGGCAGCGGCGGAATCGAGCGGGCCGAAGCCAATGCGGCCAGCGTCCGTCGCCACCTCCACCAAGGGTTCCAGCCAATAGAGGCCACGGGAGCCGGTGCGGCGCACCTCGACACCCGGTGCGGCCGCCACCGCAGCCGCCACTGCGTCGGCGCCCAAGGCGCGGGCCGTGAAGTCGGCCGCTGGCACGAACACTTCTATAGACAATCGGAGGCACCCCCTTGGCCGGTTGTTTGTTCCTCTGTCTCCGACAGCATACCGGGCTGAGGCAAGCTGAGGGCTCCCACACTCATCAGCCCATCAACTCGTCAAAGCGCCTGGCATCAACTCGGGCATGCAGCACCCCGTCAACCGTCATCGAAGGCGCACAGGCGCAGTTGCCTAAGCAGTAAACCGGCTCCAGGGTCACTTCGCCACCCGCCGAGGTCTCGCCGAACCTGATGCCGAGGGTGGTTTGGGCATGGGCTTCAAGGGCGGCGCCGCCCATGGCCTGACAGGCCTCCGCGCGGCAGATGGCGACGATTTGCCGCCCCGGCGGTTGCGTCCTGAACAGCGGATAGAAGCTGATGACGCCCTGCACCTCGGCGCGGGAGAGGTTCAGCCCCTTGGCGATGACCGGAACGCA
>JAPPIX010000177.1:15411-21497 GCA_028820495.1 Gammaproteobacteria bacterium
CAACGACAGCCCGAGACCCGTGCCCTTGCCGGCATCCTTGGTGGTGACGAAGGGTTCGAACATCCGTTGGCGCATGTCCTCGGGAATGCCCGGGCCGTTGTCGCGAATGCGGAACTCAAGGCCATCGTCCAAGCGGCGGCTGCTGATGGAAAGCTTCGGCTCAAAATCGCCCTCCGCCTTGACCCGCTTCTCATCCAAGGCCTGAAAGGCGTTGGTGAGCACGTTGAGAAAGGCACGGCTGATGTCCTGGGGCACCACCTCGACGGTGCCGATCTCTTCGTCAAGATCGACGCCCAGGGTTGCATTGAAGTCTGTGTTCTCCGCCCGCATGGCATGGTAGGCCAGTTCCATGTACTGCTTCAGCAGCGCATTGAGATCGACCTCCCGCCAGTCCCCCGGCCCGGAACGGGAGTGCTCCAGCATGCTGCGCACGATGCCGTCCGCCCGGCCGCCGTGCTCCCTGACCTTGTTCAGATTGACCTTGAGATCATCGAGAATCTCCTTGATCTCCTCAGCCAGGTCGAAATCCTCGTCGTCCTTCGATTCGTCGATGATTTCGCCAATCTCGTCGATCAACTCCGCGGAAACCTCCGTGAAGTTCTTGACGAAGTTCAAGGGGTTCTTGATCTCGTGAGCGACCCCAGCGGCAAGCTGGCCCAAGGACGCCAGCTTCTCCTCCGCAACGATTTGCTCCTGGGCCCGCTTCAGTTGCTCCAAGGTCTTTTCCAATGCCTGGTTTTTGGCATCGAGTTCCTCGGCCAGCTTCTCGATGAGGTTCAGCCGTTGGACCTCCAAGGCGTAGCGGCGGAAAACCTCCAACGCATTGGCCATGTCGGTGACTTCGTCATTGCCGGACACGCCAACGGGAACCTCCAAGTCGCCGCTGGCCATTTCCCGCATTGACCCGGCCAATCCCACCAAGCGGCGCAGCAGGTAGCGGCCAACGAACAACCAGCCAATCAGGACCGCGCCGATGATGCTCAGAACATTGAGCAGCACCAACCAGAGAATGCCTTGGGTGGCGGTGGCTTGCGACTCGGTGTTGACGGCGACCGCTTCGTTGCGCACCTCCTCGACCAAGCGCTCCATGTCGGCGAGCAGTTGGGCGGATGCCTCGCGGCCCGTCGCGAGCGCCTCGCGTTCCTGCTCAAGGCGCCGCAACGACTCTCGCCGCAGCGTGAAGACGCCCTCCTCGGACTCGCCAATCTCCACCAACCGTTCGACTTCCTCCGCTAAGTCCAAGTTCGCGATGCGCGCATCAAGCCGATTCAGCGCCCGCCGAAGATTCTGTCCGGCGCTGCGAAAGCGCTCCGCAACGGGCCCGAGCAAGTCCCGCTCGGACAGGGACAGGGCCTCGCCGAGAAGCAGCCCAGCCAGCGTCGCCTGTTGGCTGATCTCAACCAAATCCCGGTAATAGGCCAATTGCGCTTCCGAGGCCCGTTCCGAGGGCGTCAGCGCCCGACCGTCCAAGGTTCGCAGCCCCTCCACCAGAAAGAAGCCCTGATCGTCAATCGCCGAGCCCACCTCCCGTTCGATGTGCCTGTTGAGCGCGCCGAATTCCTCGACCAAGGCGTCCAAGGCCTGCTCGATGGTCAATCGCCGGGCCGAGGACGCGTAGACTTCCTCCAGTAGGGCTCCGAAGCGGACCAGGCCGCTTTCCAACACTTCGGCTTGGCCGTTCAGGGAGGAACGGGCACCGACCTCTTCCACCAACGCCATGAGCGCATCCCGCTCGCGCAGCACCTGCTCCGAAATCACTTGGTGCTCAGCCGGAGTCGCCGCCGAGGCCATGCGCGCCGCGCCGTTGACCAAGGCCGCGCTTTGGCGGGCGATCTCCACGGACTGACTCAGGTTGGG
Organism: Gammaproteobacteria bacterium; assembly: GCA_028820495.1. Lineage (GTDB taxonomy): Bacteria > Pseudomonadota > Gammaproteobacteria > Pseudomonadales > Azotimanducaceae > Azophilus. The sequence continues at coordinate 17,269 of JAPPIX010000177.1, forward strand.
AATGCTCTCAGCGGCCAGGCGCGACTGGTAGCGCACGATCTCGGTGAGGAAGTAGTAGGCGACAAAACTGGCGATGATGACCAGCAGGACGCTGCCCAACAGGCCGCTGTAGATTTGCGGGCCGACGCCGAAGCGGCGATTCTCGGAGCGTTCAGGCTGCTCGTCGGCCGGCGGCGCCGTCAACTCCGCCGACGCCGATCCGCCGCCTTCCGGGGCGTCGCTCATCGTTTGACCATCCTGGCAGCGGGGACCACGCGGCCACGGTCGTCAATCACCGTGAGATACACCTGGTCCGAACCCTGGTTGTCCATCGGGCCATAGCTTAGATCAAAGCCGCCAAGGCGGATTTCCACCGCCTCTCGCAGGGCCGCGAGGAAACCCGCCTGAGTCACCGGCGGCTCCGCTAGGCGGACGCCCTCCGCCACCAGCCGTCCCGCCAGATAACCCTCCAGCGAGACGAAGTCCGGCTCGGCGTCCGGCGCCACCGCCGCCAGCGCCTGCTGGTACCTCGCCACCACCTCGACTTGGGAGTCCTTGGGAAAGGGCACCACCTGCGTGATGTAAACACCCCGGCCAACCGGGCCGAGCTCGCGGGCCAAGGCCGAACTGCCGACAAAGGAGATGTTCACGAAGATGGGGTTGAAGTTGAGCTTGCGCGCCCAGCGGATCATCACCGCCGCCGGTCGGTAGGCGCCGATGATGATCACCGCGTCGGGCCGTTCGCGGCGTAGGTCGAGAAGCGGCACCTTGATGTCTTCGGTGTTGCGCGGATAGTCCGCCTCGGCCACCAGCGGCAATCCGTGCGCCTCAAGCGCCATGCGCACCCCTTCGAGCCCCGCTCTGCCGTAGGAGTCGTTTTGGTAGAAAATGCCGATCCGCCGCACGCCGGCATCAGCCGTCAGGCGGGCGACGATTTCCGCCGTTTCCTGAAAGTAGGACGCGCGCACGTTGACCACGTTGGCCATCTTGGCGGCCTCGCGCAGAAACTCGGCACCTGTGAAGGGCGCAATGTAGGGAACGCCGGCCTCGGCGGCGACCGGCTGGGCCGCTCCGGAAGTTGGGGTGCCGACCGCGCCGACCAAGGCAAAAACGTCGTGTTCCCGGATGAGAGCCCGGGTGTTGGCGATGGCGGCTTCCGGCTCGTAGGCGTCGTCCAGCGAAATCAAGGACAACCGACGGCCATGGACGCCGCCGCTTCGATTGATTTCATCAAACGCGGCAAGCAGGCCCAGGCGCATGCCCGAACCCAATTCGCTGGCCGGCCCGCTCAGTGCCGCCGATTGGCCAAACAGCAGCGACTCGCTCGAATCGGCGGCCACAGCCACAGTCTGACCGAGGCCGGCAAAGGAGAGACAAAGCCAGAATGCGCCTAGCCGCCGGCGCATGAGCTACTGCGAACCGTCGGCGCCCGCACTCCCAGAGGGCGACCGCAGGCGCAGGGAGAGGCAGGTGATGTCGTCAAACTGCGTTGCGCCATCCACAAACCGCTCCACGGAGCCGACCACCAATTCGGCCAATTCCTGGGCGTTCATTGGCGCACCGCCGCCCAGCACCCCGTCAAGGCGCTGCTCGCCGTATTCATCCAACTGGTGGTTGCAGGCTTCCGTGATGCCATCGGTGTACAGAAAAAGCGCATCGCCCGGCACCACGGTGACCACGTTCTCCCCAAAATCGTGCCCGTCGGCGATGCCCAACGCGAAATCCCCGGTCAAGGGAAGCTCACTCACCGCCCCGCCAGCGGCCAAGTGCCGCGGCGGATTGTGACCCCCGTTGGAATAGCGGAAGCTGCCGTCCCGAAGATCAAGCACGCCGTAGAACACGGTCACGAACATGCAGGCGTCGTTGTCCTGGCAGAGAAACTCGTTGACCTCGTGCAGACAGCGGCTTGGCGAGTCGTGGCGCCGGGACGAGGACTTCAGCAGCGCCCGGGTGATCATCGTGAACAGCGCGGCGGGCACGCCCTTGTCGGAGACATCGGCGATGGCCAGACCCAAGCGGTGCTCGTCGAGTTCGAAGAAGTCGTAAAAGTCGCCGCCAATCTCCTTGGCGGGATTCATGATGGCATGAACCCCAAAGGCGTCCCCGACCGGCAATTCGGCAGGCACCCCCGATAGCTGCACCTGCTTGGCGACATCGAGTTCCCGCCGGATGGCGACCAAGCGGTCGCGATTCTTCAGCGCCTGCTCCAGAGCATTAATGTGCTTGAGCGTCTTCTCTATGGTGATCTGCAGGTCGTTGAAGTCCACCGGCTTGGTGACGAAGTCGAAGGCGCCCCGGTTCATCGCCGTGCGGATATTCTCCATATCGCCGTATGCGGAAATGATGACCGCCTTCACGTCGGGCTTGGTTTCCTCAAGTTGGCCGAGCAGCGTCAGCCCATCCATGACCGGCATGTTGATGTCGGACAGCACGAGGCGGATGTCCGGGTTTTGGTCAAGCGCCTCCAGCGCCTCCTTGCCGTTGTGGGCGAAGAGGAATTCGTATTCGCCCTTGCGGATGCGGCGGCGAAAGCGTTGGCGGACGAGCAACTCAAGGTCTTCCTCGTCGTCAACCATTAGTAATCGCGTTGCGCCCATGGTGGCTTCCGGGTCGGAAATGCGGTTTCGGGAGGGCGGTGATTAGACGGTTGCAAGGGCCTCGCTGCGGGTGCCGAAGACCGGCAGGATGTGGTCGAATCCGCTCACCCTGAATACCTCCGCAATCTGCTCCGAGAGGCCGCAGAACAGGGTCTTGCCCTTGGCGGCCTGCATGCGCCGGGCAGCCAGCAGCAATACCCGCAGCCCCGCGCTGCTGATGTACTCAAGCTCGTCGAAATCAAACAGCAACACAGGCTGGCCAGCGTCTATCTTTTCCCGAACAGCCTCATCAAGAACGTTGGCATTGGTGCCGTCCACACGGCCAGCCAAGCACAGGATGATTGCTTTTTCATCCTGCTCCGTGCGTATCGTCAGTTGCGTCTTATTCGTCACTGTGGTCAGTCTCCCGCTTTGATTCGCAAAGTAATTCGATTCAGGCCATCAATCCGTTCGTAGCCGGCGCTTTCCGTAAACTGTTTCACGAACATCACGCCCAACCCCCCGATGGGCCGCTCATCCAGCTCAAGGGTCGTATCAGGAACCGGCGCCTCGCTGAACGGATCGAATGCCGGGCCATTATCCTCCAAAACCGCTTCCAGCACATCACGCCCTTCAGCACCGGCCAAGCGCAACTCCAAGCGCGGTTCGGCCACATCCTGAAGCCCGTAGTTGATGCTGTTCGTAATGAGCTCATCAAGCACCAAGTTGAGCTTGCCCGATACCCCGCCGCTCAAGGACTCGGCCGCGGCGAACTCTTCCATTGCTTCCGCCAAAACGCCCAGCGCCGCTGACAGCTCGGGAGGCAGATGAACGACCATCCGGCCCTGTTCCCCCATCGCTCCCCTACCCTTCTTTGTGCTCTAGAGATGCAACGGACTCAAGCATGGGCACGATAATACACGTACTCCCTTTCAAGTAAACCGTGGAAGTCTCGGAACGACTCCAGAATTTCCGCGAGGCGTTCCTGCTGAACCGGCATCGGGGCATCCACGCATTCGCAGAGCAGGCCACTGATGCGGTCCAGAGCGGTGAACGGGGCCGCCCGGGGCCGGCCCGACAGCGGCGGGTCGAGCGCCTCCAAGCTTTCCCGCAGCCGTTCGGCAGCAAAGCCCAGCGAATGCGGCTGAGCCGGGTCCGAGACCAGCAGCGTCAGGACATCGGGGGCTCTGACGTCGCCGCCGTGCGTTCGACCGTAGGCCTCAAGGGCGTTGCAGACCCGCAATGCGTTGGTCCAGCGTTCCTCATCGCCGTCGTTTCCAGACGGAAACGGGCTGCGGCAATGGGCCAGCAGCGTGACCGCCACCAATTGGGCGCGCTCGACGTACTTGCCCAACTGCATGAATCGCCACTGGTCGCCACGCCGCAAGGTGCCTTGGCAGATGCCGTCAAATTGCTGCACCCCTTCGACGATGCCGGCGTAGAGCCGCTCGGGCTCCTTGGTCCACTCGTCCACGAGCGCCGTGCCGCGCAACCCGAGATAGGTCCGGTTCAGGCACGTCCAAAGCGGTGCGCTCAAGGTGTCACGCACCTGCCGGGCGTTCTCCCGCGCCGCCTGCAGCGAGGCGAGGATCGACGAGGGATGGCTCGCCTCGAAGGTGAGGAAGTCCGTCAGGGCATAGCCGTCGGCAAACAGATAGTCGTCATCCTCGGCCT
>JAPPIX010000352.1:0-13745 GCA_028820495.1 Gammaproteobacteria bacterium
ACTCCAGCAGCAAGGGCTTGCCGAGGAAGCGCTTGAAAAGGCTGTTCATCGCCAACGAGAGGGTGGAGAGCGCGCCGCTGCGGATGCGCGTCAAGTCTTCGAGCGCGCTGCGCTCCTCTTGGATGACCGTGCGGGTGAAGCCGAACAAGCGCTTGCCGGCCTCGGTCAGGTTCAGTTTACCGCGCCGCTCGATCAGCACCGCATCGAGCTTGTGCTCCAAGCTGGCGATGGTTTGGCTGACCGCGGATTGGGAGACGTTCAGCCGCTCGGCGGCGCGGCTGAAGGTGCCTTCCTCCACCACCGCGCTGAACACGCGAATCTCGTGGCGCTCGATTTGCATCGGCACAGCCTAGCAGGTTGCCTCCAACAGTGGGTTGACGCGGCGCTTATGAAACCATAACCGGGGCTGATGATGAGTCGAGCTTATCTGCCGGCAAGCCGAGCGGCGTGGGTGTGGCGTCCAAGGTCCGCTACCTTGACGGCAAATGGTCAAGGCAGGTCGCGATGATTGAAGTGGATAGAGGTTTGGCTGATGTGGTCGTCGGCGAAACCGCGATTTCGCTGGTGGACGGCGCCAACGGGGCGCTCTACTACCGGGGGTGCAACGTCGATGAATTGGTGGACTGGCCCTTTGCCGAGGTGGCCGCTTGGGTGTTGACCGGGCAGCGCGGCTTGGGCCATGAACTAGAAGCGGGGCTGACCGCTGCGGCGGCGCTCTCGGACCGCGAAGCAAACCTGGTGCTTGGCCTGCCGCGAACCCTGCACCCCATGTTGGCGCTGCAATGCGCGGCTGTCGGGTTGGATGACAGCGAGCGCTTCGCGGACTACGGCGAAGCCGCTCAGGGGCTTGCCGTTGCGGCCAAGCTGCCGACGCTCATCGCCACTCATCTGGCGGGAGCCATCCTGCCGCCAAACGATGAAGCCAACGGCATCGACCGTTTCCTGGTGCAGATCGACGCGCCGGGCGGTGAGGCGGCCCGGCGGGCCTTCGAGACCATGCAGATCCTGCAGATCGAGCACGGCTTCAACGCCGGCACCTTTGCTGCCCGTGTCATTGCCAGCACCCTGGCGCCGGTTCAGAACGTGATCGCCGGCGCCATCGGCACCCTGCACGGGCGGCTCCACGGTGGTGCCGACCAAGCCGCTTTGGAGGCTGCCGACCGGGTGGGCGGCCCTGCCAAAGCGGCGCAGTTCGTGGACGACTGCATCGCTCGCAAGGAGCGGGTGATGGGCATGGGCCACCGGGAGTACCGCACGCTCGACCCCCGCGCCAAGCACGCCCGGCGCTGGGCGCAGGTGCTCACCCATGGCACCAAGCATGAAGCCACGTTTGAGACCCTCGCTGCCATTGAGCGGCGCTTCAATGAGCGCATGGCGGAGCGGAACAAGGCCATGCACGCCAACATCGAGTTCTACAAGGGCTTGATCTACCGCGCTCTGGGCCTGCCCGCCCAATACTTCACGGCCTGCTTCGCTATGGCCAGGGTGTTCGGCTACCTCGCCCACTTCATCGAAAGCCGCCAGGACAACCGCCTGATCCGTCCAGCGGTTCGCTACGTTGGCCCCACCGTTGCGGTCGGCTAGGCTCATCCCGGATCCCGATTGCGGCAGCCCGCGAAGCCACAGTGTTGACAGCGAAGGGCTAGCCCCTAGAATAGCGACCCATGGCAATGCAAGATCAAGGCGACCGAGTACTTGGGCTTCCCCTCGCGTCTGGGGTGGAGGTGCGTTCCCGCTGCACTGAGACCGTGGTAGCCAGAATAACTGGCAAAGCGTTGAATTGTGGCATGGACCTTGCACCTACCTACCTACCTACCTACCTACCTACCTACCTACCTACCTACCTACCTACCTACTGTTGGCTAAATAGCTGGCGCGATTGCTTGCGCCGAGTGCCGCGGCAAATCCGGCCAAGACTTCGTAGCTACCTGCGTTTCGGTTGCGGGCCAAGTGTGCGCACGGTGCGCTCATCGTCTGTTCTTGGTTTAGAGCTGTTGGAGCGTTTCGGCGTTCCTCGCACACCAATCTGTCCTTTCGAACGTCCTTCGTTGAGGTCATATGACCGCACTGACTATGGCGCTGACTGACCTTCGATTGGGGGGCATCACGTTGATGTTCGGCACCGTGGCGGGCAGGGTATTGAGCGAAACAATCGCGCCCACTCAACAAGACATCTGGATCAATGAGGAGATCACAGGTAAGGACCGCCACTTCAGTATTTCAGGCCGGAATGTGCCTTTGTTGAAGGGGCACCGCGTCACCATAGTCTCCGTTTGCGCGATGCGTCGGGGCAAACAGGCGGGACAGATGCCCAATGTGCTGCTGGTAAACCACGACGCTGACGAGGCTTGGGTGGTGCATGATGGAGCCGACATTTGGAGTGTGACGCGTAACAGACCAATTGAAAAACTGGTTCAGATTGCGGCGAGTCTAGTTGCTCCTCTGTTCTTTGTAATAGGGATGTGGATTGAGGAACTCGTGCTCGGCATCCTGTGCTGTGCCGCAATACTGGTCCCCTACTACTACCGCCGCTTTTGCATTCATCGCCCTGCACCTAGTCTCATTGACGCTCATTTGGGCGAGTTGAGGAAGGCTGTGCTCAGGTCACACCCAGCAGATTAGGACACGCTGCTGTGAACGAGCAAGATGCTAGCCGCTTCATTTTCTCCGCACCATTCCGAACCAACATCGAGATGGATACGTTCTCGGCTAGTTCCCCAATGGATGCGGAGAACCACATCCAGAAGATCGTGGATCTCCTAAACGGTTCCGTGAGCGAGGGATGTCGCTGGACCACCGAGCGCGGCCCCAAGTCCGATGGCGATCTGCAGTTCGCCAGCTTGAACGAGCATGACCTTTCCCCCAAAGCGAAGCCGATCCTCTGCCTTCAAGTCCGCTGCGAGGCTCTTGAGCAATTCAGGAAAAGCGCTTGTGTGCCCTCTGGGGCATCGAGTCTAGGCTTTAACGACTGCCGAGTCCTGTACTACGACGACACCGTCGCGATTCTCATATGTGACATCAGCATGGGCGGATTGCGCCGCGGTGCCATGGAAGTAATCGATGCTTGGTCAGTCGAGTTCTGCAAGTCCCTGGTCGATTGGCTTAGGCCTCACCGAGATTGTCTTGAACGCTCCCTTCTGGCAGGGAGCTCGGGCAGGAGGCACCGCGACCTTTTCGCGCAACGCTGTCATCTTCGCCGATTTGACGACCGCAACGACAGTGCAAGCGCCGATGGGCAAACCATGATGTGGGTCAACCGGATCATGGTGGTTGACCAGCAGCCCAGCCAGAAAGCGATGGCGGCTTGGACCCAAACGCGCGCGCTGGATGGGAACTGGCTTGACTTGGACGCCATGAGGCTCCTTGCGTGTGTAGGAAACAGCGTTCTCGCGGGTCCGATTTCCGAGCGCGACGTTTTGGTGACCACGGACGCGGTAGCCCTTTGCACCTTCTTTTACGTTTCCCAGAGACTGTTTCGCGAGCACCTCAAGCAGTTGCATCTTGATGTGGCCAGAGCGACCAAGGGTGTGTCCCGAAGCTCATTGTCGGACGAGCGTTTTGGGGAGTTGCGTGACCATGTGGTGGTGATGGAGGCTGAGTTTCGCGATTGTCGGTTGGGTCTTCAGGGGCATATGGGCGAGGTGGCATCGCGCCTTCTTGACGTGTGGAACTACGATGCCCTTGCTTCCGCTGTGGAACAAAGAAGCGCCTCCCTTGAAACGGCTTGGTCGCTGCTGCGGGAGAAACGAAGGCGAAGGTACGAGGTCATACTGCAGTCCGTGCTGACAGTCATTGCCTGTGCCGCCGTGATGGATTTCGTTCTCTCGCTCTTTGCTGTGGCGGGCGATGGAAAGGTGCCTGAAGACTCGGTGGCGGGGCTGATCGACGCGGCAAAGCTGGTTCCGCCGGACTTGACCCTAAACGCCTTGCTGATTCTGATCTTGGTGGTGCTCCCCTTCCTTGTCATTCGGGGACGGAAATGAGGCCCGTCGGCGTTTTGGCTGAGTGCCTCGATCACGTATCAAATCGGAGTGCGCCGCCGCTGTGGGCCGCGGGAGCTGACCGTCTTGATGCCGAGCACCGCCACCTTCAGGCGCTGGTGCGGGATCCGGCGGTTAGAGTCTATGGTGCCAACACGCTGATGGGGCACCGTGATGCTGAGACCATCCCGAACCCCGAGGCCATGACGGCAGAGATACTGCGCACCCATGCAATCGCGGCACCCCCTTGGCATGACCGCCACACGGCCCGCTGCATCGGATACGCGAAGCTGTACTCTTGGGCAGCGGGGCTGTCTGGGGTTTCGCCTGAATTGTTTGAGGGCGTTTCGGAGTTGGTCACCAGGGAGGACTTCAATCCACAGGTTCCCGTTGGGGCGAGCTACTCGTGCGGAGACGTGATCCCGGCATCGCACTGGGCCAAGGCCGTCCTTGACGAACTCTCCCGAAGTGGCTTCCATGAGGTGCGCCCGGGCGAGGCCATGGCTCTGATCAACGGCAGCTTCGTGCATGTCGGGTTGGCTGTCGCCATGGTCTCCAACCTGCAGCGTACGTCGGCGCTGGCCGTTGAAGCGGCTGCGTTGTTTCACTCCGCCGCGCTCGCCAACCCTTCGAACCTGTACTTCGTTGCGACTGCGGAACGGGCATGGGCCTCGAAAGCCGTTCGATACGTCGCCGACCGCTCCCGGCGTTCGCTGGCAGCGACAGGTACGCAGGATCCGGTTTCCCTGCGGGCCATTCCACAAGTGCTTGAGACATGGAGCGACGCGGTTGGCGACTTCCTCGGTGAACTGAATTACCTCCTCTTCAAGCCATCTTGCAACCCGTTCATCGACGAACGCTATGCGTTCCCTATCTCGCAGGCCAGCTTTCTGGCACCAACCCTGTCGGTCAAGACGGGTGGCGTCATCGAGGCTGCGCTTTTTCTGATGTGGGCGTTATTGGGGTGGACTAGCCATCTGTTGAGTGGCCGGGTTCCGGACATTCCGCGCGACGGCTCGACTGCGGCTTCGCCGCTCGGCCAGATCCAGCGCCCGAAGCTGATGACGGCCATCTGCGAGAAGGCGCGAATGGACCTTGGAAGAAGGACGTTCGCTGCAGGTTCGGACACCTCCTATGGCATTGAGGACATCTGGACCAACGGTGTTTTCACTCTCGCCCAGCTCAAGTGTGCGCTTGACGCATTGGAGAGCATGTTCTGCCAGAGCGTCTGGACGATTCGGAGGTTGGCCGACGACTTCGGGCTGGCGCGGGTGGCGGGCAGCGAACTGCTCGACGCCTGCGCCGGGTGCAGTACGTCCGCCGAAGCCGCAGAGCGGCTATCGGCCGCACTGCGGGAAGGATGTCCACGTGAGGCGCACCAGCTGTTTTGGAACGGGCGGTGAGCTCTTTTTGGTCGCCGATTGTCGATCGCCGGACATTCGGCAAGCGCTGGTTGTTGTTGGCGTTGGCGGTGTTGGTCGGCTTGACCGCAGTGTTTTGGTGGCAATCCCCCCAATTGGACGGATTGCCTGAAGAGAATGCTGACAGCGTGGTGGCAGGCGGTGCATCGGTGGTTCAGAAGAACGTTGCAGGTCCAATTCGTCAGCAGCCGGTCGCAGAGGATCCCAAGAGGAAGGACAGCCCGGCTCCCTTGTGGCGGACCATCGCCCCAGCCGCCCTTGGTGCCTTGCCGCCGTATGAGAAGAATTGGTCCAAAGAAGGCCGGGCTTTGGTGAGGATGACCACGGCCCTCGAAGCAGCGAGGGCCTTGGATGTGGGGGACATGCTAACCCTATCCGTACCGCAACTGGGGGAGGTTCGCACCTCGACCATTGATGAGGTGAGCCAAGGGGTGGGCGCTCGTTCCCTTCTCGGACTGGCTGAATGGGCCGACGGCCGGCCGCAACGTTGGGTGGTCACCGTGGGACCGGCCAGCCTCTTTGCTTGGATTGACACACCGGCTGGGCCGCACGAGCTCGCCATTCGGGACCAATACGGGTGGCTGCTTCCTTCGCACAACAAGATGGCGGGGATTGATTTCAGCGAACCCGACTACTTCGTGCTCGACAGCGGTGGGCGGCGGCTTAAGCCGGTTCGGACCCTTTAGGAGGCTGTGAAATGGATGCCGGAAAGCCAGCGAACCGAGTGCGTAAAGCATGGCGGGCGATGGCCTGTTGCGTAGCGGCGGTCCTTGTCTTCGCCGTCGGCTCGGGGCAGGCGAATTCCTTTTCGGGTGACCGGAAAATCGTGTTTGAGTGCCCATGCAGTGCGGAGTTCACGCCGGATGGCAGTGGCGAGGGCACCTTGGTTCTGCGCTTCGGAGTACGGAGTTTCCGGAACGCCCGCAGTGCGGAAGTGGGAGTGGATGTCTTGCTAAAAGAGCGAACCGTATCCAGCGACGGACACCCTGCTACGATCTGGCCTAACACGCATATCACTCAGTCAGAAGGCCTTGTGGGAGAAATCGCTCCCAACGGTTTGGTCGTCGGGCTCACCCGGTCTTTTCGCGTTCAGCAGCCGGAAGGCGACCAGGAATTTGGATTCTTGCTTTGGGAGGCCAAAGGGCAGGGCACAGGCCGCACGCCATTCGGCGTTGACTCCAACGTTCACGAACAGCTTTCCGTATGGCCCGTTTCGGACGGGGGCTCGTCCGAAACGGTCAGCTACATCGACATCCTCACTGACACCGACGGTGATGGCACAGGCGACGTGAACGAGCGCATTGCGGGGACCGATCCACATGACGCTGCATCCGCACCCGGCGCTTCCACGGTGGATGTGCTGTGGCTCTACCAAGACACTTTGAGGACGCCGGACTTGCTTGCGGAATACCACCATGCCGCGGTCGTAACCAACGCCATGTTTGTCGATAGCGGAACCAACATTCGCTTGCGCTCGGTGGGCTTCGCTGCCGTAGAGGGCGGAGAAATTGACGAGCACGGGGGCGTTGCTGAAGGAGTTTACGGCGAATTGATGGACCGCCACGGTGCCGATGTTTCGCACTTCGTGTATGACTGGCAGGACAAACTGCCAGACCCATGCCCTTCTGAAGCCGGGGGGTGCGCGTGGTTGGGGGATTCCCTTGAGCGTGGTGCGTACAGCCACGCAAGATCCTATAGTGGTTCAGCCCATCCCGAAACTATTGCCCACGAATTGGGGCACGTCATGGGCCTCGCCCATTCCGCTAGACAGGCAGAGAACCACGGCTCCTTCAGATGGTCGCGCGGGCACTACGTGGGTGAATGGAAGAGGCAACATCCCCATTTCGGCACGATCATGAGTTATGGTTGGCTACCCCACACCCCGGTGTTTTCGAGCCCCGCATCGGAAAGGTGTCGGCCATTTGGCGGTCCCTGCGGCCTGCCCGCCACGCACCCCCAAGGCGCTGATGCGGTGGCAAGCCTGAACCTCATTCGATTCCAAGTTGCAGGCGAGCGTAAGCCGAAGCTGGATTCGGATGGGGATGGCTTCGTGGATGCGGCGGATGCATTTCCCCAGAACCCAAATGATTGGACGGACTTTGACGGCGACGGGTTGGGTGACAACGAGGATCCCGACAAGGACGGCGATGGCGTGGCCAACCCCGAAGATCTGTTTTCGCTTGATCCAGACGAATGGGCGGATTTAGACGGTGACGGGCTGGGCGACAACACGGATCCCGATGTGGACGGTGACGGCGTGGCCAATGCCGATGACCTGTTCCCGGCCGACGCCCTGGATTGGGCGGACAGCGACGGCGACGGAGTGGGCGACAATGCCCAGGCCCTGCACCCGTTTAGGGACGTCGGCCTGCGGTCCATTGTCGAGCGCAGGTTGGGGAAGCCTGAAGGGACGGCCATTTCGGTCGAAGACATGGCCCAACTGGAGACGCTGGAGGCCCACAACGCCAACGTCGAGGATCTGACGGGCCTCGAATTGGCGGAGGGTCTGACCAAGCTGGTGATTAACGTGACGGGTTGGGGAACACGAGGGCGGGGCCGCAAAGGCGTTGCAGACTTGTCTCCGCTTGCCGATCTGGTTGAGCTTCAAACGGTTTGGTTGTCCGCGGACCCCCGTCTTTCGGATTTGTCGCCATTGGCTGGCCTGCGCAATCTCAATTCCCTTAAGTTGTTGGGGCATTGGGAAGCCCCCACGAGGATTTCCGGCCTTGGAGCTTTGGCGGACCTGCCGCTGGTAGAACTTGCCCTGACATGCGGCAGCATCAGCGAAGTTTCGACAGTTGGTGGATTGGCGCAGCTGACTACTCTCCAACTTGACGGCAACCAGATTGAGGACATTTCGGACCTGTCCCAACTGTCTCGATTGGAGTCTCTCGGACTACGTAGTAACCAAGTCGCGGACATATCATCGGTTGGAGGCCTGGCGCAGCTAACGCATGTTGATCTGGCCGGAAACTTGATCGAGGACATATCGCCATTGGCGGGGCTCTCGCAACTCCGCCATCTATACCTTGATGGCAATGAAATTGAGGATGTTTCGTCACTGGCGGAACTGTCCCAACTCCGCTCACTTAATGTAAGGGACAACAGAATCCAGGATGAGGCGACGCTGGCAGGGTTGTCTCATCTTGAAAGCCTGAGCTTGGGAGGCAATCCCATCTCAGCCACTGCTTTCCTAGCCCAGTTTATGCCGGAGTCGGGCTTTTTCAGCTTGGGACTGCAGGCCCTCGGTTTGACTGACCTGTCTCCGTTGGTCGCCTTCATGAACAGGAGTGGCCCGCAGCCTTGGAACTTGGATTTGTCCGATAACCCGATTGCAGACATCGGGCCTTTGGCGAAGCGCTCCTTTTGGGATCTGGAGCATTCCTGGAACACTCCAGGAGTTTATTTGTTTCAAGTGCCGCTTGATCAAGACTCCGTGGAACGCCACATCCCCGAGTTGCGGTCTTGGGGGATAGATGTGCAGCATTCATCGCCTATTTCGGAGACAACTGAGGACGCCATCCTGATTCCGGTTCCGGACGCCAACCTTCGCAATCTGCTTCAAGAGGCCACGGCGGCAGCATGGTGGTTGGGATTGGTGGATGATCCCATTACGGCGGAAAGCGCATCCAGACTGAAAGCGCTCCACGCATTTGGCCGCGGCATTTTCGACCTCACGGGATTGGAAGCGGCGGAGGGCCTTCAGGAGTTGCACGTTGGTTCGAACGGCGTGTCCAATTTGGCCCCATTGGCCGACTTGGCTCTGGAAGTTGTGGATATCGATGACAATCTGGTCACAGACCTCTCTCCGCTCGTTGCCGCTGACTCCTTGGAGACCCTCTACTTGGACCGAAACCCCTTGAACGAGGAGTCGCTGAACACCCACATTCCCGCCCTTCGAAAGGCGGGAGCGCGGGTGGAGCTCGAAACCGTTGAGTGGACCGTCGCCGCGAACGGAACGGAAGCGACCTTCGACACGTCGGGCTATTTCGCCTCTCTGCTTGGAACGGGCGCCACGTTTACCGTCGATTCCAGCAATCCCGCGCTTGCCTCGGCTGACATGACGGGTGGGGAGCTCACGCTGGCACCGGGGCCGGTAGAGGGCCGGACCACGGTGACAGTGACGGCGACCAACCGCTTTGAGGAGTCCGCGACGCTAAAGTTCGACGTGGCGGTGGCGAGACCGAGGGAAGTGCCGCTGTTCCCCGCTGCGGCCGAAACGACAAGGGAGGGTTTCCTGCGGGTGATAAACCGCTCCGACGAAGTGGGCATGGTGCGCATCAGCGCCATTGATGGTTCGGGGCAAGAGGCTCCCTCGGTCTCGCTCGCGCTGGCTGCTGGCGCGGCGGCGCACTTCAACTCGGGCGACTTGGAGACCGGCAACGCGACGAAGCGCCTCGCCGGTGGCACGGGTGCTGGCACGGGTGATTGGCGGCTGTCCTTGCTGAGCCGATTGGTCATCTCCGCGCCATCCTACATCCGAACCACCGATGGCTTCGTCACCGCAATGCATGATTTGGTGCCGGAGGCGAATGGGAAGCACCGGGTGGCCACCTTCAACCCGGGCAGCAATTTCCGTCAGGTGAGCCGCTTGCGCTTGGTAAACACGGGCAGTGAAGATGCTTCCGTTGCCATTCGGGGTGTTGATGACGCGGGCGTATCCCCCGGTGGCCCCGTGCAGGTAAGCGTTGAAGCGGGCTCGGATCTGGTTTTGGCCGCCGACGAGCTTGAATCCGGCACTGGGCTCGACGGGGCGCTGGGCGACGGCAAGGGCAAGTGGCGGCTGGCGGTGTCCTCGGATCAGCCCCTCCGGGTGATGAGCCTGATGGAAAGCCCCACTGGCCACCTGACAAACCTGTCAACCGTGCCGGTTGGGGACGGCGACGGATTTATCGTGCCCCTGTTTCCCTCCGCCTCAGACCCGCTGGGACGGCAGGGCTTCATGCGAGTCATCAACAACGGTGAATCGGCGGCGGAGGTCCGCATCTCCGTCCTAGACGACAGCGACTGGACCTACGATCCCCTGACGCTGACCGTTCCGGCCAACGGGGTCACCCACATCAACTCCGATGACTTGGAGTTGGGCAATGCGGACAAGGGGCTTGTGGGGCGTACAGGAGCGGGACAGGGTCATTGGCGGCTGGCGCTCAGCAGCCCGGCGGACATCGACGTGCTGGCCTACATCCGCACCAAGGACGGGTTCCTCACGTCCATGCACGACCTCGTGCCAAGCGAGGGCAACCGCCACGCTGTGGCCTTCCTCAATGCGGGCAGCAACAACAGGCAAGTGAGCCGGCTGCGGCTGACTAATTCTGGGGATGCGACTGCGCAGGTCAAGGTCACCGGCATCGACAGCGAGGGCACGTCTCCCGGCGGCGTGGTGCGCATCACGCTGCCCGCTGGCGCGGCGCACTCGTTCACGGCAGCTGAACTCGAAGCCGGCACCGAGGGCTTGACCGGCGCCTTGGGTGACGGCGCTGGCAAGTGGCGGCTGACCGTGGAGTCCGACCAGCCCATTGCCGTGATGAGCCTGCTTGAGACCCCCACCGGGCACCTGACGAATCTGTCCACAGCACCAGATGCGCTTGATGACGGCTGACTTGGCTTGACCGCCCCCGTCGTGCGGGGAGACCGTGTGCGGTCCGCTTGGAGCATAGGCATCTTACTCTTGCGGCGGGCCTCGGAGTGACTGCCCCAGACCAACCGTTCTGCCACGTCACCTTGGACAATACTTCGAATTGGAGCGCCACAAGAGGCCCCGTACCATTCTCGCGGCTATTCGTGCAGTTGGCGATACTTCCCAATTTGGGTAGGATTGTTCCCAATATGAGAAGTAAGTCACCCGGAGCTGAGGTTGAATCTGGCGACTCTGGCCTTGCCAGCGTCCTGTTTACGCCTGTTCGGCAACGTGTATTGGCTCTGCTTTTTGGGCAACCCCATCGGAGATTTCAAAGCGGTGAACTGATTCGACTGGCCAATTCGGGTACCGGCGCAGTTCACCGCCTATTGGTTCGCTTGGAGGCCACCGGTCTAGTAGCCGTCGAAAAATTTGGCAATCAGAAGCACTACCAGGCAAATGCGCACTCGCCAGTGTTCGAGGAACTAACTGGTCTAGTCCGCAAGACCGTCGGCTTGGTGGGTCCGTTAAGGGTCGCGCTTGCTCCTTTGCAGAACCGCATCCTTTCCGCATTTGTGTATGGGTCGATTGCCAAGGGGGAGGAGCGTGCGGAAAGTGATGTGGACCTAATGGTGATTGCCGATGATCTCGACTATTTTGAGTTGTTCGCGGCGCTGCCCGGCTTGGAAGCCGCATTGGCAAGGGTCGTTAGCCCCAATCTGATGACTTGCTCAGAGTGGTTGCGCAAACGGGAGGAGCCAGGCAGCTTCGCTGCTCGGATAGCGTCGCAGCCAAAGCTGTTTGTGATAGGCGACGAAGATGGGCTCGTCAAATCTCGATAACTTGGTCCGCATCGGCAAGCTCAAGCGTGAACCTCCCTCGGCGCGTGAGTTGCGCGGCCTGCTTGAGTCTGCGGAGTTGAGACTGGCTGATGCCACAAACGAATCACTCAGCTTTGCCAGTCGCTTCGATTTGGCCTACAACGCGAGCCATGCGCTGGCTCTCTGTTCGTTGCGCCGGTTGGGTTACCGTTGCGACCAGCGTTATCTCGCCTTCCAGACGTTGCCGCACACGGTCGGAGTGCCGGGGGAAGTTTGGCGCGTGCTTGTCAAGGCGCATGAGCGACGCAACTTGGCTGAGTACGAGGGCCACGTTGATCAAGATGAGCGACTGCTGGCCGATGCAATCAGTGCTACCGAGCGGCTTCCCGCCGCCTTCGTCGCGTTGCCGCCCATCGCAGAAACTGCCCCCTGATGCCTTCCGGTCCTTGGCCGGCTGATGCGTGGCGGCGTGAACTGGCTCGTGCGGTGACTGCTGTTGGGGAACTGCTGGATCTCGTGGGGCTGTCAACGGAGCAGGTCGATGCCACCCAGGAGACCGGCTTTGCGCTGCGGGTGCCGCGGCCCTACATCGCCCGCATGCGTCGCGGCGACCCCTATGATCCGCTGCTGCGGCAAGTGCTGCCCACCGTCCAGGAATCGCAAAGCGTGGCGGGCTATGGGGCGGATCCGTTGCGGGAGTCCTCGGCGGTGGTCGATTCGGGCCTGCTGCGCAAGTACGCGGGCCGTGTGCTGTTGATTGCCGCCGGCTCCTGCGCCGTAAACTGCCGCTATTGCTTCCGCCGCCACTTTCCTTACGCAGAGCATCGCCAAGGCTCGGACTTTCCCGCCTTGGATGCGGTTCGCCGCGATGCCACCATCAAGGAGGTGATTCTCTCCGGCGGCGATCCGCTAGTGCTGAAGGATTCGCACTTCGCCGATTTAGTCCGGCGCATCGCCGACATCGATCACGTGCGCCGCATCCGCATCCACACCCGCCTGCCGGTGGTGATTCCGCAGCGGGTGACGGCGGCGCTGATCGACGTCTTGGCCGGCGTTCCCCAACAGGTGGTCATTGTCCTGCACTTCAACCACGGCAACGAGATCGACGGCGACTGCATTCGTGCGCTCGGTGCGCTTGGCCGCTTCACGCTGCTCAACCAAAGCGTGCTGCTGCGTGGCGTCAATGATGACGTGAACGTGCTCGTCGAACTCTCCGAGCGCCTGTTCGCCGCTGGCGTGCTCCCCTACTATCTGCACATGCCCGACGCGGTGGCAGGCACTGCCCACTTCGACGTGAGCGAAGCGGAGGCCAAGGCCCTGCATCGCCGGATGGCCGCTCGCCTGCCTGGTTACCTGACCCCTAAGCTGGTGCGTGAGACGCCGGGCTTGGCCGCGAAGGAGCTACTGGCCTCAAGCGGGATTTGAAGTCACTCCGGGGTCAATAGGAGCCGGTGGCCCTCGTCCGTGCGCTCGAAGCCGCGGTGTGCGAACAGTTGGGAGCGCGTCTGCGGCGCGCTGATTTCCCGCGCTCCCTTGGATTCGCAGATGCCGATGGCATGGCCGAGCAGCCAGCGGCCCAACCCTTGGCGGCGATGGCCTTCGGCCACCACCAAGGCCGTGATGCGGTAGTGCAGGGCGCTGAGACGGTCCACGGCGTAAACGCCGATGACCTCGCCGTCGCTCTTGGCGACCCGCACTAGGTTGAGGTCTGGTGCGGCGAAGCCATCGGGGAGCAGCGACCAAGGCACCTCGTCGGAGTAAGGCCGGTAGATGGGGACTTTGCGTGGATCCATGACCGGCGCTAAGCCCAAAATCGCCACCAAGCGCGCCGCCCCTTGCGGCCTCGCCCCCGGGCCGGCTTCTGGCCGTAGTATTTCGCGGTGAGCATCTTGGCCACTTGGTCGTA
>JAPPIX010000352.1:13845-21406 GCA_028820495.1 Gammaproteobacteria bacterium
GATCAAGGCGGCCTCATCGCGGCCGTTCGCCGGCGAGGGTCACCCGGTGGTGCTTGCGGTGTTGGGGAAAGTAGTCATTGATCGGCCGGTGCAGCGCGGATCGGTTGTCCCACATGACCAGCGTGAACGGCGCCCAGTTGAGGCGCACCGTGAATTCGTCGGTGGCCAGATGGTCGAACAGAAGGGTAAGCACCTGCCGGCTTTCGGCGGCGGTCATTTCCATGATGCGAGTGGTGAACAGCGAGTTGACGTAGATGGCCTTGCGGCCCGTTTCCGGGTGCGTTCGGATCACCGGATGGCGCACCGGTGGGTTGGCGGCGATGGCCGGCGCGAGCCGTTCCGCGCCGCCCGGCTCGGCCAGGCTTTCGCGGAAGCCGTGGCGGAAATCGTGCTCGGCGCTCAATCCCTCAAGCAGCGTCTTGAAGGGCGTGGACAAGGCGTCATAAGCGGCCGTGGCGCTGGCCCACAGCGTATCGCCGCCGTATTCGGGAATGATCTGGCCGTGCAGCAGGGTGAAGGAGGGCGGCGTGGCGCTGAAGGTCATGTCGGAGTGCCACTTCTCGATCTTCGATGGGGTCTCGGGGGTGCTTTCCAAGACATGCACGTCGTCCGTGCCGGGCGCAGCCGGATAGGCCGGATGGTGCAGGACCGTGCCGAAGCGGCGCGCCAAGGCTTGGAATTGGGTGGCGCTGAGCGGCTGGTCGCGCAGGAAGAGCACTTCGTGTTCGAGCAGCAGTTCGCGCAACTCGCGGCCGAGGCTCTCGTCCTCCGCGAGCGCTTCCAGCGACAGTCCGCTGACGTAAGCGCCGATGGCCGCCGCAGCCTTTCTCACTTGAATCATGGCGTTAGAATTGTTGCTTGCTGGCTTATTGGAAGTTTAGCGCATGGCTGAGACCGAGGGGGTCATTCAGTTCGAGTGTTGTCTTGCGGCGCCGGGCGCTGAACTGCCCGACGATTTGGCGCAACCGCTGCTCGCTTGGCGCAAGGTGCTGCGCCGTCTTGAACTGATCGGGCAGACCGAGGCGCGCTACGGCGGCTTGGGCTACGGCAACATCAGCCGTCGCGTGCCCGGCGCGGCGGGAGGCTTTCTCATCACCGCCAGCCAAACCAGCGGCATCGCCGAGGCGGGGGTCGAGCACTTGGTTTGGGTTCGGCGCTGGGACTTGGGCCGGTTCCAAGTGGAGGCTGAAGGCGCGCTGCCGCCGTCCTCGGAATCCCTGACCCACGCCATGCTCTACGCGAATGACCCGCGAGTGAATTGGGTGCTGCATGGCCACTGTCCGGATATCTGGCAAAACGCCGCAGCGGCAGGTTTGGCGGCAATCGACGCGGACGTCGGCTACGGCTCGCCCCAGATGGCCGCAGCGGTGACTGCCCTGTTGCGCAACCACCGTGCTCGACCTTTGGTATTCGTGACCTTGGGCCACCAGGACGGGGTATTCGCTTGCGGCGGCAGTGCGGAAGCGACCGGTGGCGCCCTGGTCGCGGCCTTGGCCCGATCCTTGGCGTGCCGCAAGCCATGAGCATTCCGTCGGCCTTGCTTTGGGAAGGCGGTGAGCTGCGCCTGCTTGACCAACGCCAATTGCCGCATCGGGTCGAATACCTGCGCATTGACGGCATCCCCGCCGCCGTGGACGCCATTGCCACCTTGGCGGTGCGCGGGGCGCCCGCCATCGGCATCGCGGCTGCCTACGCGCTGACGGTGGCGGCGCGGCGTTCAGGTGATGTGGCCGAGGTTCTCAAGGACGGCGGTGATGCGCTGATCGCTGCCCGGCCCACTGCGGTGAATCTTCGTTGGGCGGTGGAACGCATGCGCGGGCGCGGCGCACGGGAGGGGTCAGCGGCTGCCTTGGCGGATGAAGCCGAGGCCATTCATCGGGAGGACGTTGCCGCCTGCCGGGGCATCGGAGAACATGGGCGTGACCTCATCAAGCCGGGCAGCAACCTGCTCACCCATTGCAACGCCGGTGCGCTGGCCGTGTCCGAGTTGGGCACCGCTACGGCACCGATGTACCTAAGCCACCAAGCCGGCGTGCGTTTTCACGTCTATGTCGATGAAACCCGGCCCCTGTTCCAGGGCGCCCGCCTCACCGCTTGGGAGCTCGGCGCGGCAGGCATCGACCTCACCCTCATCTGCGACAACGCCGCCGCCAGCCTGATGGCGGCGGGCAAGATCGATCTCATCATCGTCGGCACCGACCGCGTTGCCAGGAACGGCGACGTGGTCAATAAGATCGGCACGCTCAACTTGGCCGTGCTGGCCAACCACTTTAGAGTGCCCTTCTACGTGGCCTGTCCGTCGTCCACCTTCGACCCCAGCACCCCAAGCGGGCGAGAGGTCATCATCGAGGAGCGCACCGGAGACGAGGTGCGTCAAGAACACGCCGCCGATGCGGCCGTCTTCAACCCCGCCTTCGACGTGACTCCGGCTGCCTTGGTGACCGGCATCGTCACGGAGCGAGGGATCGCCCGAGCGCCCTTGGAGCGTTCACTGCATGAACTTATGGAGGAAACAGTCACATGAATATGCGTTGCGGCGCCGAGTCGTGGTTTGGATCGACTGCAAGGAGCTTGGTATTGATGGGCGTGATCGCCGTGGCCATGGCCGCGTGTTCACCGGCGCCGCCGCCGCTGCAGGCGGACCGCCTTTGGGTGGGCGAGCACATCATCACCTTTGATGATGCCCATGCCGACGCCACTGCGGTGGCCATCGAGGGTGAGCGGATTGTCTGGGTGGGGCGCCGGGAGGATTGGCGTGGCGATGCGCGGGAGACCGTCGAGCTTGGCGATAGGGCGTTGCTGCCTGGCTTCATCGACGCCCACGGCCACCTCTCCTTTTCGGCCCGCACAGCCAACTTGGCCAACGTGGCTTCGCCGCCGGTGGGGGCGGTGGGAGACATCGCATCGCTGCAGTCGATTCTGCGCAGCTACATAGGCGAGCGCGGCATAGCGCCTGGGGAGTGGGTGGTAGGCATAGGCTACGACGACTCCCTGATTGAAGAGCAGCGCCATCCGCACCGTGATGACCTCGATGCGGTTTCCGACGCGCATCCCATCGCCCTGATCCATGTGTCCGGCCACTTGGCCACCGCTAACAGCATGGCCTTGGAGCTGGCAGGCATTAGCAAGGACACGCCCGATCCTCCGGGCGGCGTCATCCGCCGCCGGGCGGGAGGCGAACCCAACGGCGTGCTTGAGGAAACGGCCACCGAAGCGGTGCGCTTCACGGTGATGGGCGGCGGCGATCTTTCGGCGGCGGACATCCACGCCGCGCTCGACGTCTACGCCAGCCACGGCATCACCACGGTTCAGGACGGGGCCGCGTCAGTGGCGGAGCTCGAGCGCTTCGCCGAGGTTGCGGACACCGATGGCTTGGCGCTTGACCTGGAGGTCTATCTCGCGGCCATGGATCCTGAATTTGACATGCCGGAGGGCCTGGCGCTGGGCGAGTACCAAAACCGCGTCAAGCTCGGTGGCGTCAAGATGTTCCTGGATGGCTCTCCCCAAGGCAAGACCGCCTACCTCAGCGAGCCGTACTTCGTTCCGCCACCGGGCTTGGACGCCGAGTACCGAGGCTATCCCATGGTGCCGCAGGACTTCGTCGATGCCCAGGTCGCGCGCTTCGCCGGGGCAGGGGTGCCCATGCTGGTGCATTGCAACGGCGACGCCGCCGCCGAGATGCTGCTTGATGCCTTGGACAAGGCGGCGGAAAGCGCTCCGTTGGGTGACCACCGCACCGTCATGATTCACGCCCAGACGGTGCGCGAAGACCAGATTGACCGCATGGCGGCGCTCGGCGTGGTGCCGTCGTACTTTTCCGCGCACACCTTCTATTGGGGCGACTGGCATCGGGATTCGGTCCTCGGGCCGGAGCGGGCGCGGCGCATCAGCCCCACCCGCTCGACCTTGGCGCGCAACATGCCGTTCACGGTGCACAACGATGCCCCCGTCGTGCCCCCGGACATGATCCGCTTGGTTTGGGCGACCACCAACCGCCTGACCCGCAGCGGACAGGTGCTCGGCGAGGCGCAGCGCTTGGACACGCTCGAGGCGCTGCGGGCGGTGACCGCCAACGCCGCCTACCAGTCGTTCGAGGAGTGCTGCAAAGGCACCCTGACGCCGGGCAAGCAGGCGGACTTGGTGGTGCTGTCGCGCAATCCTCTGTCGATGCCCGCCGCGGAACTCCTTGACCTTGAAGTAGTGGAAACCGTCTCGCGGGGCGCGACGGTGTTCCGTGCGCTAAACTAAGGGATTAACCAATGAACTACGCCCATCCGGAATACCTCATCTCGGCCGACGAGCTTGCCGCCGATCTCGGCGGCAGGCGCATCCTGGACGCGACGGTAATTTTCGCACCAACGCCCGACGGCGGCTTCAGCGTGGAGTCCGGGCTGGCCCGATTCAACGAAGGGCACATTCCCGGCGCCCAGTTCCTGGACTTGATCAACGACGCTTCGGACCCATCGTCCGATCTTGGCTTCACGCTGCCGCCGGTCGCCCAACTTCAGGCGCTGTTCCGCCGCCTCGGCATCTCCAACGACACCGAGGTGGTGGTGTACAGCCGCGATCTGATCGCGCTTGCCACCCGCGCATGGTGGTTGCTCCACTACTGCGGACATGAGCATGTGCGGGTGCTCGACGGTGGCCTTGAGGCCTGGCAGGCGGGCGGACACCTACTCTCCCAGGATTCGGCCAGCTATCCGCCCGGCGATTTCACGGCGAACCCGAACCCTTCGTTGTTCGCGGACCGAAACGAGGTGCTTGCCGCCATTGGAGACGCCAAAGTCCGCACGGTGTTCTCGCTGTCCCCAAACGATTACGCGGGCGAAGGCGACTTCAGCATGGGGCGCAAAGGCCACATTCCCGGAAGCCTGAACCTGTTCTTTGCCGATCTGCTCGAAGACGGCTGTTTCAAGAAGGCGGCGGCGCTGCGGGAGGCGCTCGGCGCGAAGGGGCTGCTCTCCGTTCCGAAGGTGATCAACTATTGTGCGGTCGGCGTTACTGCAACCGTCGATGCGTTCGCCTGCCTGCTGTGCGGCCAGGAGAACGTCGCACTCTACGACGGATCACTCGCTGAGTGGGCTCGCGACGACTCTCTGCCGATGGAAACGGGGCCTAGCGGGCCGCAGCGCTGAACTCGGCGCGCAGACGCGGTGCCACCTCGGTTGCGAACCGCTCCAGGCTGTCCGCCATGGCGTCCGGCGCCAAGCCGGGCGGAATGCCCCAAGTCACCATGTCGGTCATGCCGTAGGTGCGGATGAAACGGCCGAGTTCGGTGACGCAGTGGTCCACGTCGCCCACCACCCAAGTTTGCGGAATGTGTTCGCCAGCGCCAAAGTCGGTGTTGGATTCGGCGAAGAAACGGCTGTAGAGGCGCATGCGGTAGCGCTCGGCTTGGCGGACGGCGGGCCAATCCCGCTCCGGGTCATCGGTCACTAACACGCCTTTGATGATGCCCACCCGGTGCGCTTCGGAATTGCGTCCGGCCTCACCCAGTTCCTGGCGCCAGACATCCAGGGTGGCGCTGCGGTCGCCTTGGGGCAGCAGGTGGCAGTCGAAGCGGGCGGCGCGGCGGGCGCCAGCGGCGGACATGGCGGCCACCCAAAGCGGCGGACCGCCTTCCTGCACGAAGCCGGGGGTGATTTGCACGTCCTGAAACTGATGGCGCTTGCCGTGATAGGAGAACCGCTCGCCGGAAAAGCAGAGCTTGAGCACCTCCAGACCCTCGTCCGAAAGGGATACGCGCCGGCTGACGGGAATGCCGAAGCCGGCGAATTCGTGGGGGGCATAGCCGATGCCGACGCCTAGCTCGACGCGGCCGTTGCTTAGGTTGTCCAGCACCGCCAAGTCTTCGGCCAAGCGCAGCGGATGGTTGAACGGCAGCAGGCAGATGTCGGAGGAGAAGCGCACCCGGCGGGTTTGCGCGGCGGCGGCGGACGCCACCGGAATCCAAGCCGGCAGGTAGCCGTCGTCGATGAAGTGGTGCTCGGTGAACCAGATGAGGTCAAGGCCCAAGTCGTCCAACCAGCGAATTTGCCGCAACGCTGCTTGGTAGAGGTCAGGCATGGCGATGCCCGAATCCGGCGGATTGCGGAAGTCGTAGCAGACGCCGAAGCGCAGCGGGGGGCGTTCGGACACGACACTAAGGCAGCAGCATGCCCATCAGACCCATCATTCCGCCCAACAAGGCCACGAGGAAGGCGAACAGCCATCCCATGCCCAGCTTCACCAGCGATTCCAAGCGATCTATCCGCTGGAAGATGACCTTGTTGTTCGCTTCGAGTTCCTTGCGCAGCACCTCGGGCGTGACTGCGAACTTTTCGATCGCGTTGCCGATTTCCTCGATCACCGCGTAGGCTTGGGCCCGTTCCAATCCCGAAGACTCCAATCGCTGGGCCATCCCTTGGATCTCCCTTGCTGCCTGCTGCATGTAGTATAGCCCTCCAATGGCCTGGTGACGAAATCGCCATCACACCACTTCATTTCGAGCCGTGGCTAGTGGAGATGTCTGCAATGCATGTAAGTCATTGGCCCTGTGCGATCGAGGGAGGGTGTCTCGGATGCGCCATTCTCCGTTCTCTGCCCTTGGGAGACCCGCCTTGAGCCGCTATCGGCCCCCAGCCGCCAAGTCCTCACCCTACATAACCCGGGCTGGCTATGACGCCTTGCAGGCGGAGCTGACCGAGCTTTGGAAGCGCAAACGGCCTGCGCTGGTGCAGAAGGTGGCCGAGGCGGCGGCGCTCGGCGACCGTTCGGAGAACGCGGAATACCTCTACGGCAAGAAGCAGCTCCACGAGACCGACCGCCGCATCCGCTACCTGTCACGCCGTCTCGACGAACTGACCGTCGTGGAGCGCCTGCCCGAAGATCGAACGCGGGTGCGTTTTGGCGCTTGGGTCACGGTCGAGGACGCCGCTGGGGAGCGGAGCCGCTACCGGCTCGTGGGCGCTGACGAGGCGGATGCGTCCGTCGGCTGCATCAGCGTCGATTCCCCCCTCGCCCAAGCCCTGCTCAACCAGCGGGCCGGGGCTTTGGTTACCGCCGCCGAGCGGACTTGGCGGCTGACCGCGGTCTCCTATGCGACGGATTAGCCGCCGGGGAGCGTATAAGCAAGTGTCCAATCCACTTTAGGAAGCTGATATGAAATCCGCATTGTTCCTGAGCAGCGTGTTGTTGATCGCCGCCCCGGCCGTTCACGGCGAGCGCCGTGGCCCGATCTCCATTGCCCAGTTTGAGACGTACACCGCAGAGCGCTTCGCCGCCATCGACGCCGATGGCGATGAAAGGATCAGCTCGGACGAATTCAACGCTGCGGACGTGCGTCCGCCCCGATTCATGCGCCGCGGCCATCACCGCCACTCGAGGGGCGATGGCCGGGGTCCGAAGTTCGAGGCAATTGATGCCGACGGCGACGGCTCCATTTCCCGCGAGGAACTCGACGCAGCACGATCCGCTGGACATCCGGGCGGGAAGCCAAAGCGGGATGGGAAGGGCGGCAAACTCGACAAGGCCGCCATGAAGGAAAGACTGTTCTCCCGGCTCGACGCTGACGAGGACGGCT